>CAYMDU010000038.1:0-13756 GCA_964389495.1 uncultured Eubacteriales bacterium
TCTTCGCTCAAGTCCCGTTTGGGGCTTGACTTTTTATTTGCAGGCTTTCCATGCACCCTTTATTTCTGCCACACACGCACCCAGTCCACTTCCATGGGCCAGTGATAATTGCAGCCAAGGAACAGCACTTCGTTTTCTTCTTCCATAATGCAATGAGCCCCTTCCCATGTTCGGCTGTCGAACTTTTCGGGAATCAGATTTTCAATGCGGGGCAACGGTGTCGGATCGTCACGGTAGTAATACTGCGGCAGATCGGTGGCGTTGTAGCGCGCCGAATGCATCAGCTTGCCGTCCATATACCACGCAATGTGGCCCGGCTCCCACAACGCCGCATAGGTGTGCCAATCTTCATCGATAAAATCAAACTTGTCCTGATACCCCGTGGCGTTGATTAAATTGCTGGCAATGCGTTTTCCTTCCGCACGCTTGTGGTGGTCGTGCAAAGTGCCGGTATAAATTTTGCGGTTGGCGTCGGTGTGAGGAATAATGATTTCCAAAATATCCAGTTCGCCGCAATGCTCCCACGGCTGGCCCAAAAAATCTTTCAGCCCAATGCCCCAAAACGCGGGCACGCCGTTATACTCGCCTTCCGGCTGCTTGGCACGAATACGCGCTTCGGCATAGCCGTAGTGCATGGTGAAGCCCGTTTTCCCTTTTTTGCTGTATGTGGGCATGCCGATAGCCGACCCGCATTGAATCGGTTTCATATACAGCACGGAATCCCGCACTTGCAATTCGTCCTTTGTCAGCGTGATCAGAGAATACGGGCGGTCGGTATACCAGTTGTACCCCGGCTTGCCCTCGCCGCTGAAATCAATGGTATCCGGCGTGTCGAAATCGTCGGCAAACACCAGGTTGGTCATGCCCGCCGCCGCGGCAGCCGCCGGAATCGGTTCGTTTTTAAAACTCATGTCCGCAACTCCTTTTCATGCACCCTTTATTTCTGCCACACACGCACCCAGTCCACTTCCATGGGCCAGTTTTTGTTGCAGCCCAGCACCAAAATTTCTTCGGCGGTTTCCATCACATGATGGGCACCCGGCCAAGTGGTGTGCGCCAAATCCGGCCGCGTGGTTTTTTCAAGACGCGGCAACGGCGCGGTTTCGTCGCGATGATAATACTGCGGCAGATCGGTGGCGTTGTAGCGCGCTGCATGCATCAGTTTGCCGTCTAAATACCAGGCCACATAGCCCGGCTCCCACAACGCCGCATAGGTGTGCCATTGATCGTCAATATAGGTGAACTGATCCAAATACCCGCAATTGTTCACCCAGTTGGACGCATAGATTGTTTTGTAGCGGCCCCGCTCGTCGCGTTCGCCGGTGCGGTAATGCTCGTGCAATGTGCCGGTATAAATCATCTGGTCATTGGGACGCCCCGTGGGCACATTCAACTCCACAATGTCCAGCTCGCCGCAACGCTCCCACGACTCACACATCATATCTTTTTTCTCCATGCCCCAAAACGCCGGCACGCCGTTGTACTCACCGGTCGGCAAATCGGCACGGATACGCGCCTCGGCATAGCCGTAGTGCATGGTGAACCCGGTGCGGCCTTTTTTGCTGTATGTCACCATACCGATAGCCGACCCGCATTGTTCGGGTTTCATGTACAGCACCGAATCGCGCATTTGGCACTCTTCCGGTGTCAGGGTGGACATGGCATACGGACGGTCGGCATAAAAGCTGTATCCCGGCTTGCCCTCACCGCTGAAATCAATGGCGGTTTCCGTTTCAAAATCTTCGGCAAACACCAAGTTGGTCATACCCGCCGCGGCAGCCGCCGCCGGAATCGGTTCGTTTTTAAAGCTCATTGTCAAAAACTCCTTTTCATACAACGGTTATTTTTGCCACACACGCACCCAGTCCACTTCCATGGGCCAGTTTTTGTTGCATCCCAGCACCAAAATTTCTTCGGCGGTTTCCATCACATGATGGGCACCCGGCCAGGTACGATGCGCCAATTCGGGGCGGGTTTCTTCAATGCGCGGCAGCGGCGTGGGGTCGTCGCGGTAGTAATACTGCGGCAGGTCGGTGGCGTTGTACCGCGCCGAATGCATCAACTTGCCGTCCATATACCATGCAATGTGGCCCGGCTCCCACAACGCCGCATAGGTGTGCCACTGGTCGTCAATAAAATCAAATTGATCTTTATAGCCTGTTGAGTTCACCAGGTTGGAAGCGAACACCCGCTCTTTGCGAATTTCGTTGCCGTTCTCGTCGAACTTGCGCAAATGCTCGTGCAATGTTCCCGTGTAGATTTTGCGAGTGGCATCGGTGTGCGGAATCACCATTTCCAAAATATCCAGTTCACCGCAACGCACCCACGGTTCGCCCATCATGTCTTTTTTCTCCATGCCCCAAAACGCCGGCACACCGTCGTATTCACCAGTGGGCTGGTCGGCCCGGATACGCGCTTCGGCATAGCCGTAGTGCATGGTGAACCCGGTGCGGCCTTTTTTGCTGTATGTTACCATACCGATGGCCGCCCCGCATTGTTCTGGTTTCATGTACAGCACCGAATCACGCATTTGGCACTCTTCCGGTGTCAGGGTGGACATGGCATACGGACGGTCGGCATAAAAGCTGTATCCCGGCTTGCCCTCACCGCTGAAATCAATGGCGGTTTCCGTTTCAAAATCTTCGGCAAACACCAAGTTGGTCATACCCGCCGCGGCAGCAGCCGCCGGAATCGGTTCGTTTTTAAAGCTCATAAAACAGCCTCCTTTTTTTTCGGAATAATTCCTTAGTTTCAGTTTGTCATATTCCGTTGGGAAAGTCAATCATTTACCTAAGATGGCAAATTTTGCGACTTTATTCACAAAAGCAAAGACGGCACCAACCGGTGTCGCCTTTGCTTTTTGTTTGCCTTTTCGGCCGATGCAGGGGACTCATCTGCCAACAGGCACGCGTTATTTTCGCCAAATTCGCACCCAATCCACATCCATGGGATAGGTGGCACGGCTGGTTAAAAACACCACACTTTCATTGTGGTTCATAATTTCGTGCTCGCCTTTCCAATCAAAGCGCTTGGTATCCGGCCAAATTTCTCTCACCGACGGCAGCGGTGTGGGGTCGTCGCGGTAAAAATATTGCGGCAACTCATTTTCACCATACCGTGCCGAGTGCATCAACCGACCATCCATATACCACGCAATGTGACCTTTTTCCCACAGTGCCCCATAGGTGTGCCAATCGTCATCGGTGAACGGGAATTGATCGCGATATCCCGTGGCGTTCACCGTGTTGGATCCGTACATGGTTTTCATGTTGCCATCTGCTTGCGGAACACGGTAGTGATTGTGCAACGACCCGGCAAAGTACTTTTGCTTTTCCCCCTTTTCGTTGTCGGTGATGAACAGCTCCACCACATCCAACTCGCCGGCTTGCTCCCACGGACGCCCCATGAAATCTTGCAACGCCATGGTCCAAAACGCGGGAATTCCGCCGTATTCGCCTGTGGGCATCGCTGCCCGCATGCGGCATTCCAAATAGCATCCGTCGGTCACCGTGAACCCGCAATCACCGTCGCGACTGTATGTCACCAATCCGTATTCGTCGCCGCCCATGTGAATGTAGGAGTCTTGCTGGCAAAGTTGCGTTTCTTTCAGCACGCATCCATAGGATTTGGTGTACCAGTGGTAACCGGGCCGATGCGTGCCGTGAACATCAATCGTGTCCAGACTGTCAAAATCGTCGGCAAACACCAAGTCGGTCATGCCCGCCGCGGCAGCTGCCGCCGGAATCGGTTCGTTTGCAAAGCTCATTGCCTCTTCCGCCTTTCGCATCACTTGCGCCAAATCCGCACCCAGTCCACATCCATGGGATACCCTTCGCGGCTGGTTACAAACACCACGCCCTCATCGCGATTCATAATCGCATGGGCGCCTTTCCAGTTCCGCAAAGTGAAATCGCGGCCGGGCCACACTTCTTCGGCTGTCGGCAACGGCGTGGGATCATCGCGGTAGAAGCACTGCGGCCACTCGCCGTCGGCAAAGCGAATGGAGTGCATCAGCTTGCCGTCCATATACCACGCAATGTGGCCTTCTTCCCACAGCGCCCCATAGGTGTGCCAATCGTCATCGGTGAACGGGAATTGATCGCGATATCCGCAGGCGTTCACCAAATTACTGGCATACACCGTTTTCATGCTGCCGTCTTCCTGCGGGATGCGATAATGGTTGTGCAACGTTCCGGCAAAATACTTTTGCTTTTCGCCTTGCTCGTTGTCGGTTACAAACAGCTCCACCACATCCAGCTCGCCAACCTGCGCCCACGGGCGTCCCATAAAATCCAACAAACCCATGGTCCAAAACGCAGGGATCCCGTTTGTTTTTTCCGCCATCGGCATGTTCGCGCGCATGCGACATTCCAAATAGCACCCGCTGGTCACCGTGAATCCGCAATCGCCGGAACGGCTATACGACACCAAACCGTAGGCTCCGTCAAACGGCGCACCCAAATGGATATAGGATTCATTTTGGCTAACACACTCCGGCGGCAACACCGCACCGTAGGTTTCGGTGTACCAATGATATCCCGGTTGGCCGGTCTTTGCCAAGTCAATGGTATCCAAGCTGTCGAAATCGTCGGCAAACACCAACTTTTTCATGCCTGCTTCGGCCGCAGCCGCCGGAATCGGTTCGTTTGCAAAACTCATTACTTTTCCACCTTTCGCATTACTTGCGCCAAATGCGCACCCAGTCCACATCCATCGGATAGGTTTCTCGACTGGTTAAAAACACCACTTCTTCGTCGCGATCCATCACACAGTTACTGCCTTGCCAATCCAAAAATTTCAAATGGCGTTCCGGCCACACTTCCTGGGCGCTGGGCAACGGCGTGGGATCGTCGCGGTAAAAATACTGCGGCATTTTGCCCTCGGCATACCGCACCGAATGCATCAACTTGCCGTCCATATACCACGCAATGTGGCCTTTTTCCCACAGTGCTCCATAGGTGTGCCACTCGTCGTCGGTAAACGGAAATTGATCGCGGTATCCCGTGGCGTTCACCGTGTTGGACCCATACAATCGCTTGATACTGCCGTCTTCTTGGGGCACGCGCCAATGGTCGTGCACCGAACCGGCAAAATACTTTTGGTCTTCGCCCTGCTGGTTTTTGGTGATAAACAGTTCCACCACATCCAGCTCGCCGATGCGCGTGTACGGACGCCCCATAAAATCACGAACACCCATCGTCCAAAAAGCGGGAATGCCGCCATACTCGCCAATCGGCATCGGTGCCCGCATGCGGCACTCCATGTAGCACCCGCAACGGGCGGTATACCCAAAATCGCCTTCGTGACTGTACGAAACCAGCCCATAGGACGACGGCTGAGGGCCTCCCAACCGAATGTAGGACTCTTGTTGGCAAATGTGGTCGGCATCCAGTACATGCCCATATGCTTTGGTATACCACTTATAACCCGGCCTGTGCGTTCCTTGAATGTCAATGGTATCCAGGCTGTCGAAATCATCGAAAAATACCAAATCGGTCATGCCTGCTTCGGCCGCAGCCGCCGGAATCGGTTCGTTAACAAAACTCATATTCCGTGCCCCTTTCCGATTGTCCGGTGGGGCTTTCCGCCACCCGGCAAAAAGCCCCACCGTGTTGGTCAATTCTTTTTCTTGCGCTTTTGGCAGCACATCATAAACGCCCCGCACAACAGCACTGTCATAGCCAGCGCCGCGGGCAACGCCGTGGTAGCTCCGGTTTTGGCCGGTTCTTCGGGCGTCGGTTGGTTATCCGTGTTCTCGTCGTTCTTGTTGCCGGGGGTCTCTTGGTTGCCTGCCGGCGGATTGTCGGTGCCGTTATTGTCGTCACCGTTTTCGGTATCGCCATCCGGCGTCCATCCGGCATCCACTTTTTCTTTCATCGCTTTGGCAGCCAGCAACAATTCATCAAAGGTGGGCTGGCCAAACGATTTCAGATACTCGTTAATTTCGGCACGGCGCGCTTCCGACAACTGGTTCCACACGTCTTCGCCTGCCAAAATGTTCTGATAATTGTCATAGGTAACCTCGGTGATGGGATCGCCGTAATCGTCGGTGCAGAAATTAAACCAGAACTGCTCCGGATCCATATCCACGGTAACCTCGCCGTTATCATCCTCGTCGTCGGGCAGTGTTGTTCCGCCGCCTTCGCCCTGCCAAATACGAACATAGTCGAATTCCGCCGGATTGCCCCAACCACCGCCGAGCATCAAGCACATAAGGTAGTCGTTCAGCGTGGCAAAAATACCGTCTTCGTAGGCGCCTCTTTGAATTTTTGCTGTGGGGTTCGACAGTCCGTTTTCGTCATAGGTCAAAGTGGCAAACAGCTCACCGTCCACATACCCTTGGATGATGTTGTAATCCCACAAATACCCAATGGTGTGCCATTCCTTGTCGCCCAAGCTGGTCTTATAGGCGTTGTTGGTATTCTGTGCCCAAAATACTTCTTCTTCGGTTTCGGCATCTTTCCGCTGATGGTGCACCGTAAAGGTGGCATAACCACCCGGATACTGCGAAGTGATACCCCAGTATTCCAGCCAGTCCACTTCCACCCATTCCAGTCTGTCGCCCGGTGTTTCATACATTTTGCCCAGCGGCAAGCTCCACACCGTGGGGTTACCATAGGTCTTGGTGTCGGTCACATCCGGCTTCGGAATGCGTAGGCGCACTTCCAAATAGCCTTTGTTGAAGGCATATCCCACTTGGGTGTTCACATCAATCGTGGTAATACCGATACCATAGGTGGATTCCTTGGTTTTCAGGGTCAACACGCCGTTTTCCACCGAATAGTCGTCGGTGGTGAGTGTTGAAGCACTCCACGGGCGTGTCACATACCACTTGTACCCTTCGCGGCCCGTAGCACCGGTATCAATGCTGTCAAGGCTGTCAAATTCATCACTGAATGTCAAGTCGGTCATGCCGGCTTTTTGCGCAACTTCCGGTGCTTCCAAAATGGTGTTGCTCACGCGCAACTGCACTTGCGTGGTGTTGTTGCTGGTATCCATCTCCAACACAGCCAAGTCGCTGTTCACGCGCGCGGAAATCACCCAGGCCCCTTCTTCGGCCTTCCACGGCTCATCACCCATAATCAAAACCGTGTCACCGGAAGCCAGTTCCTTGTCGCAGGTGTATGTCAGAGTTTGGAAAGCTTGGCGGTTTTTGCTCACTTCCACAGTAAAGGTGCTGCCCGCTTCCACCGGGTCTTCACCCTGGTTCTTCACCAGCACCGCAAAAGTCAGTTCTGTGCCCGGCGTCACTTGATAACCGCCGCCGTCCCACACCAAGCTCTCCACGGTGAAGTCCACCAACGAGGCTGTTTCGGCAATCAGCACATTGTCGATATATACCACACCGTTCTGCGTGGTGGTAAACGACAACACCGTGGTTTCTTCCAACGATTCCGGCGTGGTAAATTCCAGTGTCCGTTTTTCCCAGCCGTTGGTTGTCACGGTGGTATCGGTCAACAAGGTGGCAGTGCCGTTTGTCAAGGTCATGCTTGCTGTGGCATTGGTCGAACGGAAGCGGTAAATCAGTTGATATTCCGTGTTCGGTTTCAAGCCGGTGAAACTCTGTGTAACAGTGGCATTCTGTGTCAGCGCAGCCGCTTTGGAATTTTGCACACCAATCGTGTCGGCCAGCGTGGCACCGCCGCTCAATGTCCAGGAATTGCCGGTACCGTCGAAGGTGCCGTTTTTAATCAGCGCGGGGTCGCCGCTCACTGTCACGGTACAGGTGCTGCTCAACCCATTGGCCGTTGTCGCCGTGATAACCGCCGTGCCCTTGCCAACACCGGTAACCAATCCGTATTCCACCGTGGCCACATCTTCGTTGCTGGAAGTCCACACCGTTCCGTTCAAATCGGCATCACCGGGCGTGGCCACCAAGGCCAAACTGCCGGTGCGCCCCGGTATCAAGGTGAGTTCACTCTGGTTCATGCTCACGCTCTTCGCCGCAACCTGGGAAGAATACAAGCGCAAGCAAATGTTATCGATCACCGCCGGCGTGTCGCCTTCGTAGTCGCTGACAATGGACATATCCCATCCCTTGTTCTGCTTCAAGGTGATCGGCGTGGTGAACACTCGGCTGGTGTGTTTCCATTCGGTACCGTCGCCCTTTTCCACTTTCGGCGATTTCAAACCGATGCCGTCGCCCCACATCCGGAACTCGGCGTTCGGTGTTGCCAAATAGTCAAAGGAAATTTCATAGGTGGTAGCCGGCTTCAACACAAAATTGGCTTTGTAGAAACTGCCGTCTTGTTTACCTTGCACTTCGTTGGTCAGCTCATAGCCCCAACTGCCGTCTTTGCCAATGCCTTCTTTGATAAATTCGTCGGGTTTCCAATTCAAACCGCCGCTTTCAAAGTCACCGTTCACCACCATGTTGCCGTATTCGTTAACGGTCACTTGGCAAGTTGCCTGCAAATTGTCCGCCGAAACCGCAGTGATAACCGCACTGCCGCTGTCGGCTACTGCCGTCACCACGCCGTTTGCATCCACCGTAACCACCGATGCGTTGTTCGAACTCCAAGTCAATTTGCCCGTACTGGTGTTGGCCGGCGTGGTCGTAATGGTCAGCTGAGCGGATTCCACCGCACCCGGCACCAATTCCACAGCCGACGGTGCAATCGCAATGGCCGTTGCTTTCGGCATTTTCACCAATTTAAAATTGTCGTAGTAGGCGGCGCCGGTGCCGATTTGATCGGCAAACTGCACATGTTCCACCGACCACTCCCAACCCTTGTTGGAAGTCATGTTTTCCGCTGCGCCGGTGGTGAACACCATAGTCTTGGTTGTCCATTCTGTTGCCGCAGACAACGAGGTCTGTGCCCATCCGGTCCAGTCGCTGCCTTTGTTAAACACCGAAAAGCGGCCGGATCCCAAGCCCTCGGTTTTATAATCAAACGAGAACGAATAGGTGGTGTTGGGTTCCAACAATGTGTTAAAGTCGCCCTTAAACACACAACCGGGCCACACCGCGCTGCCGCCTTCGGCAACCGTGGTTTCAATCTTCACACCCTTGCTGCCGTCTTTGCCGTTGCCTTCGGCAACCGTTGCTTCTTTGTCCAAACCCCAGCCGGTGGCTCCGGCTTCAAAATCGCCGTTTGTCAGCAGGTTGGCCGTGGCATTCACCGTCACCGTACAGGTTGCCGGTGTCAGGCCGGCAACCGTGGCGGTGATGATGGCGCTACCACTGTCGGCCACCGCCGTCACCACACCGCTCTGATCCACGGTCACCACCGAGGAATTGTCCGAACTCCACACCAGCGAACCAACGCTGGTACCCTCCGGTGTGGTTTGAATCGACAGCTTTTTGCTACCGTTCGGCACCAGTTCCACCGTTGCCGGAACAATGGCAATCGCTTCGGCCTGGGGCTTCTTCACCAATTTAAAATTGTCGTAGTAGACCGCGCCGGTGCCGATTTGATTGGCATACTGCACATGCTCCACCGACCACTCCCAGCCCTTGTTGGAAGTCATGTTTTCCGCCGCGCCGGTGGTAAACTCAATGGTCTTAGCAGTCCATTCCGTTGCCGCGGGCAATGAAGTCTGCGCCCATCCTGTCCAGTCACTGCCCTTGTTGAACACCGAAAGGCGACCGGAACCCAGGCCTTCGGTTTTATAATCAAAGGAAAACACATAGGTGGTGTTGGGTTCCAAAAGCGAATTGAAATCGCCCTTGAACACACAACCGGGCCACACGGCATTGCCGCCTTCGGCAACCGTGGTTTCAATCTTCACGCCTTGGCTGCCGTCTTTGCCGTTACCCGTGGCAACCGTTGCTTCTTTGTCCAAACCCCAGCCGGTGGCACCGGCTTCAAAATCACCGTTTGTCAGCAAATTGCCGTCGTCCACTTTGGCATTCACAGTAACCACACAGGTAACCGGTGTCAAGCCGGCAGCCGTGGCCGTGATCTTAGCTGTGCCGGCTGCCACCGCTGTGACAACACCGTTGTCCACCGTGGCCACGGCCGGGGTATCGCTCGTCCAGGTAACCGTCGGCACCGGCACACCGTCCGGCGTAGCCGTCACGGTCAAGGTGGTGGTATTCCCCACCGTCAGCGTTGCTGCCGTTTTGTCCAGCGCAATCGCCGTGGCTGTCGGAACCACTTTCTTAATCAGCTTAAAGTTGTCAAAATACGCCGCGCCGGTACCGGTTTGGTTATGGTACTGCACATGTGCCGCCGACCATTCCCAACCTTTGTTAGCGTTCATGTTTCCCGCTGCACCGGTGGTGAATTCCATTTCTTTGTGCGTCCAATCGGCGGCACCGGGCAGGTTCACATCGTCCCATCCCGTCCAGTCGGTGCCTTTTTGAATCACATCCAATTTGGCAGTGCCCAGTCCTTCGGTTTTGTAATCAAAGGAAAACACATAGGTGGTGTTGGCTTCCAGCATCTCATTGAACTTGCCTTTGTAGCAAGAGCCTTCCCACAAATCTTTGGTGGCATCCGCCGCCATGGTGTTTTCAATCTTCAATCCATAGCCGCCGTCCTTGCCGACACCGTCGGCAATCTCCACTGTCCAGGAAGCGCCGTCTTTGGAACCGGAACTGGTTCCCCAGCCGGTGGCACCCGATTCAAAATCGCCGTTTGTCAGCAAATTGCCGTCGTCCACTTTGGCATTCACAGTAACCACACAGGTAACCGGTGTCAAGCCGGCAGCCGTGGCCGTGATCTTAGCTGTGCCGGCTGCCACCGCTGTGACAACACCGTTGTCCACCGTGGCCACGGCCGGGGTATCGCTCGTCCAGGTAACCGTCGGCACCGGCACACCGTCCGGCGTAGCCGTCACGGTCAAGGTGGTGGTATTCCCCACCGTCAGCGTTGCTGCCGTTTTGTCCAGCGCAATCGCCGTGGCTGTCGGAACCACTTTCTTAATCAGCTTAAAGTTGTCAAAATACGCCGCGCCGGTACCGGTTTGGTTATGGTACTGCACATGTGCCGCCGACCATTCCCAACCTTTGTTAGCGTTCATGTTTCCCGCTGCACCGGTGGTGAATTCCATTTCTTTGTGCGTCCAATCGGCGGCACCGGGCAGGTTCACATCGTCCCATCCCGTCCAGTCGGTGCCTTTTTGAATCACATCCAATTTGGCAGTGCCCAGTCCTTCGGTTTTGTAATCAAAGGAAAACACATAGGTGGTGTTGGCTTCCAGCATCTCATTGAACTTGCCTTTGTAGCAAGAGCCTTCCCACAAATCTTTGGTGGCATCCGCCGCCATGGTGTTTTCAATCTTCAATCCATAGCCGCCGTCTTTGCCGACACCGTCGGCAATCTCCACTGTCCAGGAAGCACCGTTTTTGGAGCCGGAACTGGTTCCCCAGCCGGTGGCACCGGCTTCAAAATCGCCGTTGTTCAGCAAATTGTCGCCTTCTGCCGATACAGGCAACGCCAGGCCGGAAACCAAACAGGTTACCAGCAAGGTAACGGCCGCAATCAACGACAATCCTTTTCGCATGCGTGTGTTCACCTTGATATCATCCTTTCTTTGTTGGGTTTAAATTTTGTGCACAACAACGAACTCTCTACTGATATTTTACAACGCTTTTTTCGTTTTGTCCATTCACAGATGTTGCATAAATATGGAGATTTGTTGCATCTTTTCTTGATTTTCTCAAAAACGCCTCGTTTTTATGCCAACATCGCACAAAAAATACTCCCTTCGCAATTTCATTGTACAAAGCGAAAGGAGTAAAAATCAACCTATATTTTAAGTTCTATGCGGAATATTTTAACATCTTCTCATTTTCTGCTTTTCATATCCGAAGGCGAGCACCCGAATTTTGTTTTGAATGTCTTGGAAAAATTCGAAGTGGAATCAAACCCACACCCGTAACAAATTTCCGATACGGAAAGATTGCTATACAGCAACAGCTGCTTGGCGCGGTTAAGGCGCAGGTTGTTCACATAGGCAACAAAGGTTTCGCCCACCGTTCGGTGGAACATCGTGCTAAAATACACCGGGCTCAAATGCACCTCTTGCGCTACCTCCGCCAGGGAAATCTTCTTGGTGTAATTCAGCAAAATGTAATTAAGAGCGGTATTCAGGCGGCGATTCGGTGTGTATATTTTCGATGAGGCTGCCCGGTTGCTACGGTTTCTTCCAAAGAAATACAAAATACATCCCATCAAATTGCCAAGAAACGCGCGATTCTCCGGGGTGGGATTTTGGCCCTCTTTCATCAGCAGTTCCAACAGCGGTATCAAGTCTTTCAATTCGTCTTCGCTAAACTCCACAACTCCCAAGTGTTCCATTAGGTAGCCTATCGTTTCATCCAGCAGCCATTCCGGCTTAATCATAATTTTGTAAAAGTCCATCGGCTGTTTAATACAAAAATTGTGCACATCCGTCGGCGAAATGATTTCCGCCTTGCCGCGCCGAAGCGTTATGCACTCTCCGTTCAAAACAGTTTCCGCCTCGCCCGAAACAACAATTTCAATTTCAAAAAAATCGTGCGTGTGCATCACAAAATCGCCAGTTAGATTGCTCTCTTTCACAAAGCGAAACGGCGTTCCTGTGCCGTCTTTCGCAAAGGAATACGCCAACACCTGATAATAGTCTTTCATCACAGTCACCTCGGCCTGTCCGTCTGCTTTTGCTTTACGGGCTTTCTCGCTTCAAATTTCCCTGCCGCACATGATTACCCAGAATCTCGGTTGCCACCCGAAACAAAATTTCCGATCCCAACTCGGTCTTTTGTTGCCGCTCATACACTTGCTCCGCTGTCACTTTGTGTTCTTGCCAATCGCTTCCGCCGTTGCTGTCGTTCAGCAACAACGGTTGCAACCGATCCATTGCATGAACAAATCGCGATTCCGGCGTTTGGCACTCCTCAAATTCATCAAACAGCGCTGTCAGTTCTGCCGCTTGCTCCAAGGGAAGCAACGAAAAAATCCGTTGCTTGGCCGCCTCTTCCCGCTGCTTTTGCGTGTGCAATCCGGCTGTATCATAGGCATAAGTATCGCCGGCATCAATTTCCACCATGTCGTGAATCAGACACATCAGCATCACTTTGGCAATGTCCACCGGTTCGTTGGCATATTCCCGCAGCAAATACGCCATCACCGCCATGTGCCACGAATGTTCGGCATCGTTTTCGCGCCGGCCGTGCTGCGTTAAATGCGTTTGCCGCAACACCGTTTTTGCTTTGTCAATTTCCAGCACAAAAGCCAGTTGCTTTGCCAACCGTTCTGTCATCAAATTCCTCCCCAAAAAGCACCCCGCTTTGCCGGTTGCTTTTGCCCTGTCGCTTTTTTCAGTATATCACATTGTCCCTTTGTGCGTCAATTTATATCGGCGCACCTTTGGTACCAAAAAAGAAAAAGCGGAGAAGCTTGGCTTCTCCGCTGCGGTTGCAGTGTTTATTTTGTCAGTTCAATAATCGCCATCTCGGCAGCGTCGCCGCGGCGAGCGCCGATTTTGATGATGCGGGTATAACCGCCGTTCACACCTTCGAATTTCGGTGCGATTTCATCAAACAGCTTTTTGCAAACGCTTTCTTTTGTCACGAACGAGAACACCATGCGCTTGTTAGCCAGCGTGGGGTTCTTTGCCAGCGTGATCATCTTTTCCGTCATGGCGCGCACTTCCTTGGCACGGGTAACGGTCGTTTCAATGCGACCTTTTTCCAGCAGGAAGGTGACCATTGCTCTCAGCATAGCCATACGCGAAGCGGTCGGTCTGCCGAGTTTACGGGTTCCGGGCATATGAATTCACTCCTCTTCAGAATTCTGTCGAATGTCTTATTCCTCGTCGGCGCGCA
>CAYMDU010000039.1:0-13751 GCA_964389495.1 uncultured Eubacteriales bacterium
CAATGACACTGCGGGTATGAACCGCATGCTCTAGCCAACTGAGCTATACAGCCATGCGCCGGTCCCCTTTCAGGGGACGCAGACTATTATATAGTATGACCCGACTTTTGTCAAGCCTGTTTTTCACAAAATTGAAATTTCTTTTTTTGTCGGGAATTTTTCAGGAAATCGGCGCTTCGTTTTCGGCCGGCATGGAAATGGTGATGCAGTGCGCCGGGCAATTTTCGGCGCACACACCGCACCCCACACACTTGTCGGGATCAATCACCGCCAGCGAATCGGTCACGGCAATCGCACCGTGCGGGCACACCTTCGCGCACTTACCGCATCCGATGCACCCCACCTTGCATGCCGCGCGTGTCACCGCGCCCTTGTCGTGGCTGGAACAGCACACCACGCCGCGCACACCGCTGTCAAACAGGGCAATCAATCCCTTGGGGCACGCCGAAACGCATTGGGTACACCCGCGGCAAACCGTGGGGTCCACCGTGGCCAGCCCGTCTTTCACGGTAATGGCACCGTAGTCGCAGGCAGCCGCACAGTCGCCGTAGCCCAAGCACCCGTAATTGCACAGCCAGTCGCCGCCGAAAAACTGAGCCGCCGCACGGCACGACGGAATACCGTGATAGTCCAGCTTGCGCGAAGTGAACTCCTCACACCCGCCGCAGCGCACCACGGCCGTTTTGTGCACAACGCCGGTTTCTTCCATGCCCAACAGGCGCGCCGTGGCAGCCGCCACTTCGGCGCCGCCGGGCGAACACAGCCCCACAGCCGCCCCATCGTGTGCCATAGCCTTGGCATAACCGGCGCAGCCGGAATACCCGCATGCACCGCAGTTGGCACCGGGCAACACGTCCAGCAAGGCTTCTGCCTTTTCGTCTTTGGGAACCGCCATCAGCACCGACGCAACCGCCAAAATCAAACCGGCAATCAAGCCCAAACCGCCAATCAGCAACACCGCGGTTATAATGGATTGCATAGAGCACGCCTCCTCTCAATCACAGGCCAAACAGCCCTTGAAAGCCCAAAAACGACACCGACACCAGCGACGCCGCCACCAAGGTGATGGGCAGTCCGCGCAGGCTTTCCGGTATCTCTGCGCTTTCCAGCCGCTCGCGAACACCGGCAAACATCACCATGGCCAGCAAAAATCCCAGCCCGGCGCCCAGCGCATTCACCACCGACTGCACAAAGGTGTAGCCGTTGTCGATGTTCAGAATGGTCACACCCAGCACCGCGCAGTTGGTGGTTATCAGCGGCAAATAGATGCCCAGTGCCTGATACAGCGGCGGGATAAACCGCCGCAACACAATTTCCACCAGTTGCACCAACGCGGCAATCACCAAAATAAACGCAATGGTTTGCAAATACGCCAAATCGTGCGGCACCAGCAAATAGGTATAAATGGGCCAGGTGGCCATGGTGGCCATCACCATCACAAATATCACGGCCAGCGACATGCCCACAGCCGAATTGAGCTTTTTGGAAACGCCCAAAAACGGACAAATTCCCAAAAACTGCGACAGCACAAAATTGTTCACCAGCAACCCGCCGATCAAAATAGCAAACAACCCGGTGTTATTCATGGTCGCCCTCCTCTCGGTGGCAAGCACCCGCCATCGGGCACGCCGCGCACGCGGCGGCCGCTGTCAGTTCGCGCTGGGCTTTGTCTTTTTCCAAACGCGCCGACAGGCGATTCACCAGCCAAATCATCATTCCGAACACAAAAAAGCCACCGGCCGGCAACACAAAAATGGTGATGGGCGGAATCAAGCCGCCGTCCGGCCAGCCAAACAGCGTACCGTTCCCCAACAGTTCACGAACACTGCCCATCACAACCAACGCGGCCGTAAATCCGCAGCCCATGCCCAGCCCGTCCAGCGCCGACAGTCCCACGCTGTTCTTGCCGGCAAACGCCTCGGCACGACCGAGAATAATACAGTTCACCACAATCAGCGGCAGGTAGATTCCCAGCGACGCATCAATGGCCGGCAAATACGCCTTCACCAACATTTGCACAATGGTGGTGAACCCCGCAATAATCACAATATACGAAGGCAACCGCACCTTGTCGGGAATCAGGCGGCGTAACAGCGAAATCACAATGTTGGAACACACCAACACAAAGGTGGCCGCCGCCCCCATTCCCAATCCGTTCACAGCCGCGGTGGTAACCGCCAATGTGGGGCAGGTGCCCAGCACCAGGCGAAACACGGGGTTTTCCCGCAAAATGCCTTTGGAAAAGGCGTTCCAATACCGATTACTCATGCCCCGTGCCCCCTTTCACCAGTTGATACCACGCAATGGCCTGGTCCACCGCTTTGCGCACGCCGTTGGAAGTTTTGGTGGCCTGCGACACGGCATCCACATCGGTAATCGGCACCGCACGGTGCCCCACCAGCTTGTCCAAATAACCGGATTTCATCACCTTGTCCACATAGCCGGCAGTTTCGTTATCGTCGGTGATTTTCACACCGGTAATCGTGCCGTCGGCGGAAATGCCGGTCATCACCGTCAGCCCGGAACTTTTGCCGGCCGCGGTGGCCGTGAACACATACCCCACGGTTTCACCGTTTTCGCACGCCGTGTAATAGGTCACTTCCGTTCCGTCGGCTGTCAGCACAGCCGCCTGAAATTCGTCGGCCTGTATCACAGCCAAACGCGCCGCGTTTTCGGTTTCTTCGGTTTGTTGTTGAATTTTGTCGGCTGTCAACGCGTTGGTAGCCGACAGCGCCGCCGTCACCGTGGCGGCAATCACCGTCAGCGCCACCGTTGACACCAAAATGTCACGCCACGACTGTTTCATGAGCGCACCGCCTTTCGCTTGCTGCCAAACGGCCGCGGCCACGTGAACCGTTCAATCAGCGGCGTGAGAATATTCATAATCACAATGGCAAACGAAACGCCTTCCGGCAACGAACCGTACAGCCGAATCAGCACCGTCAGCAGCCCGCAACCGATGGCATACACCAACTTGCCGGTGCGGTTAATGGGGCAGGTGGCATAATCGGTGGCCATAAAGATGGCCCCCAGCATCAGCCCGCCCGACAGCACATGGGCCGGCGCGTTGGCACCGAGAATTGCCGTCATCACGAACACCGTTCCTATGTAGGCCACGGGAATAATCGGGCTGATCACACGGCGAATCACCAAATAGAGCCCGCCCAGCAACAGCGCAATCACGCAGGTTTCCCCCAGTGCCCCGCCGCGCAAGCCAAACAGCAACTCGGTCAACGAAACCGGTGCCTGCGGATCGGCCGTCAGCATCGCCAGCGGTGTGGCCGACGACACGGCATCGGCCGCCGGGTGCAACCAGGAAAGCGGGGTGGCCCAATCGTTCATGGTGGCCGGGAAACTGCCCATCAGCACAATGCGCCCCACCAACGCCGGATTCACAAAGTTTTGGCCCAGGCCGCCAAACATCTGCTTGGCCACCACAATGGCCGCCACACTGCCAAACGCGGCTTGCCACAGCGGAATGGTTGACGGCAGGTTAAACGACAGAAGCAAGCCGGTCACCACGGCCGAAAAATCGCCCACGGTTTGCGGACGCTTCATCACCAACCGGCTAAGGTATTCCGCCGCCACCGCCGAAGCCACGCACACCGCTTCCACGGCCAGCGCGCGAAATCCAAACAGCCACACCGAGGCAATCAGCGCGGGAATCAGCGCAATCACCACATGTTGCATAATATCGCGGGTGCTCATGCCGCAATGCACATGCGGCGATGACGAAACCAGCAAGGTTTGTTCCATAGCAGCTCTCTCCTTTTCGGGTTATTTGGCCGAACGCAGCACATCCTTGGCCATGCGAATGGTTTGCAAAATCGGGCGGTGTGCCGGGCACGAAAAGGTGCAGCAACCGCACTCCATGCAGGTCATGGTGGACAGGCGTTTCAGTTCTTCCGTGTTGCCGGCATGATAGGCTTTGGTAATGGCCGTCGGCATCAGTTTCATGGGGCAGGCATCCACGCAACGCCCGCACCGGATGCAAGTGCTCGCCGGGTGTTCCTGCACATCTTCTTCGGCCAGCGCCAAAACGGCGTTGGTTTGTTTGAGAATCGGCAGTTCCGTGCTCATCAGGGCCAGCCCCATCATCGGGCCGCCATACAGCAGTTTCCGAATCGGCTTTTTCACGCCCGCAAAGTTCAACACATCCTGAATGGGCGTTCCCAGAGGCACATACACATTCATCGGGTGCTCCACCGCCGACCCGGCCACCGTGATGCGCTTGCGAATCAGCGGCATACCGGTTTTCAAATACCGGTGCCACTCGGCAACCGAAGCCACATTCATCACCAGGCACCCCACATCGGCCGGCAACCCGCCGGCAGGCACCTCACGGCCGGTACATTCGGCAATCAGCACCTTTTCCGCTCCCTGCGGATAGCGCGTTCGCAACGGATGCACCGTGATGCTCTGCGCGGGATTGCGAATGGTGGCCGCCATGCGTGTCAGCACGGCAATGGCCGCCGGCTTGTTATTTTCCACACCGATAACGGCCCGCGAAGCACCCATATAGTGCATCACCGTGCGTACACCGGACAAAATATCCCACGGATTTTCCAGGCACTCGCGGTAGTCGGCCGTGATATACGGCTCGCACTCGGCCGCGTTGATAATCACCGTGTCAATCCGATCGCGGTTTTGAGGATTCAGCTTCACATGCAGCGGAAATCCGGCACCGCCCAGCCCCACCAGGCCCGACTGCCGTGCCGCGGCAAGAAACTGCTCGTAATTTTCCACCACCGGCGGCTTCACACCGCTGTGCACACGCTGTTCTCCGTCGCCGGCAATCACCAGCGCCTGCGATGCGCGCCCACCGGGCAACAGCACCTCTTTCAGGCCGGTCACCGTGCCGGAAACACTGCTGTGAATCGGTGCCGACACCGGTGCCTCGCAGTCCCCCACCACTTGGCCGACTTCCACCGTGTCACCGACTTTCACCGTCGGCACACACGGCGCGCCGATGTGCTGTTGCATCGGCAACACCACGGTGGGCGGCACCGGCATACACACACTTTCGCACTCGGCCGTGTCTTTGTGCGGCACGGGGTGCACCCCTCCGTGCGGCTTCCAAATTTGTGAAAACAGCGACATACACTCACACCTTTCCTTGTTTCAAACCGGGCGGTTGCAGATACGGATACAGCACATTCAGCACCGTTCCGGTCACCGCACCGGTGGGAACAGCCAGCAACAACAGCACCGGCGTGTAATACCACATGGCCGTTCCGAGAACCGCCACCGACACCAGCAACTGCCCGCCGTTGTGTGCGGCGGCACCCGCAATTCCCAGCCCTATAAAGCTCATGTGTTTGGGATAGCACGGCCGGCAAAGCCGCATGGCCACCCAAGCCAGCCCCCCGCCTGCGGCACTCATCAGGCAGGCCATCGGGCCGCGCAGCAAGGCAAACCCCGCCTTCACAGCGGTGATACCGGCTGCCGACGCCGGCGACAGCGCGCACAGCGCATACATAACCACCACATTGGCCAGCCCCAGGCGAGCGCCGGGAATCGGCAGCGGCGGAAGCAACCCTTCCAAAAACGACAGCGCCAACGCCAGCGCCGCCAACACGGCGGTGAGCACCAGTTGAAGTGAAGTGCGCTGTTTCATGCTGTCACCCCGTCCACGGTTGGCGTGCCGCCGGTCACACAAATATACACCCCGGCCGGCACGCACGCCGCCGTTTGGCCGCTGCGCGACAACCAGCCGCTGTTCACACACACTTGGTCCGGGCAGGTGCTTTCCCGCACACGCGCCCGCCCGTTTTCAATGTCCACCGTCAGTTCCACGCCGTTTTGCCCCGTCACCGCCACCGAACGCACCTGCGACAGCGAATACACCGCCACGGTGTTGTCGGCACAGTGAATTTCCAGCTGCGCGGCCGGGGCTTGTCCGTGCCAAAAAAAAGCGGCGGAAAGCAGGGCCAGCACGCCCACAGCAACCGCCGCAACCCAATCGCCGTGACGCATTCTCGCATTCCCCCTGCCGTCGAACATAGAAAAGGCCGTGTATTGAGGTGTCCCTCGGTTTTTTATAAATCAAGTATAGCCGATTTGCCCGGTGATTGCAAGTGCCATTTCCTAAAAAAACAAAGAAATCAGCAACATCTCCCGTGCTTTGGCATACAGCGATTCAAACGCCGACAGCGGCAGCGGATTTACCCCGCGCCCCAACTCCACAGTAAACCCCGGCCGCGCAAACGCTTCCACAAACCAATCTTTAAATCCGCCGCCCACCGCCAATCCCGTGGGTGCCGAAACGGCATAGCCCGAAGCGGCCGCCATCACCTGCGCCATCAGCTGCGCTTGCGGCGGTGTGTTGCGGCCGTATTGCCAATAAATCTCCTCGCCCTGCGTGTGCAACGCCACCACATGGCGAAACGGCGTGCGCCGACAAAGCGCTGTCAGCGCCCGTGTTTCCGGCTCGCTTTCCGGCGCCGTCCCGCCCCATTGGCGGGCGCAGCACCCCGTGATGCCTTTTTTTCGCTCCAACTGTTGCAATTCGCACCATCCTGCGTTAAAATTATGATTGATATCCACCCCACGCGCGTTGGCCTGCCAGCGGCCCGGCTCATCGCCGCCGGCCGCCTGCACCGCCGTCGCATACGGCCCGGCCGTGGCCGACCCGCGCAGGGCAATTTCCACACCGTCCGGGTTCACCAGCGGTATCCACACCACCTGCCGCCCCGACAAAGCGCGGCGCACATCCCAGCCGGCCAGCGGTTGTTCTTCCGCCAGCGACCGGCACAGCTCCTCGCACAGGCGCAGCACCACCAGCGAAGTCAGCCATTCCTGCCCGTGAAAAGCGGCAGCCATCAGTACTCGCCTGCTGCCGTTTCCCAGCACCATCCCCTCTGTTTTGCGGCCCAGCACACTGCTCCCCACCGGTGCCGAAGTCAAAAACCGGTACCGCGCCGTCAACGCGGCAATCAGCCCGCTAACCGCACCATGGGTCATCGGCTGTTCGGCTGTTAAATACACCATCGTCGTTTCCCCTTTCCCCAACATACTATACACAAGGAGTGACCGATATGAATTTAAAAGAAGAAACGCTCACCCGCACCTACCGTTTCCGCGGGCACATCATCAATCTGCGCACCGATACCGTGCGCCTGCCCAACGGCGCCGAAGCCGGCCGCGAAGTGGTGGAACATCCGGGCGGTGTTTGCGTGGTTCCCCTCACCGACAACAACGAACTGCTGTTTGTGCGGCAATACCGCTATCCATACGAAGAAGTGGTGCTGGAACTTCCCGCCGGCAAGCGCGACCGCGCCAACGAAGACCCGCTGGAATGCGGCAAACGGGAACTCACCGAAGAAACCGGCGCCACCGCCGATTCCTACACCTTCCTCGGTCGGGTCTATCCCAGTCCCGGCTTTTGCAACGAAGTTATCTATTTGTATTTGGCGCGGGGCTTGCACTTCGGGGCGGCGCAACCCGACGAAGACGAATTTCTGGAACCGGATCGCATTCCGTTGGACCAAGCCGTGGCCATGGTGATGAACAACGAAATCACCGATGCCAAAACGCAAATTGCCATTTTGAAAACCGCCCGGCTGCTGCAACAGCCGCAGGAATAACACAGCAAAAAATCCGCAACGGCACGCACCGTTGCGGATTTTCTTTTTGACATCAGGTGGCGTTATCATTCTGTTCAATGCAGGCATCAATCACCAACACCACCGCCAAAGCCATCTCCACATCAAAATCGGAGAAAACCGAAAGCTGATAGGTGTCACCCCATGTGAACCACTGCTTGGACACCGAAGCAATGGCATAGCCGCCTTTCATAATTTGATACTCATGGCTGAACACATCGCCGTGCACCGTCCAATCCGGCCCGTGCACACGGTAGGTGGGGCGAAACCAGGTGAATTCGCGCACCACTTCCGCCAGCTGGCGGCCCGCCTGAAAAATGCGGTATTTCGGCAAAAACGACCACACCTTTTGCTGCACCAACAGCCGTTCGTTTTTGGCCGTGTCGTACACATGCAGCCGCTTGCCAAACGAAAACAGCTCTCCCTCCACAACATACAGTTCGGTTCCGTTTTCGTCATACACCGAAAACCGGTCTTTCCACGAAAACACCCGTTGCTTAATGTACAAATTCATGCTACCCTCACCTCGTTTTCAGTATAGCATGCCGTTCCCCGGCTGTCAACGGTTCTGTTTGCCCCCGCGCCCCGCATACATTGCACCGGGAGATGATAGTATGGGCGATCGGCTCATCGTGTTCGGATACTTGCTGGTGTTGGTACTTGTCGGCCTGCGCGGCGGGCGGCGCATCCGCAACGCCAACGATTTTCTGGCTTCCGGCAAGCGTTGCAATTCGCTTGTGCTGTTTGCCACGCTGTCGGCCTCGTTCATCGGCGGCGGCTATTCGGCCGGCAACGCCGCGGCCGCCTACGAACAGGGCATCGGAACCGCTCTGGCCCTGTGCGGGTTCAGTCTCGGCATGATACTCATCGGCCGATACCTGGTGCCGGGAATTGCACTCTACCCGCACGCCAAAACCGTCGGTGACATTCTCGGCACCCTCTACGGTCCCCATGCCCAAACCCTCACCGGTTTGTTTTCGTTTCTTTGCTGTGCCGGCGTTGTCGGCGCACAAATGGAATCCATCGGGCTGGTGTTTCAAGCACTGCTGGGTGTCAGCCAACCGGTCGGCACGGTTATCGGCGGCACCGTGGTGTTGCTGTACACCACCTTCGGCGGCATGGAATCGGTGATTGCCGCCGACATGTTGCAGTTTGCGCTGTTGGCCGTGGGCATGCCGCTGCTGTTGTTCGTTGCCGTGGCCGCCGGAGGCGGGCCGGCAACGGTGCTGGCCCATGTCCCCCGCGAACTGCTCAACCCGCTCAACCAATCCGGTTGGCCCGCGTTTTTGTCGCTGTTTTTCTCCATGATGTGCGGCGAAGCACTGGCACCGCCGTATATGCAGCGCCTGCTCATCGGAAAAACCCCGCGTGAAACCGCACGCGGCACCGTTGCCAGCGGCGTGTTTTCCGTGCCGTTCTTTTTTGTCACCGCCGGCATCGGGCTAACCGCGCGTGCCTTGGGGCTGGTCGAGAACGCCGCCACCGTCATGCCCACCCTCATTTTGCGCGTTTTGCCCACGGGGTTGCGCGGCCTGCTCATGGCCGCCATGGCTTCCATTATTCTCTCGGCCGCCGACGGATTTCTCAACGGCGCCACGGTCAGCCTCATGCACGACGCCCTGCTGCCCCGCCGCCCACACATGAGCGACCGTGCCCAGCTGCGCTGTCTGCGCCTTGTCAACCTGGCCACCGGCCTGTTGGCCATGACGCTGTCGTTTCTCACGCCCCATGTGTTTGCCATTTTGCTGTTGGCCTATTCCTTTTGGAGCCCGGTTGTTCTGGTGCCGCTGTCGGCCGCCCTGCTCGGCCTCAAAACCAAACCGCCCTGCCTCTACGCCGGCATGGCCGCCGGTATGCTGGTGTGCCTGCTGTGGAATGGGGCCCTGCACCGCCCGCTGGGCATCGACGGATGCGCCGTGGGCACCTTGGCCAACCTCGCCGTCTTTGTCTGCCGCGCCCATCGCTATCCCGTTCGCTGTTCCTCACCGTCCCGCTGACAGCGCAAAAAAGGCCGCACCCGGCGTTTACTCGGTGCGGCCTTTCGCTGTTATTTGATTGGTTATCCTTCGGTGAGGGGCCGTGCATGCCAAATAGCGGTAGCGTAATCGTGAATGGAACGGTCCGATGAAAACTTCCCGCTGCACGCCGTGTTCAGCAACGCCATGCGTGCCCATTGCTCGCCGTGGCGGTACACCTCGCCCGACAGACGCTGTGCCGCCTGATAGGAGGCAAAATCCGCCAACACCATGTACGGGTCTTTGCCGGTTAGCGACCCGGCAATTTCGGCATAATTGCGGCCGCCGAATCCGTTGTACATGGCATCCACCGCCCGCCGAATGTGCTCGTCGTTGCGATACAGCTCTTGCGGATTGTACCCGGCCTGACGGCGTGCAGTCACTTCCTGCTCCGTCATGCCAAACAGGAACATGTTGTCTGCCCCCACCTGCTCGCAAATTTCCACATTGGCTCCGTCCAGCGTGCCCAGCGTGATAGCGCCGTTCATCATCAGCTTCATGTTGCCCGTTCCGCTGGCTTCCGTGCCCGCCAAAGAAATCTGCTCGCTGATATCCGCCGCCGGCATCAGCAACTCCGCCAGCGTCACGCGGTAGTCCTCCAAATACACCACCCGCAACTTTTCGCGTATTTGCGGGTCTTTTTCGATTTCTTCGGACAACTTGTAAATAAAGCGGATAATCTCCTTGGCCAGGAAATAGCCCGGAGCCGATTTGGCACCGAAAATATAGGTGCGCGGTGTCATGTCCAAATTCGGATTGTCTTTCAATGCCAAATAGGTGTCCAGAATGTTCAGCGCGTTCAGGTGCTGACGCTTGTATTCGTGCAAGCGCTTCACCTGCACATCAAACAGCGACGCCGGATCCACGGTGATGCCGTTGTTCTTTTTAATGTATTTGGCCAGCCGTTCTTTGTTGCGTCGCTTGATGGCCATAAAGGTTTCGCGGGCGGCCGCATCGTCGGCCAGCGGTTTCAGCTTTTCCAGTTCCGATGCGTCCAGCACAAACCCGTCTCCGATATGCTGCGCAATAAACGCCGTGAGTTCCGGGTTGGCTTGGCACAGCCAGCGCCGATGGGCAATGCCGTTGGTGACATTGCCGAATTTTTCCGGCATCACACTGTACGCATCGCGGAACACGGTTTCTTTCAGAATTTCACTGTGAATTTGCGCCACGCCGTTCACCGCGTGCGAAGCGGCAACGCACAAATTCGCCATGCGAATAACGCCGTAGCTGATAATGGCCATACGGCTCACCTTTTCCACATCGCCGCCGGTGGCCGCCATCATTTCGGCACCGAACCGGTTGTTGATTTCGCACACAATTTGATAAATACGCGGCAACCGTTGGCGGAACAAATCTTCCGGCCAACATTCCAGTGCTTCCTTCATCACCGTGTGATTGGTGTAGGCCACCGTGCGTGTCACAATATCCCAGGCCTGCTCCCAGCCGTAGCCGCATTCGTCCAGCAACAGCCGCATCAATTCGGGAATGGCCAAGGTGGGATGGGTGTCGTTAATGTGAATGGCCGCCATTTCCGGCAAATTGTCCAGCGTGCCGAACTGCTCCAAATGGCGTTGCACAATGTCCTGCACCGAAGCCGAGGCCAAAAAGTATTGCTGCGACAACCGCAACGACTTGCCTTCGCGGTGGTCGTCGGCCGGATACAGCACCTGCGTGATCACTTCGGCCATGGCCTTTTGCTCCATGGCGCGCATGTATTCGCCCTGATTAAACAGCGACATATCCATGCCCGGTGCCGTTGCTTTCCACAGGCGCAGGGTGGACACCCCCTTGCCGTCTTTGCCGGCCACCATCAAATCAAACGGCTGCGCAATCACACGGGTGGCATTGGCATGTTCCACATGGTGATAGCTGCCGTCCCACCATTCGCGAACTTCGCCGTCAAACAGCACCTCTTTGGCCAGTTCCGGGCGGGGCAACAGCCAGCATTGCCCGCCGGGCAACCAAAAATCGGGCAGCTCCGTTTGCCAGCCGTCCACCAACTTTTGGCGAAAAATGCCGCATTCGTACAGCAACGAATACCCAATTGCCGGAATAGACGAAGTGGCCAAGCCGTCCAAAAAGCAAGCCGCCAGGCGGCCCAAGCCGCCGTTGCCCAAACCGGCATCCGGCTCCAATTCATACAGCGCATCCAGTTTCACTTTGTACTCGGACAAGACCGAAGCGGCCGCCTCGGTGAGGTTCAAATTGAACAGGGTGTTTTTCAGGGAACGCCCCATCAAAAATTCCATGCACAGGTAGTACACCTGCTTGGACTGTTGCTTGTGTGTTTTGGAAATATACTGTATGCGGGAAGCACGCATACGGTCACGCAGCACCAAAGCCAACGCCTGATAAAAATGTTCGTTGGTGGCCTGGTCCGGTGTGACGGAAAAGGCGGTCAACAGTTTGTCGCACAGTTCTTTTTGCAGTGCTTCTTTCTGTTCCGTCGTTTTGGTTTTCTTATGGGAGGTTGCCATAATGTTCATCCCCTTTTTCGTGAGTATGCTATATAGTATATACTACATTTCGAAAAAAAGCAATAGTTATTCATTGTGACCAACAATTTCCTCATCCGCCCGTTTGCCCACCGCCAATTTGTGCTTTATCCACAAAAAACAGGCAATTTAAAACAGCAGCAAAACAGGAATTGCTTTTTGGCGGCAGGTGTGGTACAATATCTCCACAGGAGGCGATGGTTATGGCAACACTCAACATTGTTCTGGTCGAACCGGAAATCCCCCAAAACACCGGCAACATCAGCCGCACCTGCGCGGCCACCGGCAGCCGGCTTCACATTGTCAAACCCATGGGGTTCACCGTTGACGACCGCAAGCTCAAACGCGCCGGGTTGGACTATTGGCATCTGCTCGACATCACCTACTACGAAAATCTCAACGATTTCTTTGCCAAAAATGCCGGGCCGTTCTTCTATTTCACCACCAAAGGCACCCACATTTATTCCGACATGGCCTATCCCGACGGCGCCTATTTGGTCTTCGGCAAAGAAACCGCCGGCCTGCCCGAAGAGCTGTTGCACGACCACCCCGAACGCTGTGTGCGCCTTCCCATGCTGAACGACGACACCGCCCGCTCCCTGAATTTGTCCAACACCGTAGCCGTCGGCGTGTACGAAGTTCTCCGTCAATGGGGCTTCCCCGCTTTGCGCACACAAGGGCATCTCACAAAATATTAATAAATTTTCATTGACAAACCGCCACACATCCACTATAATAGATGTGCCTTGGAGAGTTGTCCGAGTGGTCGAAGGTGCAGCACTCGAAATGCTGTGTACGAAAGTACCTAGGGTTCGAATCCCTAACTCTCCGCCAAAAGTCCCCGTTCGCACGAACGGGGACTTTTCAGTACCACTGCCAGTATTCGGAGGAACTTGTATGCCGTTTTTGCCCATCAGTCATCGGGAAATGGCCGAACGCGGTTGGGACCGTCCCGATTTTGTAATTGTCACCGGCGATGCCTATGTCGATCATCCTTCGTTCGGCACCGCCATCATTTCCCGCGTGTTGGAACAGGCCGGATACCGTGTTTGTATTCTCCCCCAGCCGCAAACCGACACCGACTATGCCCGCTTCGGCACACCGCGCTATGCCTTTTTGGTGAACAGCGGCAACATCGATTCCATGGTGGCCCACTACACCGCCGCCAAAAAACGCCGCAGCAGCGATGCCTACACACCCGGCGGGCGTGCCGGTGCGCGGCCCGACCGTGCCGTCATCGTCTATTCCCAAGCTCTCCGCCGCCTGTTTCCCCACACGCCCATTGCCATCGGCGGTGTGGAAGCCTCGTTGCGGCGTTTTGCCCATTACGACTATTGGGACAACCGCGTTCGCCCCTCCATTCTGGTGGAATCGGGGGCCGATTTGCTCATGTACGGCATGGGCGAAAAGCACATTGTGGAAATCGCCAACCGCCTGCGCGACGGTGCCGACATCCGCAGCCTCACCGACATTCGCGGCACCTGCTATGCCGTACGCACCACCGACTACCGGCCCGGCCCTGTCAAAGAATGTCCCGGCTACGAAGTGGTCAGCGCCCCCACCGAACAGGGGAAACGGCTGTATGCCGATTCCTGCCGCATACAGCAACAAGAACACGACCCGGTGCGCGGCAA
>CAYMDU010000040.1:0-13750 GCA_964389495.1 uncultured Eubacteriales bacterium
GGTGGCCGGCTCCATTGCCTGTGTATCCGGCTATTTCGGTGTGTTTGACAGCTTTACACTAACACTTCCCGGTATTGCCGGTATCATTCTTTCCATCGGCATGGGCGTGGATGCCAACATCATCACCGCCGAACGTATCAAAGAACAAATTCGCATGGGTAAAACCATCGACGGTGCTATTCAAAACGGTTGCCAAGAATCGTTTGCCGCTATTTTAGACGGTAATATCACCGTTATCATTGTGTCGGTTGTCTTGATGGGCGTTTTCGGTCCTCCGGACAGTTTCTTTGCTACATTGCTTAAACCGTTCCTGTTTATGTTCCCTGTTTCTACCAGCGGCGTTGTTTATTCTTTCGGCTACACCTTGCTGGTTGGTATCATTTTCAACTTTATCATGGGCGTGACTTGCTCGCGGTTGATGCTAAAATCCATATCCCGCTTCAAGTTCCTTCGCAAGCCCTGGCTGTTAGGAGGTAAGCGTTCATGAAAAACTTTGATTTTATCGGTAAGCGCAAGCTGTTTTTGCTCATTTCCATTGTACTTTTGGCAATCGGTTTGCTAACCAATTTGATTTTCGGCGTGGAAATGGACATTGAATTCACCGGCGGTACATTGATGACCTATACCTACACCGGCACCTTGGATAAAGAGGCTGTGACCGAATTGGTACACGACGATATGCCCAATGCCGAAGTGGAATTGGAAGACGGCCGCCTCACCATCACCATGTCGGAAACTGTGGACGTGGATACGCAAACCACATTTATCGACACACTAACCAAAGAATTTCCCGACAACAACATGGTGGAAGAAAGCACCAAAGCGCCGCAAGCCTCCTATGGCCGCACCTTCTTCTTAAAGTGCATTGTTGCCATTGTTCTTGCTTCGCTGTTTGTTGTTATTTTCATCGGTTTCCGTTTCCGCCGCATTGGCGGTGTGTCGGCTGCTATCATGGCTTTGCTGGCGTTGTTGCACGATGTTTTGTTTGCCTATTTCACCTTTGTGGTGTTCCGCATTCCGCTAAACGACAATTTTGTTGCGGTGGTGCTCACCATTCTCGGTTACTCGCTGAACGATACCATCGTTATCTACGACCGTATCCGCGAAAACCGTCGCAAGCTCGGCAAGACTTCTTCCATCACCGAGATTGTCAACCTCAGCTTGAATCAGTCTTTTACCCGCACGCTGAACACCAGCGTCTGCACCTTCCTCGCCATCGGAACCGTGGCAGTTGTTGCGTTGATTACCTCCATGGATGAGATTCTCAGCTTTGCCCTGCCGATGTCTGTTGGCGTTGTGGCCGGCTTCTATTCCTCCACCTTCCTGTGCACGCCTCTGTGGGCACTGTGGATGGAAAAAAACCTTGTGCGGCAAAAGGATAAAAAGAAAAGCAAAGCCAAAGGCTCCAAAAAGAAACGCTGATTTTCCCGAATAGTTTGCATTTCAAAAGGGACACTTCCCGCAAGGAAGTGTCCCTTCGATTTTGTAGCAACTTGCAATTCCGCTTTTTCATTCGCTTATGAGAAACGCGATCCATGGTCATTTGGTTGTTTCTGATCTTTCATGAATTACCGATAATCACCAATAAAGAGCTGAACCCAGCAACGGTTTTCTCCGTAGGCAACCACAATACCGGTAAAATCCTGATCCAAGATATTGGCACGGTGCCCTTCGGAATTCATCCACGCTTCTACAACGCGCTCCGGTGTTTGCTGCCCTTTGGCCAAATTTTCGCCCACCGTGCGATAAATCACTTTGGCTTCTTCGAACACGGTGAAGAACGAGGTGCCGTCCGGCCGATCATGAGAGAAAAAAGTATCAATTTCTTCTGCTCGAATATCTGCCAAGCTCTGGATATCGGCACGATATTCCAACGGTGCCAAGCCAGCCTTGGCGCGCTCTTCGTTCACCAGTTCCCAAACCCGTTTTCGATAGGCCAGGGTTGTTGCATCGGTGGCTTGGGTTGTGGCGGCTGTGGCGGACTTGACGGTGCTTGTTGTCGCCGCTTTCGTTGTGGTTGTGGCGGTAGACTTGGTGGTTTGGGTTGTTGTTTGAACGGTTGTCGGTTTTGCTGTTGTTGTGATGGTAGTGGTTGTGGTTGTGGTTGTGGTGGTTACGGCAGCAGACGATTTGGGAGAAAACACTGTTGATGTGTTGCTGCCGGTTGTGGCCGATGATTTGGTTGCCGTTTTGGTTTGCGCCGGCAGCTTGGTGGTTGTTTCTTTGGCATCGGTATGGCTTTCCGTGGGCATCGATACGGTTGGGGCTTCTCCATTTAGCAACACCGTTGTGGTTACCGTTTCTTCTTGTTCCTGCAAAGTGGTATTGGTTGTCGTTTTGATGGTTCCGGTCTTTTCATTCTCCTTGGTATAAACCAGTGCGCATCCGGATGCGGTTATCACCAGCACCGTTGCCAACACCGCTGCTATTCCCCGTTTCAATTCCATGCGCCTCCTCTAATGACAGCTTCATACATAGTAAAACACAAATCCATGAAAAAATCAAGTATCAACTTTCTCCGCACTCAATAAAAAAGCAACCCGGTTGGGTTGCTTTTTTTACTTTGTTTTATTCTTCGCAATCGTCGCCGCAGCAATCGCAGTCGCAATCGTCACATTCATCGATTTCGAATTCCAAATGCTTCCCGCAATTCGGGCATTCAACGCCACCATCCAGCAGTGTGTCTTCATCGACCGCAAACTCTTCGTCGCAGTTGGGGCAAGTTACATCGTAGAACTCGCTGTCGCAGCAATCGCAATCATCGTCGCAGCAATCGCAGTCGTCATCGTAATAGTCGGTTTCCAAAGCGTCCAAGTCTTCGTCGATGGTATCGACCTGTTCGCCCATTTCCTGAACCGTTGCTTCCAAATCTTCAACACTCAAAGCGACATCGGCCAAAACATCCATTACGGCTTTCAGGATTTTGCCTTCTTTGGTTGCTTCGTCAATCTCCATGCCCTCGATCAGACCTTTGAGATAGGCTACTTTTTCTGTAATCGTCATTGTGGTTGCCTCCTTTAAAATTAGGGTGTACAAATACCAAAAAACTTATGCGCGTTCCATGTACTCGCCCGTGCGGGTATCCACGCGAATCATTTCGCCTTCGTCGATAAACAAAGGTACACGGATTTCAGCGCCTGTTTCCAGCGTGGCCGGTTTGGTGGCGTTGGTTGCTGTGTCGCCTTTGAAGCCGGGGTCGGTTTGTGTGACCTGCAATTCCACAAAGTTCGGCGGCTCCACGCCGAAAACATTGCCTTTGTAGGAAAGAACACGGCAAATCATGTTTTCTTTCACGAACTTGAAATTATCCGACAGAATATCCTTGCCGATCGGAATCAATTCATAGGTTTCCTGATCCATGAAGTAGTACAAATCACCGTCGTTATAGGAATATTCCATTTCCTTTCTCTCCACAAATGCTGTGGGATATTTGTCGTTGGGATTGAAAGTGCGTTCCACCACCGTGCCCGCAATCACATTACGGATTTTGGTGCGAACAAACGCCGCGCCCTTGCCGGGCTTCACATGCTGGAACTCCACGATTTGATACACATTACCATCCATTTCAAAGGTAACGCCGTTTCTGAAATCACCTGCTGATACCATTTTACGATCCTCCGTTATACTGTACTGTTATTATTTTAACTCATACTGCTAATATTTGCAAGTACTAAATTCAAAAAAGAGTAAAAACAGGCGGCAAAAATTACCGCCTGTTCTGTTTTATTGCTCTGAGGTGTGATTGTCTGCAATCACTTTTTGCGCCACAGCCGCCGGTGCTTCTTCATAGCGGGCAAATTCCATGGTGAAGTAACCGCGGCCTTGTGTCGTGGATCGCAACATACTGGAATAGTCCCCCATTTCGGCCATCGGTACTTCGGCCGTGACACAGGTGATGGACGGATCCTCGGCAGTCGGTTCCATGCCGATAACACGACCGCGCCGTTTGGTGATATCGCCCATAATGTCGCCGGTGTTGTCGTTCGGCACATAGGCATTCAGCGTTCCAAACGGTTCCAAGAGCACAGGAGATGCTTCGGCAATTCCCGCTTTATACGCCAACGAAGCAGCGGTTTTAAACGCCATTTCCGAAGAATCCACCGGATGATACGAACCGTCAACCAAGGTGGCTTTTACCCCCACCAGCGGGAAGCCGGCCAACACGCCGTGTTGCGCACTTTCACGCAACCCTTTTTCCACGGCCGGGAAATAGTTTTTGGGAACCGAACCGCCAAACACCGTTTCTTCGAACACCAGTTCTTCGCTGTCGCATGGTTCGAACTCAATCCACACATCGCCAAACTGGCCATGCCCGCCGGACTGCTTCTTGTGGCGGCCCTGCACCTTTACCTTGCCGCGAATGGTTTCGCGATAGGCCACCTTGGGCTCTTGCAGTACCACTTCCACGCCGAATTTGCTTTTCAGCTTGGAGATTGTTACTTCCAAATGCTGCTCACCCAAACCGGATAGCACCTGTTCTTTTGTTTCCGCGTTGTGCGACAAAGCGATGGTGGGATCTTCTTCGCGCAAGCGATTCAAACCGGAAACGATTTTTTCTTCATCGCCTTTGTTTTTGGCATACACAGCCATGGAACAAGTGGGGGCTTCGTAGGCCACGCCGGGCAACACCACCGGGCGCACCGGTGAACACAGAGTGTCGCCGGTGTTGGTAACGGCCAATTTTGCAACCGCACCAATATCGCCAGCCGGCACACACGGAACTTCTTCTTGCTTTTTACCGCGCACCATAAACAACTTACCCAGCTTTTCGGTGGTGCCTGTGCGCATGTTCAGCAACGAACTGTCCGCTGTTACCACGCCACTGACTACTTTGAAATAGAGCAGTTTCCCGACAAAGGGATCGACCACTGTTTTAAAGACCGTGGCCACCGGTTGCGCTTGCTCGTTTACTTTGAGCTCCACCGGCTCGCCGTTGGGATCCACGCCAATTTCGCCAGCAACGGTTTCTGCCCAAGGAGCCAGCCAAATCAAACCGTTTAACAGCTGATCCACGCCTTCCATGGTTTGCGAGGCGCCGCAATACACCGGCAAAATCTCGCCGCGGCGCACGCCGGTGGCCAAGCCGAGTATCAGTTCATCCGGCGTGAAGTCCACACCGGAAAAATACTTTTCCATCAATTCTTCGCTGGTTTCCGCCACTGCTTCGTTGATAGCGGTGCGCAACCCGTCCAAGCGATGCCCCATATCCGGAATCGGGCATTCGGTTGCCTTGCCGTTTTCGTAGGTGTAGGCTTTGTATTCCAGCAAATTCACATAGCATTGCACCTTGTGGTCAACCACATAGGGCACTACAATCGGGCAAACTGCCGGCCCGAATATGGATTTCAGTTCTTCAAACACACGATAAAAATCCGCATGCTCACTATCCAGCTTGTTAACAAACAGGAGCTGCGCAATCCCCTTTTTCTTGGCAGCGGCACGCGCTTTTTGTGCGCCGACCGTTACGCCGCTCTTGCCCGACAACACTACCACGGCACTTCCCGCCGCGCGGATTGCTTCGCTCATTCCGCCGGCAAAATCAAACGAACCGGGAGAATCCAACAAATTGATTTTGGTGTCTTTCCATTCCATGGGAAGAACCGACAACGAAACCGATACGCCGCGCTTGATTTCTTCGGCATCAAAATCCGACAAGGTATTCCCATCGGCTACTTTGCCCAATCGGTCTGTTGCTCCGGTGAGATAGGCAATCGCCTCTGCCAAGGATGTTTTTCCCGTGCTGGCATGGCCGACCAGCGCAACATTACGAATGTGCTTTGCGTTATACTGTTTCACAAATGACTCCCCTTTCCGGTGCCGCTTTTTGCTGCTGCAACCGTTCCACTGTATTTGACAATAATACACAAAAAAATTAAAGTGCAACATTGTTCTTCGTTCATTATAACCTAGTTCTTTCCAAATTTCAATACCTAAATGCAAAAAAATTCCCTTCCGCAAAGCGGAAGGGAATAAAACCTATCAACCTTTTGAAAACGCCAGCGAAAGCAGCAAGGAAAAAGCAGAGCTGATTGTCAAAAATTCAATGGCATACAGCGGCGGGAACAAGGAACCCCCTGTTAATGCGCCGGCCGCTGTTATGACCATGCCGACCGCTCCTACCAAGAATTGCAGCGCTGTCAGCAGCCGCACACCCGTGCGCAAGCGGCGGCATTGTGCCAAAGCAGCCAACATTCCCAAAACATTGCCAGCAGACACAATCTCTCCCGGTTCTGTTTGCGAAACATCGCTCACCAACGATTCAAAAGAACGCCCTGCCGGCGCATTGAGCAATTCCACATAGTATCCGTTGAGATCAAACACCGAAGTGATCAACGATTCCGTGATGTTTTGATCGCAGGTGCGAATCAGCAAGGTGATGCGGCGATCGGTTAGCGATTTCAGCACACGGCGCACTGCCGGGTCGGCAATATAACTCACCACGAACATGGCCGACAGCTCGCCGGCAATGGAAAGATACACCAGTTGGCGGCCGTTCTTGGCATACCGGTCTTCGTAGTCTTTGGACGGAATATCAATCCCGTGGTTATCCAGCAACTTGCGATTACCAATCAAAATGCGGCGGCCGCTAATCCAGCCGGACAGGCCCATGTCTTGCTCGTATACCAAAGTGTCAACTTCGTGCAGCATGCCCATTTTATTCAGAATCATGCGGCGGAATACTTGCGCCAACGGGCCACCGGCTCGAATGGACACCGAAGCCGCGTCTAAAATGGCTTCGTCGATCCGCGTGCCGGAAAATGTTTTGATGCCGTGCAACATCACGCTGTTTTCGGGGAACAGTTCCGCCGCATCCAAGGCCACAGCATGAGAATTACCGTAGACATTCACTGCGTGATAATCGGCAATCGTGGTTTTTTGCTTGCGCACTCGCGCATCGGCAGAAAACAGGGTTACCGCCAGTGAGAACAACAACACCATCGGTGAGGCAATCACCAACATACCGCACAGCAATGTGGCGGCAAAGATCCATGTGAGTAAGCCGTTTATTAACAAATACACAACCGATACGCCCACAGCCATCGCCGCCGAAAGCGGCAAATACCAGCGCAAAAAGCCGGCTGCCGGGTCGAATTCATGTGTATCGGCATAGCCCTCCACTTGTTCGGTGGGACAAAAATAGGCAACGCGCGGCACGCCCATGGCCACCGCCGGACGCCCGATTTCTTCCGCCATCACTTCGTTTGTTACGCGCTTCATGGTTAGCTTTTCGGCCGAAGATGACAAAATGGCCAAATCGCGCACTTCGCGATTCAATTCCAAACGATGTGTGATTTGTACCAACAGCAAGCCCAAGCCTGCCACGCCTGTCAGTACCGGAACCGATCCATCGGCAACGCCGGTGGTGTTGAGTAACAACAACGCGGTGTGCAACAGTGTGATCAACGATGTGAGAACCACGGTGCCTTCGGTTGTCAGGCGGTGATGCCGGAACAGCGCCGTTAGGCCTGCTTGCAACGAGGCGCTGTTAATCGCCAGCAATGCGCCAAACAGCACCAGCTGTACAATCAAATAGGCTACCGGATCGGAAGCCACGGTGGAGGAAACAGTAGCAACAGCGGCCGTGAAGAACAAAATAACTTCCAATAGAATACTCAATAACAGAGTGGTGCCCGAATGACGCACTTGGTGTTGCAACCGTTGCCGCATTTCGGCAAGTGAAACGGTTTCCAATGTTTCCTGAATCGGCAAATCATCTTCCGCCGGTTGTTCGTCGATATCTTCGGTTTCGGGCAACACTTCGGCCTGTTCTTGTTCGGCTTGCGCAATTTCCCGCTCGTGCTGTTCCCGACGTTGCGAAAAATCTTGAATTTTCTCTTGGCGAATACGGCGCAATGTTTCTTCGCGCCCCGGTTCGGCCGGTTTATCGTCGGCTTCTTCCGCAAAACCTTCCAGTACCATTTGCGACGCTTCGTTTTCTGCCAAATGGCTGCCGCCTTCTTCGGCCAGTTCAATCACCTGCGTTTTTTCCAGAGCTTCATTCTCGGAAGAAACCGGGATTTCGCGTGTGTCGTCTGACACTGTTTCCGGCGGCATATCCGGTTGCTCCGGTTCTTCATCCGGCACTTCTTCGATTGGCAATGGTTCCGATTTTGTTTTGCGCCGCGAGAACAAGCGACGCCGTTTTTTGATCGGCACTTCATCTTCCACCGGCGGAATCAGCTCCATTGTCGGCTCGGCTGCCGGTGCTCCCGGCAACGGAAATTCCGTTGTGGACTGCTCCACAGGGGTAGCTGCGTGCCGTTCTGTATATTTCCGAACATCCTGCTTGTTTTTCATACTGCGTCACTCCACTGTTTTAATGCCCAACCGTTGGCGGGTTACTTCGTATACCATAATGCCACAAGCTACCGATGCATTGAGCGAATTGATATTTCCGCGCATGGGAAGCGAAAGAATGCCATCGCATTGTTCGCGCACCAACCGGCTGATGCCATGACCTTCCGAACCGACAACCAAGGCAGTGGCGCCGGTCATGTCTGTTTGACACCATGGGCCGCCGTCCATATCCAAGCCATATACCCAAACGCCCCGCTCTTTCAAGCGCCGCAAGGTGTCTGTTAGGTTGGAAACACGAACCACCGGCACATACTCCACAGCACCGGCCGATGTTTTGGCCACCGTGGCATTCAGGCCGACCGCACGCCGCTTGGGTATGATCACACCGTGACACCCTGCCGCTTCGGCACTACGAAGCACCGCGCCCAAGTTGTGAGCGTCTTCCAGACCGTCACACACCAAAATGAAGGGCGGCTCCCCCGCTTTTGCGGCACATTCAAATACATCGTCCAGTGTGGCATATTCCTTGCATGCCGCAAACGCTACCACACCTTGGTGATGAGGCCCGCCCACGGTTGCCAATTTGCGAGAATCCACTTCTTTGATCAACACGCCCGCTTCGCGGCATTTGGCACGAATTGCCTGCAAGCTGCCGCCGTGCTCTCCCGCGGAAATCCAAACACTATCCAGCGTGCGTCCGGAACGCAATGCTTCTGTTACCGCGTTGCGGCCGACAATTCGGTCTTCCGGAATCGGTTCCGTTACCGGTTGCTGCATATGCCAAAACCTCACAATTCCCCTTATAATGTTTTAGTATATCATATAAATTCGAAAAAGGGAAGCCCTGATTTTTCGGTTTGTAAAAAACCTTTACACCGCGTGATTTTTGTGCGATAATATAATGCAAAGGAGTGATAGTATGACGATTGCTGTTATCACCGGTGCTTCATCCGGATTGGGGCAAGAATATGTTCGCCAATGCTTGAAACAGCTTCCGGCGTTGGATGAAATTTGGCTTATTGCTCGCCGCAAAGACCGCCTGGAATCCTTGGCTGCCGCCTATCCGCAACACGGTTTCCACTGCATGGCCCTGGATTTGTCGTTACCGGAAAGCTGGGACACCTACCGTCAAGCACTGGAAGAAGCGCACGCCGATGTGCGGCTGTTAATTACCAACGCCGGCTACGGCAAACTCGGCGCAGTGGATACTGCTGTTTTGGAAGAACAAACCGGCATGGTAGATCTGAATTGCCGTGCCCTAACCGCCATTACACAACTCACGCTGCCTTTTATGAACAGCGGCAGCGGTATTCTCAATGTCAGTTCCATTGCTTCGTATGCTCCCACACCGCGCATGGCCGTGTATTGTTCCACCAAAGCGTATGTTTCCAGCTTTACCCATTGTTTAAGTGAAGAACTGCGTCCACGCGGGATTCATGTTTTGGCCGTTTGTCCCGGCCCCATGTCCACAGAATTTTTGACAGTTGCCGATATTGTCGGACATTCCCGCACGTTTCAAACATTGCCCTATTGCCGTGCCGAAGACGTGGCCGAGAAATCTTTGAAGGCTTTGTTGCATGGCAAACGCTGGTACACAAATCGCTTTGTGTATAAGTTCTACCGTGTTTTGTGCAAACTGCTCCCCTATCGCTGGATTATGAAAGTAAGCAAAACTTAACAAACGGGCTGCAACCATACAGTTGCAGCCCGTTTGTTTTGCCCTTTGTGCCGTTCCGGATTCATCCGGTTTCGAGGGCAGGAGTTATTTTGCATTGGTGGTTGCGGCGGCAGAGGCGGTGACATTCACAGTCTTTCCACTCATTAGCAACAGCGGATTTACCGGCTTACCGTTGGCCAAAATTTCCACATGAATGTGCGGTTCCATGGCTACTTCGGCTGCGATTTCGCCAACCGTTCCCATCACCTCACCGGCTTTTACCGATTGTCCTTCTTTGAGATTTTGCGCCTTGACGCCGCAACAGCGCGATGTTACTTTTCCCCCGTGGTCGATTTCCACCACATCCCCCCACAAACTGTCCGAGTACACCCGCAGCACGGTGCCGTCTGCCGGCACTTTCACCTGCGATCCTTCTTCCGCCAAAAAATCCACGCCGTCGTGCGTGCGCCATTCGCCCAAGGTGTCCGAATACACCATATCTTCGCTATACGGCAGAAGGACACGGTTGCTTGCCGGGAAAACAAACAAATCGGCTGCCGCAGTGGTGGTGGGAGCCAAGGTGGTTGTGGTGGTTACCACGGCGGTGGTAGTTACCCGTTCGTCGGTTATATTGGTAACCGGCAGTGCCACCTGTTGCGCAGCAGTGGTGGTTACTTTGGCCGTTGTTGTGCCGCGTTTGGTATCGGTTGAAACGCCGCCGATAAAACTGGAAACTGCCACACCGCATACCGCCACCAAGCAGACCGCCAGCGCTATATAAAATCCCCGTCCCCCGGCTTGCTTTGACTTATTTTCAAAAGGATTCCGTTCATCGTATTTCATGCTATTTCCTCCTGTCGCTTTGTCCATAGTATGAACCGAGTCACAGGCATTTATACGATTGCTGTGCGTAACCGGACGCATTTCTTTCAAAAAAAGTCGATGCTATTGCTATTTTCGCGCTTGTTTGCTATACTAATTTATGTATGGATTTCTACAATATGCAAGGAGGAACTTTGCCATGCGTAAAACAAAAATTGTTTGCACTCTCGGTCCCGCTACCGAAAATCCCGATATTGTGCGCCAAATGATTCGTTGCGGCATGAATGTTGCGCGGTTGAATTTTTCACACAGTACATACGAAGACCATGCACGCCGTATTCAAATGATACGGGACTTGCGGCATGAATTGAATGTTCCTGTTGCTCTATTGTTGGACACCAAAGGTCCGGAAATTCGCTTGCGCGATTTTGAGAATGGCAAGGTTACCATTGTTGACGGTGATCCTTTCACGCTGACCACCCGTGACATTCTCGGCAACAGCAAGGAGTCTTCCATCACCTATGCCCATCTTCCCCGCGAAATTTCCAAAGGCGATGCCGTTCTCATCGATGACGGCAAACTGAAATTAACGGTGGAGTCCATTGAAGATACGGAAATCCACTGCCGTGTTGTTCACGGCGGTGTTGTGAGCAATCACAAATCCATCAACATTCCGCATGTGAGCCTGTCCATTCCGTATATCAGCGAACAGGACAAGCAAGATCTCCTGTTTGGCATTGAGCAAGATGTGGATTTCATTGCCGCTTCTTTCACAAGAAGCCGCGATGATGTTATTGCTTTGCGCAAATTTCTGGACTACCACGGCGGCCACAACATTCGCATCATCGCTAAGATTGAAAACATTGAAGGCGTTGAGAATTTTGATGAAATTCTCGAAAGTTCCGACGGCATCATGGTAGCGCGCGGTGACATGGGCGTGGAAATTGAATACGAACGGTTGCCCGGCCTGCAAAAACAATTTATCCGCCGTTGCTATCAATCCGGGAAAATGGTTATCACGGCCACGCAAATGTTGGAATCCATGGTATCCAACCCCACCCCCACGCGAGCGGAAATTACCGATGTGGCCAACGCCGTGTTCGACGGCACTTCGGCTATTATGCTATCCGGCGAAACCGCCGCCGGTCAATACCCGGTGCGCGCTGTGCAAGTTATGGCCAAAATTGCCGAGCAAGCGGAAAGCGACGCCTTGAAACTCGGTTCCTACGAAGGCTTCCGCTATGACATGGATAATGATGTCACCAACGCCATGTGTGATGCCGCCTGCATCACCGCACGCGACATCAAAGCCAAAGCGATTATTGCTCTCACCAAATACGGGCAAACTGCTCGCCGTATGTCAAAATTCCGCCCGCACATGGCTATTGTTGCCGCCACTCCAGAAGAAAAGACCTATCATCAGTTGGCACTGTCTTGGGGCGTGTATCCCGTTTTGTCGCGCTATCAGCGCACATCCGACGAATTGCTTCAACACGCCATCGACTGTGCTCGCCAAATCGATGCCGTTGAACCGGGCGACCGCGTGGTAATCGCCGCCGGCATTCCGTTGGACACCAGCGGCAGCACCAATTTAATCAAAGTGGAAACGGTTGGCAAACGCCAATAACCGATACCTCTATACCCGCGCTTGGCAAGTTGTGCAAGCGCGGGTATAGTTTTAATGTTAAAAGCGCATGCTTGCCAAACACAAGCATGCGCTTTTTGTTGCCGGTCACTTAGACGGTACCGTTATTTTCTTTCTGCTGAAACATGGTAGCATTGGAATACGCCGGGATCTCCCGACCTTCCATGGCGGCAACGAATTGGTCACCGTCCATTTTTTCGTGTTCAATCAAATACTGTGCCACCACATCCAGTTTATCCCGATGTTCGCGGAGTTTTTGCGTGGTGCGTGCATAGGCACCGGTGATGATGCTGTTAACTTCGGTGTCAATCAAAGCCGCAACTTCTTCGGAATAATTGCGTGTGTGACCAAAATCGCGGCCCAAAAACACTTCGTTGGAATCGGACGATCCAAAAACCACCGGCCCCAATTTGTCGCTCATGCCGTATTTGGTTACCATTTTGCGGGCGGTTTCACTGGAACGCTCCAAATCGTTGGAAGCCCCTGTTGACACATCGCCAATCACCAACTCCTCGGCAACACGGCCACCCAAAAGCACCTCGATATCTTCCAACATACGGTTTTTGGTGAGATGTTCATGGTCTTTATCCGGCAAATTCATGGTGAAACCGGCAGCCATGCCGCGCGGGATAATGGAAATTTGATGCACCGGATCTTGCGTGGAGCAAAAATAGGACACCACCGCATGGCCGGCTTCGTGAAATGCCGTGATGCGCTTGTCGCGTTCGGAAATCACATGGCTCCGTTTTTCGGTACCTACCACCACTTTTAGAGTGGCTTCTTCGATTTCGCGCATGGTCACCGCGTGCAACCCACGCCGCGCTGCCAGCAATGCCGATTCGTTTAGCAGATTTTCCAAATCGGCACCGGTGAACCCGGCCGTTGACTTGGCAATCACGGCCAAATCTACATCCGGCGCCAACGGTTTGCCCTTGGCATGCACGCGCAAAATAGCTTCGCGCCCTTTCAAATCGGGATAGTTCACCACGATTTGACGGTCAAAACGGCCGGGACGCATCAGCGCGGGATCCAAAATGTCGGGGCGGTTGGTGGCGGCCATCATGATGACGCCTTCGTTGGCACCAAAACCGTCCATTTCCACCAGCAACTGGTTCAAAGTCTGTTCGCGCTCATCGTGCCCGCCGCCGAGACCGGCGCCGCGTTGACGGCCCACCGCATCGATTTCATCAATGAAAATAATGCACGGGTTGTTCTTTTTGGCCTGTTCAAACAAATCACGCACACGCGAGGCGCCGACACCGACATACATTTCCACAAAGTCCGAACCGGAAATGGAGAAGAAATGTACACCGGCTTCGCCGGCCACC
>CAYMDU010000041.1:0-13739 GCA_964389495.1 uncultured Eubacteriales bacterium
TGTGAAATACCACGATGTTGACAGCTATCAGCATTTGTTGGATGTAATGAAGTCGATAAAATAAACGACAACCTCCGTTTTTGCCGAGCGAACGCGCCTTGCTTACAAGATGAAGCTTGAAGCTATCGTAAAATAATAGAAACTATAAAAAGTATAATGAGATTAGAGATGTTTCTGTATTTGAACATCTTGATTTGTTGCGGTGGATTGTCGTTGGAGGTGTTGTTGCCATCATTGCAGGGGCAGCAATCGTGCTTGCTTTTGCCGCGGTGTCATAAATTCCGCACGGCACACATAGGTATGTATGGGCAAGACAAGGACCTTTTGTGGGATTCGTTGCGAGGCGGGTCGCTTGCCTAACGACGATGTGAGCGGAGGAAAGAAGATGGCCATGAACAACACAATATACCGGGATATTGCCGCGCGAACCGGCGGAGATATTTACATTGGCGTGGTTGGGCCGGTGCGCACGGGGAAGTCCACCTTTATCAAGCAATTTATGGATACGCTTGTTTTGCCGAACATTGACAGCGAATACAGCCGCGAGCGCGCTGTGGATGAGTTGCCGCAATCGGCGGCGGGGCGCACCATCATGACAACCGAACCGAAATTCATTCCGGAGCAGGCGGTGGAAATCAGCGTGAGCGGGGCCGTGGGCATGAAAGTGCGCATGATTGATTGCGTGGGTTATGTGGTTCCGTCGGCGTTAGGATACATTGAAGAAAACGCGCCGCGCATGGTGAAAACGCCGTGGTATGACGAAGAAATCCCGTTTAATATGGCGGCGGAACTGGGAACGCAAAAGGTGATCACCGAACATTCCACCATTGGATTGGTGATCACCACCGACGGTAGCATCACCGAAATCCCGCGTGCCGAATATGCCGAAGCGGAAGCGCGCGTGATTCGGGAATTGCAAGAACTGGGAAAACCGTTTGCGGTGTTGCTCAACAGCACGCAGCCGAACAGCGAAGCCACCCGGGCACTGTGTGAGGAGATGAGCGACACCTACGGTGTTCCCGTTTGCCCGGTGAATTGTTTGGAAATCGGCGAAGAGGAAATTTGCGCCATTTTGAAAACCGTGCTGTTTGAGTTTCCGGTGTATCAGCTTGGGCTTAAAATGCCGCCGTGGGTGATGGCGCTGGAACATGCGCATCCGGTTCGCAGCCGCCTTGTGGGAGCGGTGCGGCAGGCGGTGGGTACCGTGCGAAAAATTCGGGATTTGCAGTCGATAGCCACGCCGCTGTCCTCTTGCGAGTTGCTGGATACGGTGCAGCTGGAAGCGGTGGATTTGGGAAGCGGCACCGGGGTGGTATCGCTCACAGTGCGGCCCGATCTGTTTTATCAGGTGCTCAGCGAAACCACCGGAATGGCCGTGAACAACGAAGGCGATTTGCTGGTGCGCATGAACGAACTGGCGGACACCTATCGGCGGTATGAAAAAATTGCCGCGGCATTGGAACAGGCCGAAGCCACAGGCTATGGCATTGTGATGCCGGCGCTGGACGAGATGACATTGGATGAACCGGAAATCATCAAGCAAAGCGGACGGTACGGGGTGCGTTTGCGTGCCACGGCGCCTTCCATTCACATGATGAAGGCCAACATCACCACCGAAGTGTCGCCCATTGTCGGTTCGGAGAAGCAGTCGGAAGAGCTGGTGAACTATCTGCTGCGTGAGTTCGAAGAAAATCCATCGAAGATTTGGGATTCCAACATCTTCGGCACCTCACTCTACGGTTTGGTGAACGAGGGCTTGCACAACAAACTGTATCGGATGCCGAGCGATGCCCGCTTGAAGCTGAAAGACACCGTGGAGCGGATTATCAACGAGGGCTGCAACGGCTTGATTTGTATTATTGTATAGGAGGCGTTCGGCATGGCAGAAGGACGCTGCAAGCGCGGTCGGTTGTCCTTGCTGGCGGTGCAAAGCATAGCCTGCGGCGTTGTTCTTTTGTTGGCACTGGTGTTGCGGCTGATCGGCGGAAGCACTTGGGATCGGTTGCGCACTGTGTTCCGGCAATGGCTCACCGACGGCGGCGTGGCGGAACAGTGGGCGGACCGGTGGGAGGAAACCGACCGGCAGCAACCGGTTTCGCTGCCCGCCGATGTCAGCACCGCCGCACCCACGGCACCGGCCGTGGCGGCGGTGCCGCTGGCCGAAGGACGCCTAACATCGGCCTTTGGATATCGTTCTCATCCCGTTCACGGCGGGACAGGCTTTCATCGCGGTGTGGACATTGCCGCCGCGGCGAAATCACCGCTCTATGCCGTGTATGACGGTACCGTGTCGGCGGCGGGGTGGAGTGACAGCTACGGGTACCGCATTGTGGTGAGCAGTGCCGACGGGTGGGAGGTGGGCTATGCCCACTGTTCCGCGTTGCTGTACCGTGTGGGGGACAGCGTGCACGCCGGCGATTGCGTGGCACGGGTTGGAAGCACCGGCAACGCCACCGGCGATCATGTGCATCTCACGGTGACACATAACGGCCTTTTCTATGACCCGGCACTGCTTTTGCCGGACGGCTACTATGCTTGAATGGCGCTGGCACGGAATACGCTTTCGTGCCGGCTTGCTGTTTCCCGCTTCGGTGGTAGCCATGCTTTCGCTGGACACCGAACAGACAACGGCGATGTGCCTGCTGGCATCCTTGTTGCACGAAGGCGGGCACGCCGTGGCCATGCTGTTGCTTCGCGATGCACCGTCGTGCATCACGCTGGGCGCGTTCGGAATGCGGGTGGAACGCAGCGGCAATCGGCGGCTGGGGTATCCGGCTTTGGGCTTGGTGTCATTGGCCGGCCCGCTAACCAACGCGCTTTGCGCCGGCTTGCTGTGCCGCTGTTCGCCGGAAGCCGCCGCGGTGCATGCCGTGCTGGCGGGATTTCATCTGTTGCCGGTTGTCACTTTGGACGGCGGCGAAGCGTTGTATGCCGCGCTGTGCTGTTTTCTCAGCGAAGAGCAGGCCGACCGTGTGTTGCGCATGGTTTCCGGAGCGGTGCTGTTGCCGATGACGGCGGGCGGCGTGAGGCTGTTGCTTGGTGCCACACACAATTTTTCGCTGCTGCTGATTGCCGCCTATTTGATTTTGCAAATGTTTTTGCGTCGGGGGCATTGAAAAACCGTGTCGAATATCGTATACTAAAAGGGAAGATATTCGGGAGGTACACTATGAGTCTGTCATTGGAAGAACTGTTCGAACGCGTGCAAAAGCCCGCTCGCTACACCGGCGGCGAATTGAACAGCGTTGTAAAAGATAAAAGCCGCGTGAATGTGCGGTTTGCATTTTGCTTCCCCGATTTGTACGAAGTGGGCATGTCGCATTTGGGCCTGAAAATTTTATACGGCGCCAAAAACGCGGTGGAGGATTTTTGGTGTGAGCGTGTGTTTGCACCGGATTCCGACATGGAAGCGCTCATGCGGGAGCATCACATTCCGCTGTTTGCCCTGGAAAGCCGCGACCCGATTCGCACATTCGATTTCATCGGGTTCACCTTGCAATACGAAATGTGTTACACCACCGTTTTAAACATGTTGGATTTGGCCGGCGTGCCGTTGCGCGCCTCCGAACGCGGTAACGATATGCCGCTGGTGGTGGCCGGCGGCCCTTGCGCCTGCAATCCCGAACCCTTGGCCGACTTTTTCGATATTTTCATTTTGGGCGAAGGCGAAGAAGTCAATTTGGAACTGATGTCCCTGTATCGGGAACACAAAAAGCAGGGGTACGACAAGCAACGCTTTTTGGAAGCGGCGGCTCACATCGAGGGGATTTATGTTCCCGCGTTCTACACCGTCACCTACCACGAAGACGGGCGGGTGGCTGCCGTCACACCGCGCGCGGGGTTGCCGGCCAAAATTCGCAAGCGCATCATTCGTGATCTGGACACGGCGTATTACCCGGACTCGTTTGTGGTGCCGTTTATCGACATTGTGCACGACCGCGCCATGAGCGAAATTTTCCGCGGTTGTATTCGCGGGTGCCGCTTTTGTCAAGCCGGCTTTATTTATCGCCCGGTGCGTGAAAAATCGGTGGACACCATCGACCGCCAAAGCCGCAGCCTGTGCGATACCAGTGGCTACGAAGAATTTTCGCTTTCGTCGCTGTCCACCAGCGACTACACGCACTTGGAAGACCTGCTGACACGGCTGCTGTCGTGGGCCGAACAGCAGCACACCAACATTTCGGTGCCCTCGCTTCGGGTTGACGGATTTTCCGAAGAACTGGCCAATCGGCTGAATGTGTTGCGGCGCAACGGCCTCACCTTTGCACCGGAAGCGGGAACACAGCGCTTGCGGGACGCCATCAACAAAAACCTAACTGAAACCGAAATTTTGGACACGGCGCGGCGGGCGTTTGCCGGCGGTTGGACATCGGTTAAGCTCTATTTTATGATGGGCTTGCCCACCGAAACCGCCGACGACATTGTGGGTATCACCGCCTTGGGCCAAAAAATCGTGAATTGTTTTTATCAAAATCCGGACAAGCCCAAAGGCAAAGGGGTCACGGTGTCTGTCAGTGTTTCCTGCTTTGTGCCCAAACCGTTCACGCCGTTTCAATGGGAACCGCAGGACACCCTGGCTCAGTTGGAAGAAAAGCAACGGATCCTGCGCGAATCGGTAACCACCAAAAAGATTTCTCTCAGCTGGCACGATGCCAAAACCAGCTACCTGGAAGCGGTGCTGGCACGCGGTGACCGTCGGCTGGGTGCCGTGCTGGAAGAAGCCTTCCGCCGCGGGTTTAATTTGGATGCGTGGTCCGAACATTTTGATTTTGATGCGTGGATGGATGTGTTCCGCTCGCAAGGGCTCAACCCGGATTTCTACGCCTGCCGCCGTCGTGAAAAAGACGAAGTGTTCCCGTGGGACCACATTGATGTCGGTGTCGGCAAGGCATTTTTGTGGAAAGAAAATCAGCGTGCCCATGCCGGTATCACCACCCCCAACTGCCGTCAAGAATGTTCGCACTGTGGTGCGGCCTGTTTCCAAGGGGGGATTTGCGTTGAACGATAACAAAGAGTTTGTCACCTTGCGCATTGTATTTGAAAAGTGCGGGCGGGCACGCTACATTTCTCATTTGGATTTAAACCGCGCCATGACCCGCGCGGTCCGTCGTGCCGCCATTCCGCTTTGGTACACCGAAGGATTTAACAAGCATCCCTACCTCACCTTTGCGGCCCCGTTGTCGTTGGGATTTGAAGGCGAACGGGAAACCGTGGATTTGCGGTTAATTGAGGATATGCCGCCGCAGGAAGTGGTGCAACGCCTTAACGCGGTGCTGCCTGAAGGAATACAGGCCGTGAGCGCGGCACCGGCCGTGAAAAAAGCGGGCGATGTGGCGCAAGCCGTGTACCGCCTAACCATGGGGTGCACCGCGGCCGATGTGGAGTCGCTGCTGGCACAGCCGTCGGTGACGGTTCAAAAACGAAACAAGAAAAAAGAATGGAAACCGGTGGGATTGAAACCGGTGTTGGAAGCGGCCGGCGGGCAGGTGAACCCCTGTGCAGGCGGTGTGCAGTGGGAACTGACATTGCCGTGCAGCAGCGAGCAATCGGTTAATCCTTCGTTGGTGATAGCGGCCTTGCGGGAACACACCGGCCGCGAGTTTCCCTGCACGGTGCGGCGCCTGCGCGTGCTGGCCAAAGACGGCACGGAATTTTTGTGAAAATAAAATCGGAAGGTGCCCAAAAAAGGACTTGCTTTTTTGAAAAAGATGGTGTATACTGTATCGGTATGAATGTCCGTTCTGCCAACATCCGGGCAGAATGGGGATGAATGCCGAGCGAAAGCAAGACAGGAAAGCGGGCATTCCTCTGCCGGCGGTTCAACCGATACGGGCAAGAATGTCTGAATCACAAGGAGGATTTTGGAATGGATGCATTGAAATTGATTGCCTCTGGCAGCATGAAAGAGGCGGCACCGCAGTTCGCCATCGGCGACACGGTGCGTGTGGATGTGAAAATCCGCGAAGGCGACCGCGAACGTATTCAGGCGTTCGAAGGCACCGTGATTGCCAAGAAAGGTTCCGGCGTGGCCGAAACTTTCACAGTTCGCCGCGTATCCTACGGCGTGGGCGTGGAGCGTGTGTTCCCGTTGCATTCTCCCAATGTAGCGGCTGTCACTGTTGTGCGTCACGGTAAGGTTCGCAGAAGCAAGCTGTACTATCTGCGCGACCGTGTGGGTAAGGCAGCCAAGGTAAAAGAACTCATTAAATAAGCCAAAAGGGAGAAAACACCGTGTTTTCTCCCTTTTCTTATCAACCAAAGGGGGGCACAATGTGGAAGGGCGGCACGAACGGCAAGATTGGCGCACGGTTGTAATCAAACGCTGGCGTGCGTGGCAGCGGCATGCTGCCGGCATGTACTACTGCGTGTCCTGCCTGTGCATTTTAACGGTGCTGTTGGCAGCGGTAATCACGGTTGCCCGCCCCTGCGTTGTGCAAGGGCGTTCCATGGTTCCCACTTTGCAAAACGGCGATTATTTGTTGCTGTCGTGCCTGAATTACGAACCGGCGGTGGGCGACATTGTGGCCGTCACCCGCGAAAACAACACACCGCTCATCAAACGGGTGATAGCAGTCGAAGGCGACACCCTGCGCATCGATCGCGCCACCGGCACGGTTTTTCGCAACGGCGTGGCACTGGAAGAACCGTATATTGCCGGCTCCACGGCACCGGTGCAGTTGTCAGGCGAGGTAACGGTGCCGCGTGGCATGCTGTTTGTCATGGGCGATAACCGCGGCGAATCGCACGACAGCCGGTACCAAGACATCGGATTTGTTTCGGCGGAAGCCGTTATCGGCAAAGCACAGTATCGCCTGTATCCGTTTTCCGAAAGCGGGAGGTTGTAACATGGAACAGAAAACAATTCAATGGTTTCCGGGGCACATGACCAGAACACGGCGCCGCATGGCGGAAAAGTTGCCGTTGGTAGATGCTGTGGCGGAAATCATCGACGCCCGTATTCCTGTTAGCAGTCGCAACCCGGATTTGGGCGGCATGATTGCCGGCAAACCGCGGGTGGTGGTGTTGAACAAAAGCGACATCGCCGACGAAGCGGCTACCAAATTGTGGCTTGCCGAATTTGCAAAGGCCGGGGTGCCCGCCATGGCCGTGGATTGCAAAAGCGGGCGTGGCGTGCAACGCTTTGTCCCGTTGCTTCGTGAAGTGCTGAAAGACAAAATCGCCGTGTGGGAGCAGCGCGGAATGAAAAACCGTGCGTTGCGTGTGATGGTGGTGGGCGTTCCGAATTGCGGAAAATCCTCGTTCATCAATCGCATGGCCAAGGGCGGCAAAGCCAAGGCAGAAGATCGGCCGGGTGTCACCCGTGATCAGCAATGGTTTGTCATCGAAGGAGGTGCCCAGTTGCTGGATACGCCCGGCGTTTTGTGGCCCAAATTCGAAGACCAAGCCGTGGCACAGCGGCTGGCCTACACCGGCGCCATTCGCGACGAAGTGCTCGACAGTGAAGAACTGGCGTGCGGGTTGCTTGAAATTTTGCGTGCCCAGTACGAACCAATGTTGCGCGAACGGTACAAGCTCACCGGGAATTTGCCGGAAGATAGCTACGACCTGCTCGGTGCCATCGGTCGCAAGCGTGGCATGCTGGTGTCCGGCGGCGAAGTGAACACCGAACGCGCGGCGATTATGTTGTTGGATGAATTTCGCGGCGGCAAGCTGGGGCGCATCACTTTGGAGTTGCCGCGTTAAAGAAAGAAGGAAAACCCATGCCGCAGGCCAATAACAAACAGTGCAAAAGTTTTTTTGAATGGGCACAAGTGATTTGCGGCGCCTTGTTGTGCATCACCTGTCTGTACACATTCGGCTGCCGCATGATCGAAGTGCACGGTTCGTCCATGGAAACCACTCTGGCAAACGGCGACCGCCTGCTGCTGTCCAGTTTGCCCTACACGCCGCAATACGGCGATATTGTTGTGGTGGAACGCGGCGAAGGGCAAGAACCGCTCATCAAGCGCGTTGTCGGTTTGGCGGGCGACACCATCCGTGTCGATCAAGACAGCGGTGCGGTGTACCGCAACGGAGAATTGTTATCCGAACCGTACATCACAGCGGCCACCGACCCCGAAGCCATGGACGGCCCCGTAACCGTGCCAAGCGGCATGGTGTTTGTGATGGGCGATAATCGTGCCAAAAATCATTCGCTGGACAGCCGCACCTTTGGCTGTGTTTCGGAAGAAGCGATTATCGGCAAGGTGTTTTTTCGGCTGTTGCCGTTGGAACAGGTGGGAGGACTGTAAATGAACAATGTCGAATTTGATGCCGCCGTTCGCACCGAAGGTTATTCGTTGCTTTGCGGTGTGGATGAAGCCGGGCGCGGGCCGTTGGCCGGGCCGGTGGTGGCGGCAGCGGTGGTGTTGCGCCCGAACGATGTGCCGGAGGGACTGAACGATTCCAAAAAGCTCTCCGAAAAAAAGCGCGACATGCTGTTTGACGATATTTGCCGCCAAGCCTTGGCATTTGGCATTGCTTCCGCTTCGGTGGAAGAAATTGAAGAATACAACATATTGCAAGCCACTTTTTTGGCCATGTGTCGGGCGGTGTCGCAATTGTCGGTGGTGCCGGAACTGGTGCTGGTAGACGGCAACCGAATTCCACCGGCGCTGGCGTTGCCGGCACGCTCACTCGTCAAGGGCGATGCCTTGTCGGCATCGGTGGGCGCCGCTTCAATTTTGGCCAAAGTCAGCCGTGACCGCCTGATGCTCGAACTGGACAAGACCTATCCGCACTATGCCTTTGCCAAACACAAAGGCTATGGCACGGCACTCCACTACGAACGGTTGGAGCAATACGGTATTTCCCCGGTACACAGGCCCAGCTTTTTAAAAAAACGGCATTGAGGTGACAACCGTGGCGGGAGTTTCCAAAGGCGCTGCCGGCGAAGTGTTGGCCGCACGCTATTTGCGCGATGAGGGATATGAATTGTTGGCGGCCAACTACCGTTCGCGCTTTGGCGAAATCGACATAATTGCCGCCGACGATGCGTATCTTGTTTTTGTAGAGGTCAAGACTCGTGCGTGCAATTCGTACTACGCGCCGCGCGAAGCTGTAACAGCAGCCAAACAGCGGCGTATACTGAAAACCGCGTTGTTGTATTTGTCGCAGCATCCGACTGCCAAGCAACCGCGGTTTGATGTTATTGAGATAATCACTGCTCCGGGGCAGCCGATGAAACTGCAAACGCTGACCCATTTAAAAAACGCATACGGTGTCTGACCCGGATGGGAGAGATATGCCATGCGTCTGTTCGATATGCACTGCGACACGCTTACCGCGTGCTATGAGGACAAAACGGATGTGTGCCGCAACCGTCGGCACTGGGATTTGGTGCGCGGTCGCCGCTATGCACCGTGGGGCCAAGTGATGGCCGTTTGGGTTCCCGACACACGGCGGGGTGCGGCCGCATTTCGCTATACGCGTCGGGTGCTGGAATTTGCACAGCAGCAGGAAAAACGGTTTCCGCAACAGCTTATGCTGGTTCGAAACCAAGCGGATTTTCAAACAGCCACGGAAACCAATCGTTGTGCAGTGCTGTTGTCCGTGGAAAACGGGGCGGCGCTGGGCGGCCGCATTGAGCGTCTTGCCCGGCTGGCATCCTATGGCGTGCATGTGATCACACTTACCTGGAACGGTGATAACGAATTGGGGCACGGTTGCTTGTCGCCTTGCCGGGAAGGCCTAACCGTATTTGGTCGGCAGGTACTTCGGGAAATGTGCTGTCGGGGCATGGTGCCGGATGTGTCGCATTTGAACGAAGCCGGCTTTTGGGATGTGGCAACGCAAACGGAAAAGCCCTTTATTGCCAGCCATTCCGTGTCGCAGGCGGTGCATGCGCACCCGCGCAATCTCACCGATGCTCAGTTTGGCGAAATCAAACGGCGAGGCGGTTTGGTGGGCGTGAACTTTTGCGGCGATCAGTTGGGAGAATCCAGCTTCGAAGCGGTCTACCGTCATCTGTCGCACTTTTGGGATAGAGACGGTGAATCCGTTGTGGCCATAGGTGGCGATTTGGACGGCACAGCGCTTCCGGAAGTGTGGCAGGGAGTAGCGGTATATGAACAACTGGAAGCGTATTTGCAAAAGCGGAGTGTGCCGCAAGCACTGCTCGATCGCTTCTTTTTTCAAAATGCGGCCGATTTTTTCACTGCCTCTTTACAATCCGGTGAAAATGAATTACAATAATAAGCAATGTTAATAAAGGCGAGGTTGAACAACATGATGTATACCAGTACGCGTGACCGCTCGGTTTCCGTGTCGGCGGCTCAGGCAATCACCCAGGGCATTTCCGCAGACGGTGGTCTGTTCGTTCCGGAACAACTCCCGCAATTCACAGCCGATGATATAGCGTCGTTGGTGCCCCAAAGCTATGTGGAACGGGCTGTTGCCGTGCTGTCACGGTTTTTAACGGATTTTTCCGAAGAAGAAGTGCGCGATTGTGCCCGGTCTGCCTATGCCACCGGCCGCTTTTCCGCACCGGAAGTGGCACCGTTGCACACATTGAACAACGGCGTTCATGTGCTGGAACTGTGGCACGGCCCCACCTGCGCTTTCAAAGATATGGCGTTGCAAATTTTGCCGCATCTCATGCGGGTTTCCGCTCAAAAAACGGCCGACGGCAAAGAAATTGTCATTTTGGTTGCCACTTCGGGCGACACCGGCAAGGCCGCTTTGGAAGGATTCCGCGATGCGGAGCACACGCGCATTTTGGTTTTCTATCCCGAAAACGGTGTTAGTCCCATGCAAAAATTGCAAATGACCACACAAGAAGGAAACAATGTCGGCGTTTGCGCCATTCGCGGCAATTTCGACGATGCGCAAAGCGGCGTGAAAAAGATTTTCACCGATCCGGCCATGCGGGCTTGCCTGGCCGAACAGGGAAAGATGTTTTCTTCGGCCAATTCCATCAACTGGGGGCGTTTGGTGCCGCAGATTGTGTATTACTTTTCTGCCTATTGCGATTTGCTGGCGTCGGGCGGCATCGCCATGGGCGATGCCGTGAATGTGGTGGTTCCCACCGGCAACTTCGGCAACATTTTGGCGGCTTACTATGCGCGTGAAATGGGATTGCCGATTGCGCGCCTGCTTTGTGCTTCCAACTGCAACAATGTGCTAACCGATTTCATTCGCACCGGCACCTACAACCGTCGCCGTGATTTCCACACCACCATTTCGCCGTCCATGGACATTTTGATTTCGTCCAATTTGGAACGGTTGCTATACCATCTGTCCGGTGGCGATGCGGCCTTGGTGTCCGGCTTAATGCAGCAGTTGCAGGAAACCGGTTGCTACACGGTGCCGGACTCCTTGCGCCAAGTCATTCAGGATTTGTTTGCCGCCGGCTGGTGCGACGACGAACAAACCATGCAGGCCATTCAAAGCACCTACAACGAACAGCAGTATTTGTGCGACACGCACACCGCCGTGGCCATGGCCGTGTGCCAACAGTACCGTTGCGAAAGCGGCGATACCACACCGGTGATTTTGGCTTCCACGGCCGACCCGTACAAATTCTCGGCCAGCGTGTTGCGCGCACTGGGAGCCAACAGCGAGAATGACGACGAATTTGCCATGGTGGATCGCCTTCATGCGATAACCGGTGCGCCGATTCCTCCGTCGTTGGCCGCTTTAAAAGGGCGCAGCCCGCGGTTCACCCAAGTGTGCAACCGCGACACCATGGAGAGCACCGTGCGTGAGATGCTTCGCTGACGAATGAGGTGGCAGTGTGGCGTTATTTGTATTGTCCGATGTGCATTTGTCGTTGAACGCCGATAAATCCATGACTGTGTTTCGCGGCTGGGACGATTATGTGGAACGGGTGGAGAAAAATTGGCGGGCACTGGTGAAACCAACCGACACCGTGGTGATTGCCGGCGATGTTTCGTGGGCCATGGCACTGGAAGATACCTTGCCGGATTTCTCTTTTTTGCAATCGCTGCCGGGGCGAAAACTGCTCTTTAAGGGCAACCACGACTATTGGTGGTGCACACGCCGAAAAATGGATCGGTTTTTGCAGGAACATGGGTTAGACACCCTGGCCTTTGTTCACAACGATGCTGTGGCTGTGGATAACCGGTTTGCCGTTTGCGGCACCCGCGGTTGGTTCTACGACGAATCGGAGCCGGATAACGAAAAGATTATGCGGCGTGAAGCAGCACGGTTGCAAACTTCGTTGGAGGCAGCGGTGAGCACCGGATTGGAACCGGTGGCGTTTTTGCACTACCCGCCGCTGTTCGATGGGCGTGCGTGCAACGAACTGCTGGCAGTGTTGCAAACCTATGCGGTTCGGCGCTGCTACTACGGGCATGTACACGGTGCCGGAATTCGTCTGGCTTTTCAGGGAGAATGGCAGAATATTCAATTTCGGCTAACCTCTTGCGACGCGCTTTCCTTTTGCCCGTTGCGGGTTCCCGAATAAAAAGTTGGCAATTCACGCAAAAAAATCAGAAAATATAGTGGAAATTTCTTTTGAGATATGGTACAATAACTTGTATTTCAATACAATCATCTTGTATTCAAGGATTTACAAATCATAGGAGGCAAACAAACATGGCATTGAAGCAGGCAAACAAAGTGGAAACCAACCGCGTGGAGTTGGAAATCGAAGTAGGAGCAGACGCATTCGAAGCGGCCGTTTCGGCAGCCTATCGCAAGAATGTCGGCAAAATCAATGTTCCCGGTTTCCGCAAGGGCAAGGCCCCTCGCGCCATCGTGGAAAAAATGTACGGCACCGGCGTATTCTACGAAGACGCCATCAACGATTTGTACCCGGACGCCCTGGAAGAAGCCATCAGCGAATCCGGCTACGAATATGTGGAAGATAAAGTCGATTTGGATGTGGTGTCCGTCGGTAAAGAAGGTCTGTGCTTCAAAGCGGTTGTCACCGTGAAGCCGGAAATCGAAGTCACAGAATACAAAGGCCTGAAAGCCAAGAAAAAGTCGGTTTCCGTGAAAGAAGACGAAATCAAGGCCGAGCTGGAAAAATTGCAAGACCGCAATTCTCGCTTGGTCACAGTGGAAGACCGTGCTGCCGAAACGGGCGACACCGTGGTGTTCGATTTCGACGGCTATGTAGACGGTGTGGCGTTCGAAGGCGGCAAGGCGGAAAATCACACATTGGTGTTGGGCTCCGGCCAGTTCATCCCCGGCTTTGAAGACCAAATCGTGGGCAAAAAGCCCGAAGAAGCATTCGATGTGAATGTCACCTTCCCCGAAGAATATCACGCGGCAGAGCTGGCCGGCAAACCGGCTGTTTTCAAGTGCGTATTGCACGAAATCAAAGTGAAAGAGCTGCCGGAATTGAACGATGATTTTGCCAAGGATTGCAGCGAGTTCGACACATTGGACGAACTCAAAGCCGATACCAAAGCCAAGCTGAAACAGCAAAAAGAGCGCGCTGCCGACGAAGCCTTTGAAACGGAATTGATGGAGCAGCTGTGCGCCAATGTGCAAGGCGAAATTCCCAACGCCATGTATGAAAACCGCATCAACGAAACAGTGCAGGATTTCAACTACCGTTTGCAGATGCAGGGCTTGGAGTTGGATACCTATTTGAAATATACCGGCATGGATATAGAGGCCTTCCGCGGCGGTTTCCGCGAGCAGGCAGAGCGTTCCGTGAAAGTGCGTTTGGCACTGGAAAAGATTGCTCAGTTGGAAGGCATTGTGCCGGCCGATGAAGATGTCGAAGCTGAGTTCCAAAAATATGCCGACCAGTATTCCATGGAAAT
>CAYMDU010000042.1:0-13721 GCA_964389495.1 uncultured Eubacteriales bacterium
CGCTGGACAATTTGTCGCTCACGCTGAACAACGGTGATTTCGTCACCGTGATCGGCGGTAACGGTGCCGGCAAGTCCACCATGCTGAACATGGTGGCCGGTGTGTATCCCATCGACAGCGGTTCCATTCTCATCGACGGCATTGATGTCACCAAGTTGCCGGAATACAAGCGCGCCAAATATTTGGGCCGCGTGTTTCAAGATCCCATGATGGGCACCGCCGCCGATATGTGGATTGAAGAAAATTTGGCACTTGCTCTGCGTCGTGGCCAACGCCGCGGGTTGCGTTGGGCCATCACCAACAAAGACCGTGCTGTTTTTCGTGAGTTGTTGGCCCACCTGGATTTGGGCCTGGAAAACCGGTTGTCCACCAAAGTCGGATTGCTGTCCGGCGGCCAGCGGCAAGCACTCACACTGCTCATGGCCGTTATGAAACAGCCGAAACTGTTGCTGCTGGATGAGCACACGGCCGCCCTCGACCCGAAAACAGCCGCCAAGGTGCTGGAACTGTCCGACAAATTCATCGAAGACGGGCACCTCACCGCGCTGATGGTCACGCACAACATGAAAGACGCCATCGCACACGGCAATCGGTTGATTATGATGAACAACGGCCGCATCATTCTCGATGTGAGCGGCGAAGACAAGAAAAAGCTCACCGTGGAAGACCTGCTGGCCGAATTTGCCAAAGCCAGCGGTTCGGAATTTGCCAACGACCGCGCCCTCTTGAACTAATAACACTTTTTGCTAACCGGGCACCGCCGAAATGGCGGTGTCCGGTTTTGCTTATCACAGAGCCTTTCAACTTTTTCTTGAAATTTTTGCAACCGTATGGTATAGTGAAGATACCACACTAAATCCTAATACACTATCGGTTCATTACCAAGAAGCGGCATTTTTATTTCGGTAAAAATGCAGACTTCTGTTTTTCGCATTCTTGTGTGATGAACATCGATTTAGTGTGGTAGCAAATCGAGGTCGTGCATTTTTCGGTGTGTGCGATTTCGATTGCACACACTTTTTTGTTTGAGGAGATGTTTCAATGAAAAGGATTCTTTCCCTGGCGCTGGCAGCTATTCTCGTTTTTCCCCTTTCTGCCTGCAACAGCGCCGGCAAACCGGCCGGCACGGGTACCACCAACACGCCCACCACTACCGTTGCCGCCACAGCGCCAAGCACCGGTGACACAACCGCCGATTCCACCGAAAGCACAAGCGCACCGGATGCCGACACCACAACCGAACCGCAGGCAACCACTTCTGCAAAGCCAACCTCGGCAACCACCTCAAAAAAAGCTACCTCCACAACTGCCAAAGTCAGCTCAACAAGCACGGCAAAGCCGACTTCAAAAACTACAACCGGCAAAAAAGCAACCTCCACGACCGAAAAGAAAACAAAAAACAAATTGCAAATATTCAAATACAACGCCTATGACTCCTTTGTAGACGGGATTGCCCTTGTGAAAAACGACTCCGAAAAGGTGGGGATGATCGATGCTTTGGGGAACTTGTTGGTGGACTACAAATACAGCAGCGGCATAGCCTGCAATGGCGGCTATGCTGTTTTTGAAAAACGATATGTCTATGACAAAACCGGGAAACTTGTATTTGAAGATAAAAATTCCACAATAGAGCATTGCAGTTACGGCGTTGTCCTTCTCACGGAATACGGAAAATGGGATGCCGAAAACCACACAGAAGAAGAACGCATGGACGGTTATACGCCGTGGAGCAGCAGAAAAGTCTACAAGAAAATTGACGGAACCGTGCTCTATTCCTTTTTTATGAATGATACCTATGATCGTGCAGGCCAATTTAACGAGCAGGGATTTGCCTGGCTTGTTAGACAAGACTGTACTTGCTGCTTTGACCCGACAATTGAGATTATCAATCTAAAAGGTGAAGTTGTTAAAAGTTTAAACTCCATCTATAATTATGAGGTCGTTGCAAGCTCCCGCATGACCATGGGAAAAGAGAATTACCTATTGCTCCAAGGAGTTGAAGAAGCCGGCCTTCACTGGAACAGAAATTTGGAAACACTAATATTCTATCCTTTTGAAACTTCTTGGAACGGCAAGAGTTTCTACGAATTGTCGCATACAGCAGATTTCCATTCCCTGGGCTTTTCATTATGGGCAAAACGTAACGATTGCGGCCATTTCCTCATGTCGATAAATTCTTTGGCCGTCATGTCCGTGGAAGATGAACCCTATTATCTTTTTGATATTGACAAAAGCAAAATTGTTGCCGAATACCCTTATATCTCCCTTTCGGAATCAAAATTTATTTTGGTGAAAAACAGCAAGGACCAATGGGGATACATTGACAAAACCGGAAAAGAATATACCTTTTATGAAGATGCTACCACTTTCCACAATGGCTATACCATGGTGAAGATTGACAAGATGCTTTATGTTATCGATGAAACTTTTACCATTGTTTCGGAGGGTATTGAAGGCGATTCCGTAAGTAGCTGCGGTAATAACTGGTATTCTGTTGAAAAAGGAAACGATACATTTATGGTGAAGTTCACGCCGTGAAACGCCTTTCCCTTGTAGAATGAACCGCAAGCCAAAGCGCCCACATTGTGCCAAAACACAATGTGGGCGCTTTGGCTTGCTGCTTTTCTTTTCTGCTATTGCTTGTACCGTGCCGGCTCCACAAAAAACAACCGCGGTTTCCCGCGGTTGCAACAGTTAACGATTACAAATTTTCTTCGATGTAGGAAACCACTTCGGCCACGGTGCGCATTTTTTCGATTTTCTCATCGGGAATTTCCACATCAAATTCGTCTTCCAAAGACATCAGCATATCCACCACATCCAACGAATCGGCACCCAAATCCTCTTGAATGTTGGTTTCGAGTGTGATGGACTCTTCTTCCACATCAAACTGATTGCTGAGAATTGTTTTTACCTTTTCAAGAACCATGCACTATCATCCTCCTAAAAATTCGGTGCGGCCGCTTGCCGCAAACCTTATATAGAAATAGTATTCGCATTTGCTTCATTTGTCAATAGGTTTTTCGCCGTTTTCTGTTTCAATTATTGTAAACAGCTCCCGAAGCCGCGCCGATTGCCCCGACAGATACAAATAACCGAACAGCGATTCCAACCCCGTTGCCTTGTGATAGGCGCTCCCCGTGCGTGCGGTGTGCGCGTTTCGCCCTCGCTTATACACGGCGATTTCCTGCTCGGTTAACCGCGGAAAAATGGCGTCCAGTGCCGCTGCCTGCGCTTCGGCTCGCACCTGTTTCACGGCCAAGCGATGTTGGTCGCGATTGGGGCGCCCGGCCGTGCTGACCAAGCGTTCCCGCACCAAAAGTTCATATACACCGTCGCCCACAAACGCCAAGTTGAGCGGACTAACCGTGCGCAAATCCACTTCCATGGGGCACAACCGTTCCATATCGCACCTCTGTTAATTCACAAAATCAAATTCCAAATCGTAGATACTCACGGTGTCGCCCTCTTGCACACCGGCTTCACGCAAAGCGTCGATCACGCCGGACGATTGCAACACCCGTTCAAAATATTGCAAACTATCCGGCTCTTGCAAATCGATTGTTTGCAACAATTTGAGCAACCATTCGCCTTCCACGAAGAACACACCTTCGTGCCGTTCGATTTTCACCGACCGTTCACGCACCGTTTCGGCTTCTTGCAGCAACACCGGTTCCGGCTCAAAAGCCCGCATCGGCGGCAATTCGGCCAACCGTGCCGCGCAGCGTTGCACCAACGCCTCTGTGCCGTGGGCAATCGCCGCCATGATGGGGAAATATTCCAGCCCGCGTTGCTTCATGGCCTTTTCAAAAGACTCCAACTGTTCTTCGGTGGCCAAATCGCATTTGTTGCCTGCCACCAGAACCGGGCGCTTTGCCAATTCCGGGTCAAACCGTTCCAATTCCCGCGTGATGGTGTCCAAATCTTCCAACGGATCGCGACCTTCACTGCCGGATACATCCACCACATGCACCAGCAAGCGGCAACGCTCCACATGCCGCAGAAATTCATGGCCCAAGCCCACGCCTTCGCTGGCGCCTTCAATGATGCCCGGAATATCAGCCATCACAAACGACGCACCGCGATCAACGCGCACTACGCCCAGCACCGGCGTGATGGTGGTGAAGTGATAGTTGGCAATTTCCGGCTTGGCTTCGCTGACAACCGAAACCAAAGTGGACTTTCCCACATTGGGAAATCCCACAAGACCCACATCGGCCAGCAACTTTAATTCCAAGCGAATTTCGTGTTCTTCCCCCGGCGTGCCCGGTTTGGCAAATCGGGGAACCTGGCGCGTGGCCGTGGCAAAGTGGGCATTGCCCCAACCGCCGCGGCCGCCGCGGGCCGCCACAAACGGGGTATCGCCCGACATATCGGCCATGAGACGACCGGTTTCGTTATCGTACAACAAGGTGCCGCGCGGCACCGGAATCACCAAATCGTCGCCCGCCTTGCCAAAGCAGCGCTTGGCGCCGCCCTGCCCGCCGGAGGTGGCAACAAATTTTCGCTTGTAGCGAAAATCCGAAAGGGTGTTGCTGCCGTCTTGCGGAACAAACACGATATTTCCGCCACGACCGCCGTCGCCGCCGTCGGGACCGCCTGCGGCAACATATTTCTCGCGATGGAAAGACACCGCGCCGTTTCCGCCGCTGCCCGCTTTGATACGAATAATGGCTTTGTCAATAAACATACTTTTTGTTCCTTTTCCCTATACTTCGCTTTGCCTGATTTTATTATACACAAAACCGCGCCGGTTGAATAGTCCTTTTTTTGTTTTGCTATAAAAGTAACGCCTTGTCGAACCCGACAAGGCGTTGTTTGGCAGTATGCAAAAATTACTGCTCGGTCGCATACACGCTCACGCGCTTGCGATCCTTGCCCATACGCTCAAACCGAACGGTGCCGTTCGCTTTGGCATACAGCGTGTCGTCGGAGCCGATACCGACATTCTGGCCGGGATGAATGTGTGTTCCGCGCTGGCGAACCAAAATGTTGCCCGCAAGGACAAACTGACCGTCGGCACGCTTGGCGCCCAAACGCTTCGATTCGGAATCACGGCCGTTCTTTGTGGAGCCCATACCTTTTTTATGAGCAAAAAGCTGGATGTTGATTTTCAGCATGTTGTTACACCTCCGTTTGTTGTAGCTGGATATACTGTGGATACTGAGCGCAAAGCCCTTGCAAATGAAGCAACAGCCCCCGCAACGGGATTTGCGCTGCCTGCACCTCGTTGGCGCAGACGGTAACAGATAGCCGCCCCGCTTGTTCCTGTGCTGTTACTTGGCAACGGCACACATCCGACAGGGTGTTGGCCGTTAGGTAGGCAGCCGAGGACACAGCAGCGCACACGATATCACGCCCTGCTTCGGCTTGACCGGCGTGGCCTTGGATTTCAAAGCCGCACAAGTTGTTGCCGCAAGCAAACATGGTGGCGCGAATCATTCCTCAACGGCTGCTTCCGCCTTGGGTGCGCGGGGAGCACGGGCATGGATGCCTTCGATCTGCACCTTGGTGTAGGGCTGACGATGACCCATGGCACGCTTGCTGCCCTTCTTGGGACGATAGGTGAACACGGTGATCTTCTTGGCTTTGCCGTTTTTCAGCACATGAGCATCCACATAGGCACCCTTCAAATACGGGGCACCGAGTTTCAGCTCTTTGTCGTTGTGCAGAGCAACAACCTTGTCCAATACGATACTGCTGTCTTCTGCGGCATCCAGCTTTTCAATGAACAAAACATCGCCGTTTTGCACCTTGTACTGCTTACCGCCGGTTTCGATAATGGCGTACATACTAGTACCTGCCTTTTCCTTAGACTCGCTGCGCTCGGGCGGATTCCTCGCTTTTGGTGCTTTGTGCGTGACAAAACACCGCCCGGAACAAGCGGCAACGGTCATTGTATCATATTTTTTCGGTGCTGTCAACTATTTTTTAACAGCATTCTTTCGGGCACCGAATCGGCGCCGCCATGCCCCTAAAAAATCAGCGAACAAAGTGGGCACAGCACAATCGGAAAGAACACAGCCGGCACAAAATTGGCAATTTTGATGTCGGTAACTTTCAGCAAATTCAGCGCCAATCCGATAATCAGCAGCGAACCGACACAATTCATTTCCGCCACTACGGCTTCGCCCAAATACGGAGCAACCACCTGTGCCAGCAATGTGATACTGCCTTGATATACCAGCACCGCGCCCGACGACAGTATCACGCCAAACCCCAGTGTGGCCGCAAACACAACCGAGGAAATCGCATCCAAAACAGATTTCAAATACAGCATTTCGTGATTCCCCTGCAATCCGCTTTGCAACGAACCGACAATCGCCATGGTTCCCACGCAAAACAGCAAGCTGGCACTGACAAACCCCTGTGCGATTTTTCCGTTGCGGGGTTCCCCGCCGGAAAAGCGCTTTTCTGCCTTTTCTCCCAAGCGTTGAAGCAAACCGTCGATATTCAGCCAATGGCCCACCAGCGTTCCCAACACCATGGACAAAACCGCCACCAGGGTGTTTTCGCCGTCCAAGCACCCGTCGATGCCGATGTACAGCACACAAAATCCCACCGCCGTCATGAGAGCCGTTGCCAACTTTTCGGGGATTCCTTTGTGCAGCAACAATCCAATCGCACTGCCCGTCACTATGGCAATCACATTCACCAGTGTGCCTTGTAATCCTTCCATGTTTTCACCCGATTTTCCTTTTCACTTTTTCCAAACTGTGGTATAATAGATGTCAACAAATCCTTGCTTCGCAAGTCTTTGCGCTTCGCGCCACGGCACAAAATGCCCCTGCAAGCTTTTTGCTTGTGGTATGCTGTATTTTTACAAGGAGGTATGACTTTTGAGCCGTTCCCAACGCCGCATTCATTTTTTGGACGAATTGCGCGGCTTTTGCGTTTTCCTAATGGTATTTTATCACGCGTTTTATACAATAGGTTATATTTTCGAGGTGCCGCCGGTGCAAGCCTGGTTCCGCTTTTTTCAGCCGGTTGAGCCGGTGTTTGCGGGCATTTTTGTGATGCTGTGCGGGGTGTGCTGCAATCTGTCGCACAACAACCTCAAAAGGGGGCTTTGCCTGGCGGGAGCTTCGGCGTTGCTTTCGCTTGTTCTGTATGCGGTTGTGAGCGCCGGAGCTTTGGATAGCTACTCGCTCATTTGGTTTGGCATATTGCATTGCCTGGCCGCCTGCATTTTGCTGTACACGCTGCTGCGCCCCACTCTTCGGTTTATCCCCGCGTGGTTGGGATGCTTGTTGTGCTTGCTGCTATTTGTTCTCAGCTGGCATGTTCCGGCATCAGAAGGCGGCTATTGGGGGATTCCCGGTGTGTTCCACTGGAATGTCCCGGCCGCCACTGCCGACAATCCGTTCCTTTATGCCTGGGGGCTGTGCCCCGTTGGCCTCACGGCCGATTATTTTCCTCTTTTCCCATGGCTGTTCTGTTTTTTGGCCGGCAGCTACCTCGGCGTGGGATATCGCCGCTTCCCGTCTTGGATGTACCGCCGGCATGCACCGTTTTTTTCACGCCTCGGCAAGCTGTCCTTGTGGATCTACCTGGGGCATCAACCGCTGATTTACGGCGCCTGTGCTTTGATTATTCCGCTTTTCCGGCAATCGTGAAACAACACAAAACGGATACCCTCTTCACAGGGTATCCGTTTTTTCACGAAAGCCGCTGTGCCACGCCGCTTCTTTCCAATGCTGCGGCCAAGGCCAATCCGCCGACAACGCAAGAAACCGCTTGGCCCGCTCCCACCAGCAACATATGAACTGCCAGCGGCAGCCCACCGTATACCACGCGCAACTCGGCGCCGACAACCACCGCATTCACCGCCACCGGCGGCACCGTTGCCGACAACGGCAAGCGTTTGATGCGAAAGCGGCGCAACCGGTAGGATACCAGTGCCGCCACACCGGTGGCGGCTGTTCCCAACAGCAAATCCCACCCACCGGCGGGGTTCACCCCGGTTGACACGCCAATCAAATTGGACAGAAAGCACCCGACAATCAGCCCGGGAACGGCGGCCGGTGTGTAGACCGGCAACACCGTGAGTGCTTCCGACAGGCGGCATTGTACCGCGTCGAAGCCAATCGGCTGAAACAACAGGGTGGCACCGACATACAGCGCCGCAATCACGCCGCTCTGTGCCAAAAAGCGCGTGCGCAAGGTGTTTTTCAAGGGGAACGCCTCCATAGTTTTGGTTTCCGCGGCCGCGGCCGCGGGGTCAGGATGGTTTCGAACTGACCGTTGTTTCATGTGAAACTTATTTGATGATATCAATTCCCAAGTACGGACGAAGAACCTCCGGCACCGTTACCGAGCCGTCTTCGTTTTGGCATTGCTCCACCAACGCCGGAATGACACGGCTGGTGGCCAAGCCCGACGCATTCAGGGTGTGCGCCAACTGCAATTTGCCGTTTTCGTCACGGTATTTCACATTGCCGCGGCGCGCCTGGTAGTCACGGCCGTTGGATGCCGAACTCACTTCTTTGTAAATGCCCATACTGGGAATCCACACTTCAATATCCGAAGTGCGCGCCATGGAAAATGAGCAGTCGCCCGCCGCCAACTTACACAGGCGATAGTGCAAGCCCAATTTTTGAACCAGCCGTTCGGCTTTGCCCACCAATTCCGCAAACGCGGCATCGGAACCTTCGGCCGTGGTGTATTGCACCATTTCCACCTTGTTGAATTGGTGCCCGCGAATCATGCCGCGCTCTTCCGAACGGTAGCTGCCCGCTTCGCGGCGATAGCACGGTGTGTAGGCAATGTATTTGCGGGGCAGTTCCTCACGCGGGATGATTTCATCGCGGTGCAAGTTTACCAGCGCTGTTTCCGCTGTCGGCAACATAAACTTCCGGTCGGAACTGGTGGGATTTTGAATCCAATACACTTCGTCTTCGAATTTGGGGAACTGGCCCGCCACATACCCGCACTCATAGCCCAGCATGTGCGGCGGCAAAATCAATTCGTATCCGTCGTTCAGGTGCTCGTTGATAAAGAAATTCAGAATGGCCCATTCCAGTCGTGCGCCCCAGCCGCGATACACCCAGCTGCCGTTGCCGGCCAACTTGGCGCCGCGTTCGTAATCAATCAAGCCCAGGCTTTCGCACAAGTCCACATGGTTGCGCATCGGGAACGAAAATTCCGGCTTTTCGCCAAAATAGTGCACCGGCTCGTTGTTCTCCTTGCCGCCGGCTTTCAAATCCGGGTCGGGCAAGTTCGGAATTGCCAACAGCAACGACTTCTGGCGTGCTTCCAATTCTCCGATTTTGGCGTCGTCCTCTTTGATTTTGGCAGAAAGCTCTTTCATCTCCGCCATAATGGCCGTGGTGTCGCCGCCTTCTTTTTTGATTTGCGGGATTTTCTTGGATGCCGCATTCTGTTGCGCCTTGAGCGCATCGTTTTGGCCGGAAAGTTGCCGGCGCTGCGTATCGATTTCCAAAATTTCGTCGATAACGCTGTCCAAGTCCATTTCGCGCTTACGCACCGCTGCTTTTACAAAGTCCGGGTCGTTACGCACCAATTTAATGTCTACCATTCTCTTTTCCTCCTATTCCTGCGGCGCCAACACATTGGACAGGGCCGTCAGATCGTCTTTTGAATAAAATTCCAGCTGCAACACGCCGCCTTCGCCTTTGCTTTGCACTTTCGTCTTGCGCCCAAGCTGCTCTGTCAGCGCAATTTCCACTTCGTCAAAAAAGCTGTCGCGCCGGCGCGGTGTGCGCTCGGCTGAGCGGCCGCTCTTTGCCGCTTTGGCCATTTTTTCCAGTGCGCGCACCGACAATTCGTTTTGCACCGTTGCCTGTGCCGCCTCTTTTTGCGCTTCCGGCGAATCAAACGCCAGCAAAGTGCGGGCATGCCCTGCCGACAGCCGACCGTCGCGCACCATTTCGGCAAGTTCGTCCGGCAAATTCAGCAGACGCAAAGCGTTGGCCACCGCCGGTCGCGATTTGTTCACCGCGTGCGCCACTTCTTCCTGTGTCATGCCGTATTGTTCCATCAGCGTGCGATACCCCCACGCTTCTTCCATGGGATTCAAGTCTTGCCGTTGCAAGTTTTCAATTAACGCCAATTCCGACGCATCCTGATCGCTCATTTCCCGAACAACCACCGGCACTTCGGTGAGACCGGCCATGCGCGATGCGCGCCAACGCCGCTCTCCCGCCACCAGTTGATACCCGCCGCCGGGAAGCGGCCGCACCAAAAGCGGCTGCAACACGCCGTGCTGCGCAATGGAGGCCGCTAAATCGGCCAGTGCCGCTTCGTCAAACTGCTTGCGCGGTTGGTCGCGGTTCGGTTCAATCTCGGAAATGCGCAAAGACACGGTTTTCCCCTGTTCTTCCACGGCGTTTTCCGCAAAGAGTGCGTCCAGCCCTTTGCCCAATCCGCCAATCTTTGAAGCCATTGTTCTCCTCCTCACCGTTTGCGTATCAATTCCTGCGCCAATTTATCATAGGCCTGGGCGCCTTTGGAATGACGGTCGTAATAGTTGATCGGTTTTCCATAGCTCGGTGCTTCCGACAAGCGCACGCTGCGCGGAATCGGCGTGGCAAATACCTTGCGCGGAAAAAACCGTTTTACTTCGGCCACCACTTGCTGCGTTAAATTCAGCCGCCCGTCAAACATGGTCAGAAGAACGCCTTCCAACTCCAACTGCGGATTGTACAACCGTTTCACCTGGCGCACCGTTGCCATCAGTTGCGACAATCCTTCCAGCGCGTAGTATTCGCACTGAATCGGCACCAACAGCGTGTCGGCGGCGCACAGCGCATTCAAAGTCAGCAACCCCAGCGACGGCGGGCAATCGATGAACACATAGTCGTATTCGTCGCGCAGCGCTGCCAGCACCGCTTTCAATCGGCTTTCCCGCCGGTTCAGTTCCACCAGTTCGATTTCGGCACCGGCCAACTGCATGCTGGACGGCAGCACCGCCACATTGGTAAACGGCGTTTTTTTCACCGCTTCCACCGGTTCCGCTTTGCCAATCAGCAATTCATACACCGAAGCCTCGCCGGAACGTTTGTCCAAGCCAAGCCCGCTGGTTGCATTGCCTTGTGGGTCCAGATCCACCAGCAAGCACCGCTTCCCGGCAGCACCGACAGCCGAAGTTAGATTAACGGTGGTGGTGGTTTTCCCCACACCGCCTTTTTGATTCACCACGGCAATGATCTTTCCCATGCTGTCACCTCTTATCAACCGATATCATACCACACTTTTTTCACTATGAAAAGAGGAAAATGCAAAACTGCCCGGTTTTTTTAAAATGTTTCACATGAAACAACCACCGGCCGGTGCAAGCCCTTTTTTCTTGTCGGGCAATTTCAAAAAGTCTGTTTGGAATGTCTTTACTTTGCCCATACTTTATGGTAAGATACATAATATAGCAAAAGGAGGCGACCGCATGAACGCAGCAGAATTTCAAGCCCTGGCGCTGTCTTGCCAGCATTGCCGCGAATGTGCCCTATGTTCCACCCGAAACCATGTTGTTTTCGGCGTCGGAAATCCGCAGGCCGAAGTGTTGTTCGTCGGCGAAGGCCCCGGCGAAAACGAAGATTTGCAAGGGGAACCGTTTGTCGGGCGCGGCGGGAAACTGCTGGACACCATGTTGGAAGCCGTGGGCCTGTCACGCAAGCACAACATTTACATTGCCAACATGGTGAAATGCCGCCCGCCTCAAAACCGTGACCCGTTGCCCGAAGAGCAAGATGCTTGCGCGCATTGGCTGGCCTCTCAAATTGCCTATATTCAACCGAAAATTGTGGTGTGCCTCGGCCGTGTTGCGGCGTTCCGGTTGATTTCGCCGGATTTTAAAGTCACCCGCCAACACGGGCAGTGGTTCGAAAAAAACGGCGTGTGGTACATGGGCATGTTCCATCCGGCCGCCATTTTGCGAAACCCCCATCAAAAACCGGATGCCTTTGCCGATTTTGTTGAGTTAAGAAACAAGATAGAGGAAGTTTGCTCAAAAACAACCCTTGTTTTTGATGATTAATGCTATAAGGAGCTGTCGCTATGACCCGTCCTCGGCTTCGCGGTGTTCTCGCGCTGTTGCTGATCGCCGCCCTGTTCCTTTCTTCCGCTTTCGCGGTTGGCGCGGAGCGCGTGCTGTATGACTTTCCCGAAACCGACGAACAAAAAATCAGTTCGCCGTCGGCTATGATGCTGTATATCGGCATGCAGCAAGACCAAGATGTAACATTGTATGAAAAACAAGCCGACACACGGTATCAACCCGGTTCGCTGATGCGCGTGGCGGTGGTGGGCTATGCCATGAAACTCATCACCGAACAAAACATCGACATCGACAAAGTTTCCGCTTCCTATTCCCTGGACCTTTTCAACCGCTACGTGTCCGGCACCGGCCTGCATGTGGCGCTCATGAATTTCGGCGAAACATGGACACTGCGCGACCTGTTAACGCTGTGCAGTATTCAAACCGCCGCCGACTGTGCCGTAACACTGGCCAACAAACTTTCCGGTTCGCCGGAAGCGTTTGTGGAAGGGCTTAACGCCTTTGCCGCAGAACTGGGGTGCACCAATTCGCACTTCACCAATGTGCTGGGAAGCAACGAAGAGGGGCAATACATGTCGGCACGCGACACCGTCACCTTCACGCGGTATGCCATGCAATATTCCACCTTGTCGGCCATGATGGAGCTCACCGATTGGACAGTGCAACCGGTTTCCGGCGGTTCCCGCCGCAGCTGGCCCACCAGCAACGACATGATACGCTCATCCTCCTCTGTTTTTTACACCTATGCCGTCGGCGGCCGCACCGGTGCTAACGATACCGAAATGCACGTGGTGGAATACGGCAGTTTGGACGGATACGACTACATGGCGGTTGTGATGGGAGCGCCCCGAAAAGATGCCGATGGAAAGGCCACCAACATCGCCTATGCCGATGCGCGCTTGCTCATTCGCTGGGGGCTTATCGGTTTCTCCTACGAAACATTGTTGCACAAAGACGAACCGGTGGACCGCGTTGCCGTGAGCGGTTGCGCCGAGCGCCAGTATCTTTCGTTGGTTCCCGCCTCTGATTTTCACACCGTGGTGGCCAAAGGCACCGATTTAACCAAAGTAACGCGGGAAATACAATACGCGCAAGACAAGTTCCAAGCGCCGATTGCCAAAGGGGACGCCATAGGCACCTTGATTTTGCGGTTAGACGGCAAAGAAATCGGCCAGCTGCCTTTGGTTGCCGGTGAAAACGCTCCCCGCAGTGTTTGGTATTCCGCTTGGGAACACATCCGCGCCGTTGTTTTTTCCGGCTGGACGGTAGCCCTTATTCTGTTGTTGATTGCTCTCATCGGCCTGTATGCTTGGGTCACCGTGCGGTACAACAAAAAACGCCGGCGATAAGGCCAAAAGAAACTTTGTCTTTTTTCTGTCAAGCACTTGCAATAAGCAAGAAAAAAGAGTAAAATAAGATGTGTATGGGGCTTTCTTCCAAAAGAAGTATCCCAAAAGTATGAAAGGGGAATTTCTATGAATCTCTTGAACAAAAAAACCGTGGAAGACTTGAATGTTCAGGGCAAGCGCGTGCTGGTTCGCTGTGATTTCAATGTGCCGCTGAAAAACGGCGTTATCACCGATGAAAACCGCATCGTTGCCGCATTGCCCACCATCCAGTACCTGCTGGATCACGACGCCAAGGTCATTCTGTGCTCTCACCTCGGCAAGCCGAAGGGCGAACCGAAACCGGAGCTGTCGCTGGCCCC
>CAYMDU010000043.1:0-13414 GCA_964389495.1 uncultured Eubacteriales bacterium
CACCACCATTTCGGCAGGGCAAAAACAGCTTCTCACCATTGCCCGCGCCATGTTGCAGGATGCGCCGATGTTGATTTTGGATGAGGCGACATCTTCGGTTGACACACGAACGGAAGTAATTATCCAAAAAGCCATGGATGAGCTAACCAAGGGCAGAACCAGTTTTGTGATTGCGCACCGATTGTCCACCATTCGCAACGCCGATTTGATTCTTGTTATGAAAGACGGCGATGTGATTGAAAGCGGCAACCACGAGGAACTGATGAAGCGGGGCGGTTTCTACAAGGCTCTGTATAACAGCCAATTTGAACAAACAGCATAGGCTTCATAGAGAAAAAACACAACCACCGGCACGGCCGGTGGTTGTGTTTTTATAGTTCTTGACAGTGCGCACGCTTTGGTCGGTTTACTTGGATGCGGTTTCTGCTTTTTCCGATTCGGCCAAATAATCCAGAATACTGTGAGCCGCCACATTTCCTTCGCCCACGGCCTTGGTGTATTGGTAGGGCCGACCGGTACAATCGCCGGCAGCATACACACCGGGCAGGTTGGTGGCCATGGAGCGGTTCACCACAATTCGCCCGCCGTCGGTTTCGATTTTCGGGAGCAGGGTTGCCAACGATACGCTGTCGCGAAGGCAGAATACGCCGTCCACGGTTATCACATCGCCGTTTTGCAACTCCACGCCGGAAACCCGCTTTTCGCCCACAATGGCTTTGGCTTTCCTTCCCATGATGGTTACATTTTCGGGCAGAGTGCCAAGATTTTGGTAGGTGGCAAAATAGTAAACCGTTTTTGCCAGGTCGGCCAAGTAGCGTACTTCGTGTTCAAACCGGGCATTGTTGCAAACAACGGCAATGGTTTTCCCTTGGTATAATCCGCCGTCGCAGGTGGCACAATAGCTAACGCCCCGTCCCACTTTTTCCTGTTCGCCTGGCAGTGTACCGGTAACGGCAACGCCGGTTGCCAAAAGAACGGTTTTGGCTTCGTAAAAATCGTTGCCCGCCATGATAGCGTAGTGCGTTCCCATCGAAACAACGGAGTTTACCATCTGTTCGATAATATCCAAGCCGGCTGCTTGCACTTGCTTTTGAAATGTTTCGTTCAGCGCTGCACCGGACACATCGATAAAGCCGGGATAGTTGGAAATGCGCTCGGCTTTGGTCACCTTTTCGCTGAGTTTCTTGCTGCCTACCCAGATGAAGTTTTTGTTGTGAATTTTCAAATTCAGCGCGGCAGACAGGCCGGCAGGACCGGTGCCGATGATTGCTGCATCATACATCATAATTCTCTCCTGCAAAATAATCGGGATGAGTGTGAAACACGCCCATCCCGTTGTTGGTATTCCTTAGGCTTCGGGCACAGTCCAGCCGGTGATAGCGTTGCCGTTCACGGTAACCGTGGTTCCCGCCGGTGCCATATCCAAAATGGCGTTGGTATCGTCGGAATACCAAGAGCCGTTCGTACCATCACCGTTAAAGCTGAAACAGTTGTAGGCCGCATCGGACGAATACTTGGAACCGGCCGTATAGGACGCATCGCCCATTTCGGCGGCTTTTAAAGTGTAGGTTCCGTTTTCATATTCGGAAGTGCCGACAATGCCCCAGTTAAAGTTAAAATAGTCGGCCGCGGCGGTGTCGGTTTGGTTGGGATTGAAATAGTGGGCAACCAAGGTGTAGTCGGTTCCGTACTCAATGAGGAAGGTGAGTTCCAAACGCATTTCACCGGCCAGACCTTGGCGGACATCCGCCGGCAGAAATTGATAGGCAGGCAGGGCGTTCAGCACATCCGTTCCACTTTCCACATCGTAGATGGCAATGTAGGTTTTTTCGTTGGGGCCTTGGGACGAATTGCCTCCGCCGCAGGCTGTCAGGGACAGAACCGTCACCGTTGCCAGAATCAGTGCAACCAGTTTTTTTGCTTTCATGTTACATTCCTCCTAATTTTATCCGTAGTAATATTCGCTGATCTTATCCATCACTTCTTCTTGACTCATAAGACCGACGATGCGTTCCAAAATTTTGCCGTCTTTCACAAAGAAAATGGTGGGCACGGCATCAATCTCGTTTTCCTGCCCCAGTTTGGGGAAGAAGGTGGTGTTCACCTTAACAATGTTCACAAAGGGCAATTCATAAGTAATCTCTTCCAGAGTTCGGGAAAACAACTTGCAGGGACCGCAGGTTTCGGAATAGAAGTCCACAATGGTGAACCCCTCGCTTAACAATTCGTTGTAGTTTTCATAATTGGCCAAAGAAATCATTGTAGTTTCTCCTTTACATAGTCATACGCATAGTTTGTCAACAAATCCGTGTAATACTCACTGCATTTCTGCCGAACGAAAACCGGGAAAGTATAGGTGCTTTCCAAGTCCGGGGGAACCACGCCTTCACGCATGGAAGCCAGCTCTTGTTGATATTGTTCCTTTGTCGGTTCCTGCTTGGCACGGCACAGCTCGTCGTAGCCCAGCGTGGCGGTGTATACATCCTGTTCGGACAATTTTGCAAACCAGTCAATGTAGGCCTGCGCCGTGGGATAGCCCAGCAGTTCCTCGGCCTGTTCATCGGTCATGGTATCCAGGGGAATTCCGTTCATGTCCCACATTTCACGCACCGACCGTTCACCGGATTCTCTGGCGGCGGACAGTTCCTCGGCATCAATGGCAAATTCACTGTGCGCAATCACCTGTTCGGTGAGATAGACGGCTGCTTCCTGCGCGGTCATTTGCAGGAGCTGTTGTATTTGCTCTTGGCGGTACCACTCACGCAGGTCGTTCACCGTGTGCATTTCGGAAAAATGCGACTCCACAAAGGCATCATCAATCACCGGAACATGTCGGCGCTGGGCCGAACATACGGTAACGGTCACCGCGGTTTCGGCAACAGACACGGTTGCGGTTTGGCCAACCGTCATGCCCACAAGCCGGTTTTCCAGTTCGCGGTTGTACAGCCCTTTTCCCACATTCACCGTTACCGATGCCTTGTTAAATCGCGGATTGTCCGATGTGCAGGAAAAGGTGACAGAATCGCCGACTTCCACAGACGTCACATTGTCCAGCCCGGCAAACTTTTTGCGGATGTAGTCGAATCCTTCTTGGATAAATTCTTCGGTGGTTTCACACGGGCTGCAAAAGTCCGACAAATCCACCCGGCGGTAATCGTAGGCACGAATTACCCGAGAACGAAGGGGGGCACTCACAGGCAAACCTCCTTCAATTTTCGCATGGCATAGGCTTCCAAAAGGTCCAGATAATAGCCGTTGTAACTGTCAATGGCAAACTTGGTGGGGGAGTTCTCCCGCCGGATTTCTTCTTCGCTTCGTCCGGTGGCATCCACCAACCGGGCGATGTCTGCTTCGTACTGTTCCATGGTGACTGCTTTGCCGGCTTGCTCCATAAGAATACAGCCGATGACCGCGGATTTCAAAGACCCCACCGCCGTAATACGAAGGTGCTCTTCCATGGAACTGCGAGGCATCCAAAAGGCCTCTTGGAATTCGTCGTCGCTCAGCTCGTCAAGAGAGCGACCCGCCAAAGCCGAAGAATTTTTCAAAATCGAAAGGTTCCCCGCATAGGTTATTGCCAACTCCGATTCATCCAATTCAAATTCCGATGTTTCAATAACCCGGCCGGCAATATAGGCAAACACTTCGTCTGCCTGGTCTTCCAGTTCTTCGTCGAACTGATGTCCCTTGCACCAGAAATAGGCATCTTCCACAGTGTCCACGCCGTCGATTCCGGCACTTTTCACCAGATCGTCGGTTAATTCCGGAATCAGCTGACGGGAAATGGACTCAATCTGTACGGTGACAGGGTCGCCTTTCACCGTGGCGGTCACGTCCTGTCCAACGGCTGCGCCAATCAACTGCTGTTCCAGTTCTTTGGTGAACAGCCCCAACCCAATGCGAACCACAATATGTTGCTTGTTGAAGCGGGGGATAGGGCTTTGGCAGCTCAGAGTAACATGGTCTTGGTCTGCCACACGGTCGGCTTGAACAACCGTGGCAAACCGCTTGCGGAAGTTGAGAACATCGTGTTCGTATTGCTTTTCGTCCACCTGCAAAGGAAGTGCAAAGCGGCTGATATCCACGGCGTGGTAATCCGCCACGGAAAGAGCTTTCGATTTCAGTTTGATATTGTTCATTAACCAACTACCTCCATCAATAGGGCATCCTGAATTGCACGGTATGTTTCGCTGCTGTTGCGAACTTCTTCCACGGTGCCTTCCGCTTCCACCGAACCGTCTTTAATCACCACAATATGGTCGGCCGTGTTAATCACCTCGTTGTCGTGACTGATCAAAATGGTGGTTTTGCCTTCCATGCGGTTGCGCACATGGCGCCAGATGGCCCTTTCCGTGTTGTTATCAATACCGCTGGTGGCTTCGTCCATAATCAAATAATCCGGTTGTTTCAGTAAAGCACGGGCAATGGCCATTCGCTGCTGCTGACCGCCGGAGAAATCCGGAGCAAACGGGTCGATCATGGTGTGGAAGCCGTCCTCTTTCTCTTGAATAAACTCCAAGGCGTCGGCATCTTTGGCCGCGGCATACAGCATGTTGTCGGTATATTCCGCGGGTGCGCCGTAGGCCAGATTTTCCCAAACAGTTCCTTTCACCAACTGGTTGCCTTGGAACACATAGCCCAACCGATCCCGCCAGTGATAAAGATCCAGATCGTTCAAATCGGTGCCGCCCACCGTAATGCAGCCATCCGCCGGCGTATCAAACCGTTCCAATAACCGCATAACGGTGGATTTGCCGCAACCGTTTTCTCCCACAATGGCGGTTACCTTTCCGCCGGGAATGGTGAAACTCGCATCACGAAGAACGGATTTTCCGCTTTCGTCGTAGCGGAAGAACACATGAGAGAACACAATATCCTGCCCGGCTTCGGCCTTGATGCCGCCCGCCGTCATTTGTTCTTCTTCCGTGTCGATCAGTTCGGCCAGCTTTTCGCAGCCGCCGTGTGACGCTTTGATCGATTGCCAAATGCCCAGAAGAAGTGTCACATTTTCCATCACGATTTCAAAATAGCCTTTCAGACTGATAAGCTCCGACACCGACATATCCCCGGTTCGAACAAAGGCAGAACCAACCCACATAACCACAATGATGCTGATGTAATGGGCAATCGAGGTGATGGGAGTGCTCAGTGCAAAGAGTGTCCAGTAGCGGACATCGGCTTTGTATTTGCCCTGGTTGATAGCCACGGCCTTTTGATATTCTTTCTCCTCCATGTTGTTCATTTTAATGTACTTCACATTGGGAAGACGCTCACCGTAGTAGCCGGTCACTTTGGCATAGGCATCGTTCAGCAGTTTGTTCATTTTGTATTGCAACTTGCCGACAATCCAGGCACAGATAATCAAAACCGGAATGGTGACAACCACCAGCCAAGCAAAGTTGGCATAAATATCCACCACTTCTTTGATTGCCACATAGCAACCGTAGCCGATGCTGAAAATTTGAATCAACGCGGTGAGTGCCCGGTAGGCAAAGGTGGTATCTTTGGTGATACGGGAAACAAACGTTTGCGGTTCTTCTTTTTCAAAAGTGGTAATCGGCAGGTGCAGCAACTTGCGCCACATATTGCGGCGAACACTGCGGGCCATGCTGGCGCCGCCCATGCCGTTCACGGCATCGTAACCGCTGTCCAAAATGTTATAAATCACCGTGATCAGCACAAACGATACCAGCCAACCGCCGGATTTCATGGTGCCGGTGTCCACGGCACTGGCATAGGGAACAGAGATTACTGCTAACCATTGCGTGCCCAAAGAAAACAGAACCACCAAAATCAGCCAAAACCACGGGATTTTTGCGGCTTTATAAATTTTTAGCAGCGAGTTCCAGGAAGCGGTTTTTTCTTTGTTTTTGGTTTTCATTGGGCTTCCTCCTCTCCCATGCTGCGGAAGAACGCATTGGTTTCTTCCATTTGTTTAACCGTACCCTCCGAGGCACCGTGGTCGGGGCTCAGTACAATCACATGGTCGGCGTTTTTAATCAGCTCTCGGTCGTGTGCAACCATAATAACGGTTTTGTATTGTTTCAGTTTTTGTACTGTCTGCACCACTTCGGCCGAAGAAATGGCATCCAAGTTGGCAGTGGGTTCATCCAGCAAAATGTATTCCCGATTTTGTAAATAGGCCCGAAGTATAGCCAACTTCTGTCGCTGGCCGCCGGACAGCTTGTTGCCAAACTGGCCCACTTCCTGGTCCAATCCGTTCGGGCAACTCAAAATAAACTCGTCGGCATTCAGCAACTTGGCCGTTTCCAGAATTTGCTCGTCGGAAACGGATTCTTTCACACCGTACAGCGCGTTCTCCCGAATGGTGCCGGAAAGCACGGTGGCTTCCTGATCCACAATGGCAACGCTGTCGCGCCATGCTTGTAAATCATAGGTGTCCAGTTCGTTACCGCCCAACATAATGCGGCCGGACTGAGGCCGGTATATCCGCTCCAACAGTTTCAACATGGTGGACTTGCCGGTGCCGTTGGGCCCCAAAATGGCCGTCATGCTTTTGGCACGAATGGTAACAGATACATGTTCCAGCACCGGCGTTTCGGTGTAGCCAAAGGTGACGTCCTCAAAGCAAATATCGCCGGCTTCCACCACTTGTTGCGCATAGGCGGCAATGCCTTCTTCCGGCTCACTCAGCAAATCGGAAATGCGATTGAGCTGACCTTGCAGGTCTTTGGCCATAATCCAGGTGTCGGATTTGCCGGTGAAGAATATCACCAGCTCCGACGCATACGAACGGAAAGCAACCCAGCCGGCCACGGTTAGCAACTTGTTTTCCAACAGATGAATACCAATCAAAATCAAAGCGATATCCGGTAAAATATACACCACGGCATTGATGGCATACTGCAAAAACTCCGAAAATTTATTGGCGCGTTCTGCCCGGAAATATTCTTCAATGGCCTTTTGGCCGCGTATGTCTTCAAAATCCTGCTTGTTATAGGCTTTGATCACCGTCAACTTGGCCAACTGCCCGCTTAAATATTCCGTTAAATCGGCCATGCGCTTTTTCAAGGAATTTCCCACGCGCATGCGAAGCCGCCCCATCAGGAACCCCACCAGTAACACAATGGGAATAAACACCGCCATAATAACGGCCAGCTTGGGGTCCATGGCGGCCATGGCCGTTACTGTGGTGAATGCGGTCATCACGCCGGTTATCTCGCTCAACAGCACATCCAGCAAAAAGCTCTTAAAGCTCTCCGCGTCGTCGGTGATACGGCTGATTAATGCGTTGGCGGGAACCTTGTCGAAAAACTGCGGTTCCAAATGCAAAATTTTCTTCCAAAGAACATTGCGCAGATTGCGGTCCACGCGAGAGCCCACCACACCGCGAGCCAGCATCATAAAAATGGAAAAGCAGGAGGAAACCATTTCAATAGCCAGCAAAATAATCACATTGCTAACGCTGGTGTCTCCCGAATTGAAAAGGCCGGTAACCTGCACGGTCAGTACCATCAATCCAATGGAAGCCGCTGTGACCACCATGTAGGCAACAATCCAGCCCCACGGAATTTCCGCCATGATAGCCATGTGGAAAAACTTTCGCCAAATCCCCTTGTTGCTGATTCCGGCCATTTCGGCCTCGATGCTTCCGGCATAGGCAATTTGCTTTTCGCGTTTCATACTCACATCACCTCGCCCAAATAACGGTAAATACTTGCCTGAGAAATGCCGGTCACCTGCGTGATCATTTCCGGCGTTCCTTTCATGCCAAACACCCCGATTGTCAGCAATTCGTCCACAAAGGCCAGTTTTTGAGCCTTGCCGATTTTGGCTTTACCCGCACAGTGCTTGTCCCAAATCTGACGGATTTGTTCACGAACCAGGGAATCCACTTCTTGGCTGATATTGGTTTTTTCGCTTTTGTTCGGGCGAAGGATATCTTCCACAACATCTTTCACCGTGATTGCTTGGGGGCGCTTTTCGCTGATGCAAAGCATGTGGGTGATATCGCCGTCGTCGTCACGAATAAAGAATAGCGAGTCTTTTCCCGCTTCGCCGGATACGCAAAGATAATCTTGCTTTTCCAGTGCGGCACTGCTCAGAATATCGTGAACCAACCGCACCTGCGCTTCGTTGGGGTCGGATTCGCTAACCAAAGTCTGATCCTCCACCGCCAAGCCCAGTTCCGGGTTTTTGGTGCTTCGCAAAGTGATTTCATATCGCTGGCCAAGTGCTTCCTTTAAGAAGGCTGACAGCGACACATATTCGGACAATTCCACAGTTGTTTTCTTCCTTTCGACTGCCGGTACAAAAATAACGGCGACTCAAAAATGAGCCGCCGTTATAATCATTCTGCCCAGGCGGAATTCTTGTGTCGTATCGTTCGCCGGGAATCAGGCTTGCTTTTTGTAGGTCTGAGCGGAAACGGTGCCGTCGATTTCTTCGGTAAAGGTTAAAACATCTTCGGCCAGTACAAAAGCAATTTCCACGGTGCCTTCGTCGCCGTAGTCGAGAACGACGGTCACATTGGAACCGTTTTGAGTGTAGGTGCCTTTTGTTTCAATATTGGTGCCGAACATGGACATGGTGTAGGCGCAGGTGCCGTCGGCGTTGAAAGCATACTTGGAATCGGTATACAGCGCAAGCATATCCTCGGCAACAGACTGGCCGTTTTCGGTCATGCTTTCGAACACATAGGTGCAACCGCTAACCTGCGGTTCGGTGCTTTTGTTGTTGGCAGTTGTGGAACTGGTGGTTTCGGCAGTTTTGTCGGTGTCGGTGTTGGTATTGCCACCGCAGGCAGCCAGCGACATTACCATCATAACGGCCAGAAGAAGTGCGACGATTCGTTTCATGTTTGATTACCCCTTTTGATTAAATTTTTCTCAATTTTGCGGGTGGTTGTCTTTGCAGAACAGACAGCTGTTCTCTGCTTCAAATAATATCATATTTTGTGGGAAAATGTCAACAGTATTTGATAAAAATTTTCTCATTTTTATTGCAAGATTATTCGGCCCAAAAACGGCGTTCTCGAATTTTACCATGTCCGCAACGGTATGTTCGGCAAGAAAGCAGTGTGAACGCAGATGCTAAATGAAAATCCAAGAACAAGGTGACCCAAAAGGCACTTGCAAGCGGGCACCTCTTGTGGTATACTGTGGCAGGGAACATAACAAATGCGGCGAAATGTGCCAAGACACACAGTGGGGGATGATGACAACGGAACTGATTGATATTACCCGCGAATTAACCAAGGCGCCGGTGTACCCCGGCGATCCGGCTCCGGTTTTGCGCCCGTTGGCCAGTATAGCGGCAGGGGATGTGTGCAACACCACCCTGCTCACGGCCTGTTTGCACAACGGTACGCACATGGATGCTCCGCGGCATTTCATTCCGGACGGTACAAGCATTGATGCCGTGCCGTTGGATGTGTGCATAGGCGAATGCGTGGTGATTGAATACCATGGTTTGCTGCTGGGTGATGCGGCCGAAGACCTGCTGCCGCGTTTGAAAAAGCGTGTGCTGTTCAAAGGCGATGTGCAGCTCAGCCCCAGTGCGGCCTTTGTGCTGTCCGATGCCGGCGTGGTGCTGTTGGGCGTGGAAAGTCCGTCGGTGGCGCCGCCGGAATACACCGCGCAGGTCCACCGCCAGTTGTTGGGCGCCGGTATGGTGCTGCTGGAAGGCCTGGATTTGTCCAAAGCACAGGAACACACACCGTATTTGCTCATGGCGGCACCGCTTCGCATCGGCCATGCCGACGGCGCGCCGGTGCGTGCCGTGTTGGCGGAACCGCAGCGCATTGACTGGAACGAAAATATGTGGCGCTAATGCCAAACGCACCGAAAGGAAAGAAACACCATGTTCACCTCGTCACCGCACGAACAAAACGAATACCGTGCTTTTTGCCGCAACGAACTGGCTGCCAAGATTGATAACGACGGCGGCCTTTGCGAATTGGATTGGATTGATTGTTATTATCATAAAGGAACGGTGTACCCCGACGAAATCAAATTGCCGATTTTTTCTCGGGAGCATGCCTCATCCACCGGGTATGCCGCCTACGGTGCCGCCGTACAGCTGTACACGCGTGAGCGCAACGGGCGGGTGATACCGCATCGCCCCACCACACAACGCTTCACGCTGTCCTATTTGGCGGGAGGTGACAGCGAGCAAACCTACGAATTGCTCATGGATGATGCCCGCATACTGTGGGAATGTACTTGCTGCACCGAAGAACGGCAGGAATTGCTTTTGTGCCTAAACCGCCGTTATTTATTCCGGGGCACGCGCTCCACTTTCAAAGATCAGCATCGCGGTGCCGGCACCACGCAAATCGGCAATTATTACGAACAAATCGGCATCACGCCGCCAAACGAGTTGCCGCTACTCAACGGTCAGGTGGAAATTGCGTGGGAAGAAGCCCCGTTTGACAGCAAGCGGCAAGTGCTGCTCTATCACGGCACCGCGGCCTATCCCTACGGCACGGTACCCTATGTGTTGGCAGTGGGGGCGGATGTGCCGGCAACCTACGACTTTGTCAACGGCACGGCCATGCTGAAAATGCCGTGGAGTACACACGCCGCCGTTCATGTCGGCATGGCGTTGGCACACACCGAGGAAGAGGCGATTGCCTCATTGCGCAAAGGACTTTCGCACTATGCGTCGTTGCGGCAGGCCCAGTGGGACACCGAAAAACGGCAGCAACAGCAGGCCGGTTGCGTGAGCACACCCAACCTGCCGTTTGCGGAAGAATTCGGAAAGGCCACCGCTTCCTATTTGGATTCGCTGATGGTTGGCCCCATGCCCGAGCAACGCATCGGTGTGCGCGCTTCGGCCGGAAAATACGGCTTTTTCTCGCTGTGGGACACCATCTATCCGATTCGCGATTTTTTGTGGAACGGTCGCTACGAAGAAACTGCCCGCATATTGAACTATTTGTTCCGCTTGCCGGCCATGGAAAATTCGCCCATTGCCACCGTCCATTTAATAGCGGCGTGGAATGAAGCGCAGGCGTTTTTGCCGAAAGCGTATCGTGAAGACCTGTATCCGCAGGCGCGTAACTTTTTCCGCTTTGCCCTGCAACTTACCGAACCAACCTATCATTTGCTGGCATGCATGGCCAACACCGGCGTGGATCACCCCGAACAAATGGGATTGTCGGGCATGTTTCTGTCGCCCGAAGTGAACGGGCTGTGGTATGCGGCATGCCGCGTGATGGAAAACGAAGCCATAAAGCGTGGCGATGAAGAAACCGCGCGGCAGGCGGCCGAGGCCATCTGTGGTATCGAGCAAGGATATCGCCGCACATTTTTCAACGAAGAGGTAGGGTATTTCTATGCCGGTGTCAGCCGCGATTTAACACCGGCTCCCATTGCAGTGTATCACAATTCGCTAACCATGGGCGGCGATTATCCGTATGGTATGTATCTAATGTGGGACATGGTGCCGGCACTGGCACACTATCAGTCGCATGAGCTGTGGCACCCGTTGGGTCATCGCGCCGTGGCTTTCGACAGTGCCATGCCCTGCGATTGGTGGCGCTATGTTCACATGACCCAGCACAACGGCCACGAAATGAAATTGCAGCGTGTTGCCGGCAACATGGCCGAGGTGTATCGTGTTATGCAGGCAACCATGGAACGGTCCGACCGCTGGAAGATCGCCGAAGAAACCACCAACTTTTCACGCTTTGCCATTCATCCCGACCAAGTGTGCGATTGGCAATCCTTTGGTGCCACGGCGGAAAACGAAGCCTTGCGTGCCGGTGTGGCAGGTATAACCTGTCACCGCGGTGGGCTGTGCTATTGGCCGGCACAAGACGATAATGAAATAACGGTGAAAAACATTCCGATTGGCGAAAAGACCGTAACGGTGAACATCACCGGCACAGGAGCCCATGCCGTTTTGTATCGCGGCGAAACACCGGTAGAGGGCACGTTGCAGTATTCGGATTGGCAAAGCGGCACCGGGGTGCTCACGGTTCGCCGACAAGAAAAAGCGCCTTCGCATCCGGTGCTGTTGTGCGCCATCGATTTGCCCATGGACAAAGTAACGGTGAACGGCACGGCCACCACATGTGTGTGCGGCGACACGGTACACACGCCGATGCTGTGGTTTGCAACCAAGCAACCGACCATGACGGTGAACGGCGACACGGTGCCCCTGCTGTGGGACAGCCGCACGGGGCAGGCCCGCGTGGATCGGTTGTGGAAACAGGGCGACTGTGTCACGGTGTCATTTTAACAAAAAAGCTGCCGGAAAGCCTTGCATTTAGCACAGCGGTGTGCTACAATAATCGGTATTAAAATTATAGAACACGGAGGTGCGGCAGGCATGAGCACAGAGTATCGTTTGGTGATACCGCAGGGGTATCGTTCCGCCATGAATATTTTGGAAACGGAAAAGGCAATCAAACTGTTAAAAGACGGTTTCGAAGATACATTGGCCGAACGCTTGTCGCTAACCCGCGTTTCGGCGCCGCTGTTTGTGGAACCGCAATCCGGCCTGAACGACAACCTCAACGGTGTGGAGCGTCCGGTCAGCTTCGACTTGCGGCACGATAACGGGCGTGTAGCCGAAGTGGTTCATTCGCTGGCCAAGTGGAAGCGGCATGCTCTCAAACGGTATTGCGTGCCGGTGGGGCAGGGTCTGTACACCGACATGAACGCCATTCGCCGCGACGAAATCACCGACAACCTTCATTCGTTGTATGTCGATCAGTGGGATTGGGAAATGGTGATTCGGCGTGAAGAACGCACCGAACAAAAACTGCGCGAGGTGGTCACCTCCATTTTCGAAGCGTTCCGCCACATGGAGCAGGTGGTATGCGACACCTATCCGCAGTTGTCCCGCAAATTGCCGAAAGAAATCACCTTCATCACCACACAGGAATTGGAAGATACCTATCCGCAGTTGTCGCCGTCCGAACGCGAAACCGAAGCGGCCAAGCAATACGGTGCGGTTTTCCTAATGCAAATCGGCGGCGCCCTTCGTTCCGGCAAGCCCCACGACGGTCGCGCACCGGACTACGACGATTGGTCGCTAAACGGCGATATCCTGTTCTACTACCCCTTGTTGGAGCGTGCTTTCGAAGTGTCTTCCATGGGGATTCGTGTAGACGAAGACGCCTTGCGCCGCCAGTTGGCGATTGCCGGTTGTTCCGAGCGTGCCGAATTGCCGTTCCAAAAGGCCTTGCTAAACGGCGAATTGCCCTATACGGTCGGTGGCGGCATTGGACAATCACGCCTGTGCATGTACTTTTTGAACAAAGCGCACATCGGTGAGGTGCAGGCCTCTTTGTGGCCGGACGAGATGGTGGAGCGCTGTGCAAAGGCGGGTATTCGGCTTCTTTAAAAAAAGTTGGACAAATTTTAAATTTATACTTGATTTTTTGCGCAGTATTCATTATAATAGTTTAGCACTGTGTGTGCGACTCGGAGAGTTGGCTGAG
>CAYMDU010000044.1:0-13361 GCA_964389495.1 uncultured Eubacteriales bacterium
CTTCCGTGCGCCACTCAAAACGAAGTGCAGTTGGAAGATGCCAAGAAGATTGTTGCAAACGGCGTGAAATACTATGTGGAAGTTGCCAACATGCCCACCACCTTTGAAGCGGTGGAATATCTGCGTGAGAACGGCGTTGTTATCGCTCCTTCCAAAGCGGTTAACGCCGGCGGCGTGGCTGTGTCTGCCTTGGAAATGAGTCAGAACAGCATGCGTTTGTCATGGACGGCCGAGGAAGTCGATGCCAAGTTGCACGACATCATGGTTAACATCTACAACAACCTGTCGAATGCCGCCAAAGAATACGGCATGGAGGGCAACCTGATTGCCGGCGCCAACATTGCCGGTTTCCAAAAGGTAGCCGACGCCATGATGGCACAGGGAATTGTGTAAGTATTCAAGCAAACGAAACGGGCAGGCAGCCGCCGTGGCTGCCTGCCCTCTTTTTATCCCTTAACCGCGCCACCGGTTACCCCTTCCACATAGTAACGCTGCAATCCCATGAACAAAAGCGTTACCGGTATGGAAACCACTACCGCGCCGGCGCAAAACCGTGTGAAATACTGATATAAATTTTCTCGCGTAATCATTTGATACAGCCCTAATGCCACAGTATAATTTTGATAGTTATCCTTCATGATTACACTGACGAAAATGAAATCCGCAAACGGCGCAATAAACGAAGTGAGCGCCGTATACACAACAATCGGCTTTGACATAGGCAATGTGATTTTCCAAAAAATATCGCTTCGCGTTGCCCCGTCAATGGTGGCTGCTTCATCCAATGCCCGCGGCAATGTATCGAAAAATCCTTTGGCAATAAAGTAGCCCAGGCACGATGCCGAAGAATAGACCAAAATCAGTGCAATCAACGACTGATCCAATCCCACCAGTTTCAGCAAATGGTACACCGCAATCATTGACATAAATCCGGGAAACATTCCCAGCACCAATCCCACATTCATCAACGGCCGTCGGGCGGGAAACCGCAATCGGCTGAAACAATACCCTATCATCAATATCATAGCTGTACTGAGAATACAGCAGCACACGGCCACCAGCAGTGTGTTGGCAAACCAACGAGGATAGGGAAACAACGCCGTGTCGGTGAATAGTGCCGTATAATTAGCCAATGTGTACTCGCGGGGCAACAAATAGGGTGTGTAGGCCCCCGCTTCCGCACGAAACGATTGCAACACCAAATAGGCAATAGGCAACAGCCACAGCACCGCCAACACGGTTAATGCGACGTATACCACACCGGTGGACAACCGTTGGCGTGCCCGATAACCGTGTTTCATTGGAATTCCTCCTCTTTTTTCGATGAAGCGGAGGCGTTATACACCAGCAACGAGGCAATCGCGGTGATGATAAATACCGAAATACCAATTACCCCCGCCAAATTGTAATTTTGTTCTTCCACCGTTTGCTTGTACAACCATGTCACCAGCAAATCGGTCTTCCCCGCCCGGTAATATTCCAGCGACAACGGGCCGCCGCGCGTTAACAAATAGATAACATTGAAATTGTTGATGTTGTTCACAAACTGCGTGATTAGATACGGTGTGGTTACAAACAACATATACGGCAGCGTGATATTAAAGAACATGCGCACCGGCCCGGCACCGTCGATGCGAGCACTTTCGTACATATCTTCCGGAATGTTCATCAAAATACCGGAAGTAATCAGCATGGTGTACGGAATACCCACCCACATATTCACAACAATCACCGTTACACGTGCCCAAGTACTGTTTGTTAAAAAAGGAATTGCTTCGGTCACCACACCCCATTCACGAAGCAATACATTCATAGCTCCTTCTTCGGCCAATACCTGTGACATAAGCATCAGTGTCACAAATTGCGGCACCGCAACGGTGATGATAAATACCGTGCGCCAAAACTTTTTGAAGCGAATTTCCTTTTTGTTGATCATCAACGCTAAAATCATGCCAAACAAATAGTTAGTAAACGTGGCAAAAATCGCCCAAACCAGTGTCCACAACAACAACTGCAAAAATGTGTGTCCCAGTTGCGTGCCACCGCTGAACATATCGGCAAAGTTTTCCCATCCCACCCAAGTGAACAAATTACCCGGCGGCTGATGCTCTTTGTCGAAATTCGTAAAAGCAATCAGCACCATAAACAACAGCGGCAACAGCGTGAATACGATCACCAGCAACACCGGCAGTGATAGCAGTGTAACATGGTACCTCCTATCACGCATGGAACGCAAATCGTCGCGAAAAGTGGGCAACTTTTGTCCGGCTGCCTGAGAACACTGTGCGCGCCACGCTGCCCGCAAACTGGAAAAATACAAAACGACAACCACCAGCGTGAGCAATAGCGTTAATACCCCAAACAACAAAATTTTCATGGAGTTGTCGCCCGGAATATAGAGATATATCCCCTGTTTTTCATCAAAGATTTGTTGCTGCGGTACCGTACCCAGCGTGCCCAACTGCACCAGATACTTCCAACCGAACAGCCATAAATAAAAGCCATATCCGACTTGCGCGCCAAGATACAAAAGGCCCCGCCCGATTTGTCCGCGAAGCAGCGAACCGGCACCCATTATCAAAAAGGTTAAGCGTGTGCGTGCATCTCCTTGTACCGCTGCACGCACCACACCGAAAACCTGCTGTTGAATCCATGCCAGCCAATGTCGCACTGTGTGACACAGGCTTTGCCAGCGGGATGTTGAAAAATCAAGGGCTGCCTGTTGCTGGTTTTCTGTTGCCTTGGCGAAATTCCGAAATTTCATAGCAGCCCCTCCCCTTTTGAATTTAGGCTTGTATCTGTGCCACCATGATATCCAAATACTCTTTCACTGTTTTTCGATTGTCTTTGGTTTCCATAGCGGTTCCAAAGGCTTCCAACGCATCCCATGTTCCTTTTTGTATATCGGCTTGACTGATTCCAAATTGATTTTGTTCTGCCAGTGCGGCCAATGCGATATTTTTCTTTACTTTATCATTGGTCACCGCTTTTTTGTTTGACGGTCCCATAGCACGTGTTTCAAATCGCAACAATTGGTTTTCTTCGTTGGTTAAATAGGCAGCCAACTTCATAGCTTCTTTTGGATGCTTGGTAGCTGCATTAACGCCCATCAACTTGTACCCCGAAAAGCTGCGCATCTGTACCTGCTTTCCGTTCAAAGTAAAGGTGGGCAATTTGGTTGCCGCGTAATGCTCGCCCAACTTTTCTTGTATGGCCTCAGCATTCCAGGTGCCGGACACACCGGCCGCAATGGTGTTACCGATACCGCCGGTTAGAATGGCATCTTCGCCTGTGATAAATGCACTGTGATTGCAAAGCGCTTTGACTGCCTCGCCCGCCGCTACACCGGCTTCATTGTTAAAATCACACGTTTGTTTGTTATCATTCAGGCCCAAAGTGCAACCGGCTCCCAAAAAGAAAGATGACACATACCAGCCGTTGGAAATATCCATGAGCACCTTCTTGTTTTTGGCCGCCGCCGCATTCATTAAGCCATCCAGTGTTTTGACATCTTCTGCTGTCAGCACGCTGGTGTCATAATACAAAAAATACCCGTTATCGGCTGTCATGGGATAGGCATACAGCTTGTCGTCCAGCATAGCAGCCTGCACAGCGCCTTCTATATGATCTTGCGCAACCTGTTCCTTGTCCTGTGTCATTTCATACAGCACACCGGCTTTTACCAAATCGCGCAACTGATCATTGGGAAAGGAAAACACATCTGCGGCCACAGAGGGATCTTCCAACAACTTTGTTTGCGTATCTTTTTCTCCCACTACACCAAAGCTGATTTCGTAGTTTACATCCGGATTGGCCTTTTTAAAATTGTCGATCATAGTTCGCAACATGTCTTGATCTTCCTGCGAACCCCACACTTTCAAATTCACAGTTTCTTTGTCAATTTTGCCGTCATCATGGCGACACCCTGCCAAACACAAAAGCAAGAGCAAAGCCATTGTTCCTGCTATCCATCGTTTTATTTTCATCCGGATTCCCTCTCTCATCAAATAATAGCCGAGGGCACCGTTGGTTCCCTCGGCTATAGTATGAGAATTTTCGCTTGCTTTTATACGTGCCAAATCTCGTTGGCGTATTCCCGAATCGTTCTATCACTGGAAAACAATCCGGCATTGGCTATATTCATTAAGCCCTTGCGATAAAACGCTTCGGCATCTTGATACTCCGCATTAACACGATGTCGCGTTTCGCAATATGAGGCAAAATCACGGCACAGGAAATAATGATCTGGTTGGTGCCACGAGGCGCCTTCGGTTATTGCCGTATACAGTTCACGGAACATACCGGTTCCGCCGTCATCAAATGTGCCGTTCACTAACGATTCCACCACGCGACGCAAGCGCGGCTGCTCACACAACAGTAAATTCGGATTATAACTTTCGCGTTCCGCTTCCAATTCTTCCACACGTGCTCCGAAAATATAATTGTTATCCCAACCGGCTTGCTTCACAATTTCGATATTGGCACCGTCGTAGGTACCCAAAGTTACAGCGCCGTTGAGCATAAATTTCATGTTACTGGTTCCCGACGCTTCGGTGCCTGCCGTGGAAATCTGCTCCGATACATCCGCCGCCGGAATCAACCGTTCTGCGTATGACACATCGTAATTTGAAACAAAAATCACCTGCATTTTGTCGTACACTGTCGGGTCGTTGTTAACGAGTTTGGCCAGTTCGTTGATATATTTAATAATACCTTTGGCGCGGAAATAACCGGGAGCCGCCTTGGCACCGAATACATACGCCGTCGGAACAAACACCTGTTTGGGGTTCTCTTTCAGGCGGTAGTAAGTGTCCAGCACTGAAAACGCATTTAGCAGTTGCCGTTTGTATTCATGCAAACGCTTGATTTGCACATCCAGCAAAAAATCCTGCCGCAAAGCTATCCCTTCACGATCACGCATATAAGCCGCCAACCGTGCTTTGTTGTGCGAACGGATATCTCTTAACTGTTGCAAAAAGGCCGCGTCATCGCCATAGGGTTCCAAGGCTTTCAGAGCCTCGGCATCGGTTATCCAGCGGTTGCCAATGGTTTCTGTGATTAGGGCGGCCAACTTCGGGTTGGCCAAAGCCAGCCATCGCCGTTGGGTTACCCCGTTGGTCTTGTTTTGGAACCGTTCCGGATATACCGAATACCACTCCGGCAACGCTTTTGTCTTTAAAAGTTCCGTGTGGAGTTGTGCCACTCCGTTCACAGAATGAGTAGCAAAGATGGCCATACGTGCCATGTGGATTTTTTCTCCGTCAATCAAAGCGTAGGGTGCCGTATCGGCCACTCCGCGGTGTGTCAGTTCGGTCTCGGCAGCCTGTTGCAATCGTACAACATACCGGTACACCTGCGGAATTACCGCACGGAACAGTTTGATGTTCCATGTTTCCAGCGCTTCCGGCATAATGGTGTGATTGGTGTAGGCCATGGCACGGAATACCACTTCCCTTGCTGCTTCAAACGACAATCCGTTCTCACAGAGCAACCGTAGCAATTCGGGAATTGCCACCGTCGGGTGGGTATCGTTCAACTGAATAGCATAGGCTTCCGGAAACTTCGTATAGTCCTCACCATACACTTGCCGATAGCGTCGCAACATATCCTGCAACGAGGCACTGGCAAAAAAGTATTGCTGCTTTAGGCGCAGTTTTTTCCCAGCATCGGTATCGTCATTGGGGTAGAGCACTCCCGAAATCCGTTCTGCACGATCCCGGGCGCGCACCGCTCGCTCGTATTTTTGGTCGTTAAACAATGCAAAATCAAACGGCTCCGCCGTTTCCGCTTGCCACAGTCGCAAACGGTTCACTGCGCGGCCGCCATATCCGATGATCGGCATATCATACGGAATTGCCCAAACCTCTTCATCGGCAAAGCGCACACACACGCGTTCATCTTCGCAACGCACCGACCAAGGATCGCCAAAGGCTGTCCAATCATCGGCGCTTTCCTGTTGAAACCCGTTATCGAACGACTGCCGAAACAAACCAAAACGGTAGCGAATACCATATCCGTCCAGCGGAATATCATGCGTTGCCGCTGAATCCAAAAAGCAAGCTGCCAAACGACCCAATCCGCCGTTTCCCAAAGCAGCATCTTCAATGTCTTCAAACACGGTGGTGCGAACACCGTGATGCTGCAATATTTCCCGCGTTTGTTCCAATAGGCCCATATTCAGCAAATTGGATTCCACCATGCGACCCATCAAAAATTCCGCCGACAAATATGCCACCCGTTTACCGGCTGTCGGCTGCCGCCATGACACAGGCAAACGAGCCATTGCCGCTTTGGAAACCGCTGCATACAACTGTTTTGCCGTTGCCGATTCCAGAGTTGCCTGTGCATCAAAGTGCAGAACTTCGGCAATCTCGTTTTCCCAAGTACGCCGCTCCATCATTGGTTCTCCCTTCCTCTGCCGTACAACGCTGCCAATTCCTTTAATTGCTTTGCTATATCGTCTGTCAGTTGTTCTTCACGCAACCGCCACTGCCAGTTTCCCCCCAAAGTGGAAGGCGTATTCATACGCGCGTGATTATCCAACGCCAAAATGTCTTGCATTTGAAAAATAGCCACATCGGCTACGCTGGCATAGGCTGCCCGAAGCATGGCTTGCGGTATCTCGGCTGTTCGGCACACATGCAAATAGCGCATTAAAAACCGCCGCTTTTCTCCGCGTAATGAGCGACAATAGCCAACTACCGTTTCGTTATCGTGTGTTCCTCCGTATACAACACAGTTACGAGAATAGTTATGCGGGAGATACTCATTGTCGGCATCACTGTCAAAGGCAAAAAGCAACACCTTCATACCGGGGTATCCCGTTTGCCGTAACAGGCGCCGAACCGCGGGATGTAGTACACCCAAATCTTCCGCCAAAATCTTTGCTTCGCCACGCGCACTGTCCAATACATCTGTCAGGGCTTTGCCGGGCCCTTTGCGCCACACCCCGTCGCGTGCGGTTTGGCAAGAAGCCGGTATGGAAAAATAGCGTGCCAATCCGATAAAGTGATCAATCCGTATCACATCATACAACCGCGCACATGCCTCCATACGGCGCCGCCACCATTCAAAACCATCCTGTGCCATGCGGTCGTAACAATACAATGGGTTGCCCCAACGCTGCCCATCGGCAGAAAAACAATCGGGTGGCACGCCGGCCACCGCCGTGGGATACCCGGCAACATCCAGCTCAAACAATTCCCGATGTGCCCAAACATCGGCACTGTCTTGTGCCACATAAATCGGAATGTCCCCAATCAGCAAGATACCGCGCGCATGAGCATACGATTTTAACGCTTGCCATTGCGCATAGAACTGATATTGGCAAAACCGCCAAAAGCGCAGCTCCTCCCTCATCTCGTTGCGCGCTTCCTGCATGGCCCACGGTTTGCGGTCGCGAAACGCTTGTTTCCATTCCGTCCATTCCTGCTCACCGTGCCGCTCTTTCAGCGCCATATACAACGCATAATCTTCCAACCATTCCGCTTCAGCTCGGCAAAAGTCCAAGAAATCCGCGGTATCTTCAAACCGCGCGCACGCTGCATGCAACACCGCAAAACGCGTGTGATACAAGCGCTCGTAGGGAATTTCTTCGGCCGGAAGTATCGCCGCTTTCAATTCATCGTCGGTCAACAATCCTTGCTGTGCTAATAATGGTAAATCTATAAAATAAGGATTGCCCGCAAACGCCGAAAAGGACTGGTAAGGACTATCGCCATAGCCCGTTGGGCCAACCGGCAACACCTGCCAATAAGTTTGCCCGGCCTTGCACAAATAGTCAACAAAGCGAAACGCATTTTGTCCCAGCGATCCAATTCCAAAACGCGACGGCAAGCTGCCTATCGGCAACAATATGCCGGCGCCACGCTGCAATGGCATTTGCATAGCATCGCATCCTTTCGTTGATAGTATATCAAATAGCAACCGATTTTTTCGTTTGTCTTAAAAGATAATTTAGTATCCTTAATTTTAAAAACTTCTTTCCGAAAAGTTTTTCTTTTATAATGTTGCCGGCGCATCGCACCGTATCTTATATAGTATTATACCGCATGGCTTACCCGCTTTCAATAGTATTTCAAAAATGGTACCCGCAAGAGCTCTTGAAGCACTTTTTCTTTTTCGCTATTCTTTTCACGACTATCTTCTCACCCGCTTTTCGATTACTCATCGCCCGCTTATTTTGACAAAGGATGGCGTTTTTGAGAATATTCACATTTTATTCTTGAATTTGAGTAATAATACACTCTTTGAAAAAGAAAACGCACCGGATACGCCACACCCACCTGTTTCTATGATGGTATCTTGCAGAGAACTGCCTGTTTTCTGTTTGGTTGCACAAACTTTTGCGAAAAAATCGATATAGCCGAATGAATAATTATTCTCGTTTTGTTGTTCCGAGAAACACCGATTTTGTAAAAAAATGGAATTGGTTGTTGTGATAACTCCCAAAAAGCCTGCCGTGATTTGTTGCCTTTTGCTAAAACCTATCAAATAAACGCGAAAAACCGGTTGACGGTGTTTTAATCGCCGATTTGCATTTTTGAGTTTCGCGGTCTTGGTCAACTTGAACAAAAAGTACGAGCTATACGCGTTTGACAAGTACGATTTCGTCAGGTATAATCGGCGGTGTTGTGAAAAATCGCACATACAGAGAAAGTCACAGCATATAACTATGATAGGAAATTTTGGGAAAGGAATCAGGACTTCTTATGAAAAAGCAGAAGAACCGTTCTACGCACCGCGTTTCCGTTCTATCCTCTTTGTTCACGCAAAGCGTGGATTTCGTTAAACAGCATCCCACAGCAACTTCCATCACCACATTGGCGTTGCTAATCCTTGCTTTTCTGTTTGCGGCAACGGCAGCACTAACACCGGTGATTGTGGATGACAATGGTGATGTTCGCACCGTGCTGACACTGGGACGCACACCGAACACCATATTGGCCGGCGCCGGCATTACGTTGGCAGACGACGATTCCGTAACCGCCACTTTGGACGGTCCGGAAAAACGCATTTGCATTGAACGGGCATTTGATGTGAGCGTAACTTTGGATGGCACATCAACCGTGGTTCGATTAACCGGCGGCACCGTGAACGATGCTTTGGAACTGGCCGGCGTAACCGCCGACAAAAGCACCGTTACCAATGTCTCCACTTCGGAACTGGTGAGCGACGGTTTGAACATTTGCGTGGATCGATTAGATTCGCAAGAACGCGTAGAAACGGAAACGGTGGATTTTGTCACTGTTTACAGATACAGCGACGAAAAACCAATAGGAAGCAAGCAGGTCATTCAAAAAGGAACTACCGGCACCAAATCCTGCCGGTATATTGATTATTTACAAGACGGCAAAATTGTGCGAAGCGAATTGGTGAGCGAAGAACTGACAAAGCAGCCGACAAATGCCATTGTTCTTGTGGGGCAAGGTGCTGTTTCCGATGTGGCAGAAAAGTATCCTTTGGATGAAAACGGCGTGCCGCAGGGATACAAAACCGTGTTGGAAGGAACCGCCTGTGCCTACACAGCCAAAGCCGGTGCGGTTACCGCCACCGGTACCGCGCCGCAAATCGGCACAGTGGCCGTGAACCCCAAAACAATCCCGTATGGCTCCAAGCTGTTTATCGCTTCGGACGATGGCTATGTTTACGGTTACGCCACAGCGGAAGACACCGGCGGTGCCTTGATGAAAAACAAAATCATCGCAGATTTGTATATGGATACCGCAGAAGATTGTTATGCCTTTGGCCGACGCAATGTGAAGGTTTATATACTCGAATAAGAGTGAAAGACTGCCTGACCAATCATCAGGCAGTCTTTTTTTGTGTCTTTCCAAACAGCTCGCGAAATCCAATATACAGCAAAAGAAGACCGAATAGGCGGCGCAACCAGTCGGATGGCAAACAAGAAGCAAGCCATGCGCAAGCAAGAGATGTCGGCACTCCACTTAAAAAGCAACGCCAAACCGCTGCCCATTCTATGCGGTGATTCCGAATATGAGAAACCAAAGCCGTGGGAGCACAGCATAAAAAATACAACAAATTGATGCCACCGGCTGTGTATTGATCCACATTGGAAAACACAGTGAGGTACAAAATCAGCAACGACCCGCCGCCAATACCCATCCCACTGAGAATACCTGTTGCCGCGCCGACTGCAATACCAATACCGATCTTCACAGCAACAACACCGCCCGTATACCGCCGTACACCAGCAGCCCTCCGAACAGTCGCTTTAATGTGACAGCCGACAGTTTAGGAAAAAGGCATCCGGCCAGCACACCCCCAGCAGCACCTCCCACCAAATAAGGCCAACTTCCGCCAAGCACTTCTCCGCCTCGCAACCAGAATACAAACAACGAAACCGGCGACAGCAAAAAAATAATCGCCACCGACGAAGCAAACGCCTTTTTTTGTTTCATTCCGCACCAGCGCGTTAGCAACGGTACCAAAAAAATCCCGCCACCGGAACCAAACAGACCGTTGGCCATACCGGCCAACGCTCCGGTAAAGATATACCGTGAATTTCTTTTCATGCCGTCCCCCTCCAGTGGATAGTGTATCATGTTTGGGGCGGTTTATCCACACAGCAAAAAACGGAGACCCGCGCCAGACGGATCCCCGTGATTGTTTACATTCACTCTTTCTTTTGTATTACAATAAACTTGCTATCAATTACTTACCGTATGTCGATTCAGGTTGGTGTTCGCCTATTTCATGGGACTCACCTTTTCTTTGTTATAGTGGAATATGCTCCTCAACATTGCCCACCGGACTCACCTTGCCCTTTCTTGATCGTACGGTTGAAATTTTCTCAAACTCAATAAGCCATGGGACTCACCTTTATCGATAATTTGGGGGCCGCTGCTTATTAGTTCACGGGACTCACTCCTTTTTGGTGTATCTCGTTCTCTCTTGTCTCTTTTCTTTTGTCATCTATACTATACCACACTGATTGTGTGTTGTCAACACTTTTGTTGAAAAAAGTTTAATTTTTTTATTTATTATTTTTCGACAACTTTTTTGCTTGACGAACCGGCCAAAACAGAGTAATATAAGTATAGAAAGTTTGTTTTGAAATGGAGAAGATATCATGTCAGAAGAATACGGAAACGACCTTGTCACCGTGGTGGACGATGAAGGCAATCAGCATCAATTCGAAGTACTAGACGCCATCGAAACCGACGACGGCCGCTATGTGGCACTTATGCCGGTGTATGACAACCCTGCCGATCTCATTGACGATGACGGCGAGTTGGTGGTACTAACCGTAAAAGAAGAAAACGGTGAAGACTTGCTTTTGCCTATTGAAGATGACGACGAATTCGAAGAAATTGCCGGTATCTTTGAGGAACGCTTGGCCGATCTGTACGAAGTGGAAGAACTGGACAACTGATAGCCCCCCTGCTCTGTGCGCGGACCGTCCCCCTATAACCCTACTACATTGTGTTATCGGGAGCATCGCTCCGGCGGCGAATTGCAGACCTCCCCGCTTTGCGGGATGAAGGGAGCGTGAAACCGTTGGGCAAGCACCCACCTGCGAAAGATAGTAGCAGGTTATTCCGGGGGACATTACGGCAGAGTGGGGCTAACAAAACAGCAATCCCGTTCGGCAACAAATGCCGAACGGGATTTTTATGTTTATTCCAACCGCAAGGGCACATACCCAATTGCCTCGGCCACCGGTTCGCGCATCCACAACGACGGCGTGATCCGCAAGGTGAATCCGCAGCCGCTCTCGGCACCCCAATTTGACATTTCCGCCCGCGGCAGTGCATAGGCGGCCATGATCATCATAATCACCCCGCCATGCGTACACACCACCGTGTTTTCGTGCCCTTCTTTCATAGCTGTTTCCACCAACGATTCAAAGGCCGCCATTACACGGTGCTGAAAATCCACCGTGGTTTCACCGCCGGGAATGTCCTGTCGTTCACCGGAAAGCCAACGGCCGAATTCTTCATCTTGCCGGAGATCATCGGCACTGCGCCCGTCCCACACACCGAAATCGCATTCGGCCAAACCGTCAACCACCGTCGGCCTGCACTCCGGATAGAGTGTTGCCAAGGTTTGCCGGCAACGCATCAAAGGACTGGTAAAAAAGCGCGTGGACGGCGGATACTGCGCTTCTTGCTTTTTATTCAGTAAGTCACGCAACCCGTGCGCTGACAGCGGCAAATCAGTGCGGCCAATATACAATCCTTTTTCGTTGGCTTCGGTTAATCCATGGCGAATAAGATGTATTTTGTAGCTTTTCATAAAAATTCCTCTCAAAAATGAAATATTGTACTTTACAAATAGTATCATTCGCGGTATAATCGATAACGCACCGTATAAATCCGGCAGTACAATCACAGGAGTTGTCAAGTATGAACACCGCTTTCCCGCGCGTTCTCACCTTGCTACGCAAAGAGCGCGGCATCAGCCAAAAAGAAGCCGCCGCCGAGCTAAAAGTATCGCAAGCTCTGCTTTCTCATTACGAAAAAGGAATTCGCGAATGCGGCTTGGAATTTGTGGTTCGGGCTGCCGAATTTTATGAAGTATCGTGTGATTATCTTTTGGGACGAACTGCCGACAAATCCGGAGCCGTTATTGCTGTGGAGGACATTCCCGAAGGCGATCCCCATGCGCACGACCACCGTGTGTCCGGCAATGTGCTGCCTGTTTTGAACAAGAAGTTGTTACTGAACTCTGTGAATTTGCTGTTTGGGCTGTTGCAACGGTATGATTGCAAAGAACTAACCGAAGAAGTGTCTACCTACTTGCATGTGGCTGTGTACACCATGTTCCGTGCGCTGTATGCGGCAGACAAGCGCAACGCCACCGCGCTGTTTTCCATACCGGTGGGACTATACCAATCGGCCTCAACCGCAGCCATGAGCTTGTGTGCAGCACGGGTTGGCTTATTAGCCCCGCAATCGTTGCCCAAAGAGCAAGTACCTGTGCTGTTGCCCAACGAGCTGGCCAAGGTGTACCCGCTGTTTGCCTCTTCCCTGCTGAATGTGGTGAAAAACGCCGAACACAAACTGGAAAAACTGTAATGCCAACCGCCTTTCACAGTAAGGCGGTTTTTCTTTTATCAAACACAGTCCGTGTCCTGTCCGCAATGCAAATTACGCCGGCAGGGTGTTTTATTTGCGAAACACCCAACTTCGTTGGAATCGAAAACTGACAAGGAACAGCAACAAATCCACAACCAATTTCCAAATCACTTTTCCGCCTCGCGTTAGGCCATACAAAACAGCCGTGGAAAAGGCAGAAACTGTGACCTGCGCCAAAGAAAGAACAGCATACCGCAGCAAACTGCCGCTTGCATTGGTGCTGCTTTTGAACACACGGCGGCGGTTCACGGTGTAGTTGAA
>CAYMDU010000045.1:0-13308 GCA_964389495.1 uncultured Eubacteriales bacterium
GGAGATGGCAAGACCGTTAGTAGGTATCGTCAGCTCTCACAATGAGATCGTTCCCGGCCATATGAACATCGACAAGGTGGTGGAGGCCGTCAAGGCCGGTGTCCGCGCCGCCGGTGGTACGCCCATTATGTTCCCGGCCATTGCGGTCTGCGACGGCATCGCCATGGGGCATGTGGGCATGAAGTATTCTCTGGTCACCCGCGACCTCATTGCCGATTCCACCGAGGCCATGGTCATGGCGCACCAGTTTGATGGTCTGGTCATGGTTCCAAACTGCGATAAAAATGTACCCGGCCTGCTGATGGCAGCAGCCCGGCTGAATATCCCCACCATTTTCTGCTCCGGCGGCCCCATGCTGGCCGGCCATTTGCAAGACGGACGCCGCACCTGCTTGAGCCACATGTTCGAAGCGGTCGGTGCCTACAAGGCCGGCATGCTAAACGAAGCCGGCGTTGCCGACTACGAACAAAACGCCTGCCCTTCGTGCGGGTCCTGTTCCGGCATGTACACCGCCAACTCCATGAATTGCCTCACCGAAGCCATCGGCATGGCTCTTCCCGGCAACGGCACCATTCCCGCTCCCTATTCGGCTCGCATCCGGCTGGCAAAACGCACCGGCATGCAAGTGATGGAACTCATCCACAAGAACATTCGGCCTTCCGACATCATGACCGCGGCCGCTTTTCACAATGCCGAAACCGTGGATATGGCACTGGGCTGTTCCACCAACACCATGCTGCATCTCCCTGCGATCGCCCACGAAGCCGGCATCACCATGGATTTGGATACAGCCAACGAAGTGAGCGGCAAAACGCCCAATCTGTGCCACCTGGCTCCGGCCGGCGACACCTTCATGGAAGATTTGGACCGTGCCGGCGGCGTGTATGCCGTTATGAAAGAACTCACCAAAAAACACTTGCTGGACGAAAGCGTGCTAACCGTCACCGGTCACACGCTGAAAGACAATTTGGCCACAGCGGTTAATCGCGACCCGGCCATCATCCGTCCCATCGACAACCCCTATCTCGCCACCGGCGGCATTGCCGTTTTGCGCGGCAATTTGGCACCGGACGGTTGCGTTGTCAAGCAATCGGCTGTGGCACCCGAAATGATGCAACACGAAGGCCCGGCGCGCGTGTTTGATTCGGAAGAAACCGCCATTGCCGCCATTTATGCCGGCGAAATTCACGCCGGCGATGTGGTGGTTATCCGCTACGAAGGCCCCAAAGGCGGTCCCGGCATGCGTGAAATGCTCAATCCGACTTCGGCGATTTGCGGCATGGGGCTGGGCAAGAGCGTTGCCCTCATCACCGACGGCCGTTTTTCCGGCGCCACGCAGGGTGCTTCCATCGGCCATGTCAGCCCGGAAGCCGCGGCCGGCGGCCCCATTGCGTTGGTGGAAGAAGGCGACATCATTGCCATCGACATTCCGGCACATCGCATCGAGGTGAAAGTGTCCGACGACGAATTGGCCAAACGCCGCGCCCGCTGGACATGCCCCGAACCGAAAATCACCACCGGCTATTTGGCACGCTATGCCAAGCTGGTTTCCTCCGCCGATAAAGGCGCGATTTTAACAGTATAAAGGAGAGCCACTCATGGATCGCATTAAAATATTCGACACCACCCTGCGCGACGGTGAACAGTCGCCCGGTTGCAGCATGAATTTGCGTGAAAAAATCGAAGTCGCCAAATGCCTTGAACGCCTGAAAGTCGATGTTATCGAAGCCGGTTTTGCCATTTCCTCCCCCGGCGATTTTGAATCGGTTCACACCATTGCCAAAACCGTGAAAGACTGTTCCGTTGCCTCGTTGGCGCGTGCATCTGTTAAAGACATCGATACCGCCTGGGACGCTGTTCGTGAGGCAACCGATCCCCGCATTCATTTGTTCATTGCCACATCGCCGTTGCACATGGAGTATAAACTCCGCATGACTCCGGAACAGGTGCTGGAAAAAACAGCCACCATGGTGGCTCATGCTCGCAAATACTGTTCCAACGTTGAATTTTCCGCCGAAGATGCCACCCGCAGCGATTGGGACTTCTTGGTGAAAATTGTCGACACCGCCATTCGTAACGGCGCTTCCGTGGTGAATATTCCCGACACCGTGGGCTACACCACCCCCAACGAAATGCGCGACTTGATTGCCTACCTCATTGCGCATGTTCCCAATGCCGACAAAGCCGAATTTTCCGTGCATTGCCACAACGACCTCGGCATGGCCGTTGCCAACTCCTTGGGCGGCGTGCTGGGCGGCGCACGGCAAATCGAATGTACCATCAACGGATTGGGCGAGCGGGCCGGCAACACTTCGTTGGAAGAAGTGGTCATGGCCATGCGCACCCGCCCCGATATGTTTGCCTTGCCCACACGGCTGGACACTACTCAAATCTACCACGCCAGCAAAACCGTGTACAACATCATCGGCCAAACCGCCCCGCTCAACAAACCCATCGTTGGGAAAAACGCCTTCTTGCACGAATCCGGTATTCATCAGCACGGCGTACTGGCCAACAAATTAACCTATGAAATTCTCACCCCCCAATCCGTGGGCATCAATCAAAACAATTTGGTTTTGGGCAAACACTCCGGAAAGCATGCGTTTGAAAATCGCATCCGGGAGTTGGGCTACACCCTGTCTGCCGACGAACTTCTGGCCTGCTTTAACGAATTCAAATCTCTCTGCGACAAGAAAAAAGATGTCAGCGATGCCGACATCGAAGCCCTTGTGCTGCACCGGAATTCCAAAGAGCACCTGCCCGAAAACAACAGCTACACCCTGGATTGGTTTGCCGTGCACACCAGCAATTTCACCACTTCCACCAGTACGGTGTGCCTGAAAAAAGACGGCAAAAAATACGAAGATGTTTCGTTGGGAGACGGCCCGGTTGATGCCGCGTTTAAAGCCATCGACCGCATTATTCGGCCTGTGGAACACACCTTCGATCACTACACCATCCGCTCCACTTCCGAAGGAAAAGACACCTTGGGCGATGTCACCGTGAAACTGGGAGCGGAAAACCGCACCTATGTGGGACGTGGTTTGTCCACCGATATCATCGAAGCCAGTATTTTGGCATACATCAATGCCATGAATAAATTGCAAGCTGCCTCGGCGGTTGCACAGGAGGTCTAACCCATGGGAATGACAATGACACAAAAAATCCTGGCTGCCCATGCGGGACTGCCGCAAGTACAAGCCGGCGATTTGATTGAAGCCAAATTGGACATCGTGTTGGGCAACGATGTCTCCACACCGGTCGCTGTCGGTGTGTTTGAGCAGGCCGGGTTCACTTCGGTTTTCGACCGCGACCGCATCGCCATTGTGCTCGACCACTACACCCCCTGCAAAGATATTAAATCCGCACAACTGTGCGTAACGGCCCGCAACTTTGCCAAAAAACATCACATCACACATTTGTACGATGTCGGGTGTGTAGGCATCGAACATGCCCTGCTTCCCGAAAAAGGCATTGTCGGACCCGGCGATTGTATCATCGGTGCCGATTCGCACACCTGCCCCCCCGGTGCTCTCGGCGCCTTTTCCACCGGGGTCGGCTCCACCGCCATGGCCGCCGGCATGGCCACCGGTGAAAACTGGTTCAAAGTTCCTGCCGCCCTTCAGGTAACACTGGTGGGCAAACCGGCACCTTTTGTCAGCGGCAAAGATGTTATTCTGCACCTTATCGGTCAAATCGGCGTTGACGGTGCTTTGTACAAATCGCTGGAATTCACCGGCGAAGGCGTTGCCGCTCTGTCCATGGACGACCGCTTCACCATTGCCAACATGGCCATTGAAGCCGGTGCCAAAAACGGAATTTTCCCCGTGGATGATACCACACTTGCCTATGTGAACAATCGTTTCACCCGCCCTTTGCATATTTACGAAGCCGATGAAGACGCTGTCTACGAACAGCGCATCACCATCGACCTGAGCACCTTGCAGCCAACGGTGTCGCTGCCGCATTTGCCTTCCAACACCAAAACCGTTGCCGAAGTGGCCGGCATGCCGGTTGACCAAGTGGTTATCGGCTCCTGCACCAACGGACGTATCGATGATATGCGCATTGCCGCCTCGGTTTTGAAAGGGCGTCATGTAGCCGATTCCGTTCGTTGCATCATCATTCCCGCCACACAGGAAATATCGTTGCAATGCATCCGCGAAGGTCTAACCGAAATCTTCATCACCGCCGGTTGTGCCGTATCCACACCCACTTGCGGGCCTTGTCTGGGTGGGCACATGGGCATTTTGAGCGCCGGCGAACGCGCCATTGCCACAACCAATCGCAATTTTGTCGGCCGCATGGGCCATGTTGACAGCGAGGTTATTTTGGCATCGCCCGCCGTTGCCGCCGCATCGGCTGTGGCAGGCTGTATTGCCGATCCCGCTCCCTATTTCGGAGGTGACAAACAATGATTAAAGGAACCGTTTTTCTCTACGGTGATAACGTGGATACCGATGTGATCATTCCGGCGCGCTATTTGAATGCGCCTTCACCGGAGGAATTGGCTCAGCACTGCATGGAAGACATCGACGCCACATTCGTCAAGCGCGTATCGCCGGGTGATATCATGGTGGCCGGCTGGAACTTCGGGTGCGGATCTTCGCGTGAGCACGCGCCCATTGCCATTCAGGCCAGCGGCATTTCCTGCGTGATTGCCGCCAGCTTTGCCCGCATTTTTTACCGCAATGCCATCAACATCGGCTTCCCCATTTTGGAATGTCCCGAAGCAGCGGCCGCCATTCAAAACGGCGATATTGTCAGTGTCAATCTAACCACCGGCGTCATCACCGACGAAACCACCGGCTGCACCTATCAAGCCACCGCCTTTCCTCCGTTTATCAGTCGCATCATTGAAAACGGCGGTCTGTTGCCCTATCTCAAAGCAAAACAAGAGGGAGGTCTTTCCCAATGAACTACAACATCGCACTGGTAAAAGGCGACGGCATCGGCCCCGAAATTGTGGACAGTGCCGTTCAAGTGCTCCGTGTCATCGGCGAGCAAAACGGTCACACTTTCCGCTTCACCGACTACCTGGCCGGCGGTTGTGCCATTGATGCCTGCGGCGTTCCGCTGCCGGACGAAACCGTTGTCGGCTGTCAAAACAGCGACAGCGTATTGCTGGGTGCCGTTGGCGGCCCCCAGTGGGACACCCTGCCCGGCGATTGCCGGCCGGAACGCGCTTTGCTTGGCCTGCGCTCGGCCTTGGGGCTGTTCACCAACCTGCGCCCCGCACACATTTATCCGGCACTGCGCGCCGCTTGCCCCCTGCGCGAAGACATTGCCAAAGACGGTTTCGACCTGATGATTGTTCGTGAATTAACCGGCGGCATCTATTTCGGCGACCGCGGGTACCGCACCGGCAAATACGGTGAAGAAGCCTACGACACCGAAGCATACAGCGTAACGGAAATCGAGCGCATCGCGCGCGTCGCCTTCGACGCGGCTCGCAAACGGCGCGGCAATCTCATCAGCATCGACAAAGCCAATGTGTTGGAAACCTCCCGCCTGTGGCGGAAAACAGTACACAAGCTGGCCGAAGACTATCCCGATGTTACCTGTACCGATATGTTGGTAGACAACGCGGCCATGCAACTGGTTCGCAATCCTTCCCGCTTCGATGTGGTGTTAACCACCAACATGTTCGGCGATATTCTGTCCGACGAAGCCTCGCAAATCACCGGTTCCATCGGCCTGCTGGCTTCGGCTTCGCTTGGCAGCGGCAAGTGCGGCCTGTACGAACCGATTCACGGTTCGGCTCCCGATATTGCCGGCCAAAACAAGGCCAATCCCATTGCCACCATCCTGTCTGCAGCCATGATGCTGCGGTATTCGCTGGATCTGCCGCAAGAAGCCGATCAAATCGAACGCGCCGTTGACAAAACCATTGCCGACGGATGCCGCACGGCCGATATTGCTTCCGCCGGCGACACCGTGCTCACTTGCACCGAAATGACCGCGGAAATCATCAAACGACTGTAATTAACCGGCGAGCCCCGGCGCCGCTTTGCGTTGCCGGTCCCTCCGCTGCGAATGGAGGAATCATCATGCTGGATATCAAAATCACCAAAACCGCCACCCCCAAAGAAAAGCCAACCGGCCCTCTCGGCTTCGGCAGAATCTTCACAGACCACATGTTCATAATGAACTACACCGAAGGGCAGGGCTGGCACGACCCGCGCATTGTTCCGTTTCAAAACCTGTCACTTTCTCCGGCTTCCATGGTGTTCCACTATGGGCAGGAAATGTTCGAAGGCCTAAAAGCCTACAAAGGCGCCGACGGCAAAGCCTATTTGTTCCGTCCGGATATGAACGCCCGCCGCGCCAACGCTTCCAACGAACGCCTCTGTATTCCGCAATTACCGGAAGAGGATTTCGTTCAGGCCGTGAAAGCCGTGGTTAAGGTGGACGAAGATTGGATTCCCACCGAACCGGGAACCTCCCTGTATGTGCGTCCGTTCATCATTGCCACCGATGATTTCTTGGGCGTTGCGCCGTCGAAAACCTATTATTTCATTGTGATTCTTTCTCCCAGCGGTGCCTACTACGCCAGCGGATTGGAACCGGTCGGCATTTGGATTGAAGACGACTATGTACGCGCCGTGCGCGGCGGCATCGGGTTTGCCAAAACCGGCGGAAACTACGCTGCCAGCTTGGCGGCACAGGTCAAAGCACACGACGACGGCTACTCTCAGGTTCTGTGGTTAGACGGTGTTGAACGCCGCTACATCGAAGAAGTCGGCGCTATGAATATCTTTTTCAAAATCGACGGCACCATTGTCACGCCCATGCTCAGCGGCAGCATCCTGCCCGGCATCACGCGCGATTCGGTTTTGCACCTGTGCCGCGAATGGGGCCTTCCCACCGAAGAACGCCGCATTTCCGTGGATGAATTGCTTGCCGCACAAAAGAACGGCAAGCTGGAAGAAGTATTCGGCACCGGAACGGCCGCGGTGATTTCCCCCGTGGGCAAACTGCGCTACAAAAACGAAGTTATGACCATCGGTGACGGCACCATCGGTTCGATTTGCCAAAAGCTGTATGATACCATCACCGGCATTCAAACCGGCACGCGCGAAGATACTTTTGGCTGGCGTGTCACTGTTTAACGGGATAACACAAACATATAGGAGTAAAAACATGGTTTCACTGGATAAAATATATCAGGCAGCCTTTGTCCTCAAAGATGTAGCCCGCCGCACCGATCTGATTTATGCTAAGAATTTATCGCAAACTGCCAAGCTGTATTTGAAAACCGAAAATTTGCAGGTAACCGGCAGCTTTAAATTGCGAGGAGCGTATTTCAAAATCAGCCAGCTCACCGAAGAGCAAAAACGCGCCGGCATTGTTGCTTGCAGCGCCGGCAACCACGCACAAGGCGTGGCACTGGCTGCCACCAAAATGGGCATCAAGAGTGTTGTTTGCATGCCGGACGGTGCCCCCATCAGCAAGGTGGAAGCCACCAAAGGGTTCGGCGCCGAAGCGTGTTTGGTGCCCGGCACCTACGACGATGCCTATCAACATGCCCTCAAACTGCAAGCAGAAACCGGCGCCACCCTCATTCATCCCTTTGATGACGAAGAAGTTATTGCCGGCCAAGGCACCATCGGGCTGGAAATTCTCGATCAACTCGCCGATGTGGATGCCATCATTGTTCCCGTGGGCGGCGGCGGTTTGATTTCCGGCGTGGCTTCGGCGGTGAAACAATTAAAACCAACCGTTAAAATCTACGGCGTACAGGCCGAAAATGCGCAAGCCATGGTTCACAGCCGCGCCGAAGGAAAGCCCATCACACTGAACAGCGTTGCCACTTTTGCCGACGGCATTGCCGTTAAGCATCCGGGCGACATCACTTTCGACATTATTCAGCATTATGTTGACGATGTGGTTACCGTCACCGAAGACGAAATCGCCACCGCCATTCTCACCCTGATTGAAAAGCAAAAACTCATCGCCGAAGGGGCCGGTGCCGTCAGCGTAGCTGCGGCTATGTTCGGCAAGTTACCAATCGAAGGAAAAAAGGTTGCCTGCATTGTTTCCGGCGGCAATATCGATGTGAACATTCTGTCCCGTGTTATCACACGCGGTTTGGTCACCTCCGGGCGCACCGCCAACTTGCAAATTGCACTGGAAGACAAACCCGGTCAGTTGGTGGGTGTCAGTTCGGTCATCTCCCAATGCGGCGGCAACATCATCAGCGTTCACCACGAACGTTCCGATGCCAACATGCCGGTTGCCAGCTGTGTTCTCAATGTCGGCATGGAAACCCGCGATTTTGAGCAAATTCAAGAAATCCGTTCCGCGCTCATCGCCAAAGGATTTCACATTATGTAAAGGAGCTTCTGCATGAAAGTACTGTCCACCAATAAATCGCCGGCCGCTATCGGCCCGTATTCGCAAGGCTTGGATGTCGGTTCCTTGGTGTTTGTATCGGGACAAATTCCCGTTAATCCCGCCACCGGCACCATGGCCGATACCATCGAAGAGCAAACAGCACAATCCTTAACAAATCTCAAACACATTTTAGAGGCCGACGGTCTCACCATGGCCCAGGTGGTCAAAACGGTGGTGTTCCTTTCGGATTTGTCGGATTTCCCCGCCATGAATGCGGTGTACGAAACCTTTTTTGAACAACCGTTTCCTGCCCGCAGCTGTGTGCAGGTGGCCGCCATTCCCAAAGGCGCCAAAATTGAAATTGAGTGTATTGCTGCCAAAAACTCATAAATTCCCGGCACCAAAAAACAGGCTTTCCGTGCAACCGCTTGCTGCACGGAAAGCCTGTTTTACATTTTTACTGTTGTGTACCGCTTAGTCCCCTGTCGGCGCTGTGGTGGCGGCCGTGGCCGCTGTCGCGGCGGCGGCCGATTCTTTGGAAAGATTCATCTGCAACAGCGACAACGCCGCTTGCAACTGCCCGTCTTCTTCGTCTGCCAGCAGTTCAAACTTTAACATCTCGCTATACGACATATCCACCGTTTTGTCGGGCAACAGGCCGGTATTCTGCCAGCTTTCACCGCTTTGCAACAGTGTCAGCGTTCCGGTGGTTAACCGCACCGCCGCTTTATCTGAAGCCAGCGTGAAGTAGTCCTGAACCACTGCTTTGCCCGCTGTGCTGGTGCCCACCAGCTTGGTCTTTGAAAAATCGCGCAACACGCCGGCAAACAGTTCCGCTTCACCGGTGGTATTTCCGTTTACCAAAGTCACCGTGGTAGCCGTTAGCTCATAGGGATCCGACGAGGTGTAGGTTTCGGTTCCCGCCTTTTTCGCACAGTTGGCATAGGGGCCGCTGGGAAGCAAATAGCCCAGCATTTCCTGCACCGCTTCCAAGCTGCCGCCTTCGTTGTTGCGCACATCGAACACAAACGCGGTGGCTCCTTTTTTCGTTAGATCGTTATACAGTGCTTTAAACTGAGGTGCTGTTTGACTGTTAAAACTGCGAATTCGAATATACCCCACTGTGCTTTGCATCAGGGTACCTTCCACACTGACATTGCTATATGTATTGGCGGTGAGCTCCACAGTGGATTCCACACCGCTTTGCTTTACTGTGAGAAGCACCTTTTCGGCGCTCTCCAACTTGCCTTGCACAGCGGCATAGGAAGCCCCGTTCACCACTTCTTCATCCAGCACCGTCAGCACATCGCCTGCCTTAATGCCGGACAACGCCGCCGGTGAGTTTTGCTCCACATAGGACACCACCAACTCGTTATCGTCCGACACCATCAGTTGCAATCCGAATCCGGTGCGATTGCCTGCCAATTCGCTTTGCACCTGCTTGTATTCGTCGGGCGTTAAATACGCTGTGTATTGGTCGTTCAAGCCTTCCAAATAGCCTTCGGCCAACGCTGTGCGAAGCAACTCTTCATCAATGGTATATTGCCCGCGCGCTGCGGTGTCGATTTCATCCAAATAGTCATACATCGCCTGCCGCTTGCCCACATCGTTCACAAGAGAGCTGAAACGGCGCATCGCCAACATCATGGTTGCCGAAATCGACAGTGCCACCGCCAACAAAAGAATGGCAATGGTCATCCCCAAGGAAATCTTACGGTTCATGCTCTCTCACCTCGTTTTGCAATAGACTCAGCTGGGTTTAACGATGTATCCGTTCGCCACGGCATCCACACGCGTGCCGTCCACTTGCACTTCAAAATGCAAATGTGCTCCGCGTGAACGGCCGGTATTGCCAATCACGCCCAACTGCGTTTGACCGCCAACCACCTTTTGACCCACCGACACCAGCGGTGCATTCCGCATGTGAGCATACACCGTGACAATGCGGCGGCCTTTTTCGTCTTCGCCGTGGTCGATCATCACAAAATTACCGTAGCTGTAATGCAGCTTCTGCGCTTTGATTACTGTACCGTCGGCAGCTGCCACCACCGGTTCGCCCAGGCAACCAACACACCAAATATCCGTGCCGCGGTGCATACCGGCCGAACGCATACCGAACGGCGAGGAAATCCCCTTCACCGTCGGCGCCGGCCAAAACATCTTGCCGCCATAGGTACTGGTAGCAGGCGTGCCGTTCAACAATGCCGCAATCTCTTTGTCCAGTTCGTCTTCGGCTTTTTGAATTTGCTGCAACTGCTTTTCATAGGTTCCCAGCTTCTTTTCCAAAGCTGTCTGCTCGTTCAAAGCCTTGGTATACACACTGTCGTAGTTGGTGTACTGCTTATCCAATTCGGTTTTGGCACTGGTCAGTTCTGCTTTTTCCTCTTGGACTGTCACCTTTTTGGCTTCCATTTCTTCGCGGTCTTTTTCAATGGCCGCTTTTTCCGCTTCGACTTTGTCAATCAGTTTTTGGTCATGAGCGGCTATCGATTCCACAATTTTGCTTTTCAGCAAATAGTCTTCGTAATTGTCGGTACTCATCAGCAACTGAAACGACGAATAGTTGCCGGTTTTTTCCATCGCACGCAACCGCTTTTTCAGCTTGGTCAAAATGGCTTCCAGCTCTTTTTCCTTGTTGGCAATGTCGGTTGTCAGTTCCTGAATACGCGAATCCAATTCGGCAATTTGTTTGTCCAACGCACTGATTTGGCTGCGATAACCGTCAATCTGCTTTTCCAGGTTGCTCACCTGTGCCCACAGATTGTTCACCTTTTTTTGCTGGCTTTCCACGCTGTCGTCCAAATCACTGATAGCATTTTTCAGTTCGGCTTCTTCTTTTTTCAACGACGCCAATTCGTCTTTCTTATCCGACACTTCGTCGGCACTGACCGACACCGAAAACGCCGGTGTCAGCAAAAGAACGAAGGCACACAACAGTGCCAAAACGCGCCTGTTCGTCTTTTTCATGGCTTTCTCCTTTATGCCGTTTGCTCTTTCAAATACCGTGACATGGAAATGCCGCTGCCGAGCAACCCGGTGAGAACACCGCCTGCCAGGAATCCCACCAACAGCTGCCACCACACCATGCCGAACGAAATCAGCTGGAATGCGCTGCTTCCGAAATCGTAAAGATTGCCCACCAGCTGATACAGGCCAAAGACCAAACCATAGGCCAACCCGCCGGCCAAAATCCCCAAAATAATGCCTTCTACCATGAAGGGGAACCGAATGAACCATTGTGTTGCCCCCACCGAACGCATGATATAAATTTCCAGGCGGCGGCTGTACACGGTTAGCTTAATGGTGTTGGCAATGATGAACAGCGACACCAACAGCAACAGGATAATCACCCAGCCGCCAATGGTAATCACCAGTGTTCGCATTTGCACCAGCGATTCCGACAGCGCCTGATCGTAATCCACCGATTCCACGCCTTCCACGGCCTCGATCTGCTTCACCGTTTGATTAAACAACGCCAAATCGTCAAATCGAATCACATAGGAATCCGGCAACGGGTTGTCTTCTTCCAGGTCTTCAAACAGCGACCCCAAATCGTCTTGGTACCGTTCCAACAAATCGGCTTTGGACTGGAACGACACCTTGGCCACATTGTCCACTTTGTTCAGGGCGGCTTCTATGGCCTGCAACTGGTCGTCGGTGCTGTCCTGCTCAGCATAGGCCACCACCACATTTTGCTGATAGGCCCATTCAAACCCGTGGTCAATGTTTTCCAACACCAGGTAGGCACAACCGGTGATCAGCAGGCAGGATACCAAAACCAGCACCGAGGCTGCCGACATAAACCAGTTCTTGGCCATACCGCGGAAACCTTCGCGAACCAGAAAGCGAAATGTGTTAAATCTCATGCATTTCCACCTCCGGTTTCTTGGTGTCCGATGTAACCAACCCGTCTTCAATTTGAATCACGCGCCGGTTAAACGATTTCACAAGATCGTGCTCATGCGTAACCACCAAAATGGTGGTGCCGCGGCGATTGATCTCGGTGAGCAGTTCCATAATTTCATACGACAATTCCGGGTCGATGTTGCCTGTCGGTTCGTCGGCAATAATCAGCGACGGATTGTTCACCAACGCCCGCGCCAAACCAACACGCTGCTGCTCGCCGCCCGACAGCTCTTTGGGATAGTTTTTGGCTTTGTGCTGCAACCCCACCAACCCCAAAATATAGGGCACCCGGCGGCGGATTTCGCGGTGAGAAGCCCCCACCACACGCATGGCAAACGCCACATTGTCAAACACCGTCATGGTGTTAATCAAGCGGAAATCCTGAAACACAATGCCCATTGAGCGACGCAAATAGGGGATTTGCCGCCGCTTGAGCTTGGACAGCTTGAAATTGCTCACAATCACTTCGCCGGAGGTGGCCACCTCTTCGCGCGTGATGAGCTTCATAAAGGTGCTTTTGCCCGCACCGGACGAACCGACAATGAACACAAATTCACCGTCGTCTATTTTGATATCCACGCCCTTTAACGCTTCGATTCCTGTGTCATATGTTTTATGTACATCACGAAACTCAATCAAAGAGGCGCACCTCCTTTTCGCTGATTACGCCGCCCCGAAGGACGGCGCACCGCTATTATAGTACATCCGCGGGTGGCAAAGCAACCCACACATATTGGTAATCTCTCAATATTTCACCGGGTCGGCTGTTAAATACTTTTTCACCATCATGGCCACTTTGAATACAATGGCATCGTCAAATTCGCGCAAATCCAAACCGGTTAACCGCTTGATTTTTTCCAAGCGGTACACCAGCGTGTTGCGGTGCACAAACAACCGCCGCGAGGTTTCCGATACATTCAAATTGTTCTCGAAAAAGCGCTGAATGGTGAACAATGTTTCCTGATCCAACGAATCCATGGACCCGTTTTTAAATACTTCCCGCAGGAACATGTCGCACAAGGTGGGGGGCAGCTGGTAAATGAACCGGGCAATGCCGAGATGATT
>CAYMDU010000046.1:0-13227 GCA_964389495.1 uncultured Eubacteriales bacterium
CGCGGGACAGCTTTGCTATATTACCACTTTCCGCTTCGCTTGTCAAGGGCTTTTTGAAAATTTTTCAAAAAATTATCGACGAAGCAATCGGCGAGCCGCTTCCAGCAATCCTTTTCCGCAAAATGCCAAAATCACGGCAAAGATCAGCAGTTCCCACAACCACCACAACGGGACTTCACACAGCAACAATACCGTTTGCAAAATTAAGAGGCCGGTGCAACCAAGCAAATGAACATAATTCCAATGAATACGAATATACCGACGGGTATCCCACAAGCGAATGGCAAACACCAGCAAATAGGCAATCAGCGTTGCGGCGGCCGCCCCGTTCACGCCGAACAGCGGAATCCACCAAAGGTTTAAAGCAATGTTAGAACCCGCACTGACAGCCGCAGTGAGCATGGTTCGCACGCCGCGCTTTTCCGCCATGTAGATGCTGCCGAGAAAATTAACCAAGCAAGTAAACACCATGGCGATAACGAGAAGCGGAATGTACCGCCAGGCTTCGTAGTATTCTTCGGCAAACAGGAACCGCGGCACCAACCGTGTGCACAAAATCACGCCGGATGCCAACGAAAACAGCAGCGAACTGTATGTGGAAACCACTTTGGTGTAGAACCGTTCTCTCTCTTTGGTTTCGGTGAAAGCAGAAATTTGCCAAGCGTCCATGAAAATGGAAGAAACCAGCATCATCAAGGATGGAATTTTATAGGCGGCGGCATACATGCCGTTGGCCCCCTCGCCGCAAATGGCGGCCACAATGTAGCGGTCGGATACATTGGTAATCCACCAGAGCACCGTGTTGGGAATCATGGGAATGGCATAGCGGAGCATTGCTCTTGATTGATTGAAATCCAAGCCGCGGAAGCGGATGTAGCGGTGCAATTTGGCTGTGGTGAACAAAAAAACAACAGATAGTGCATCGGAACAAACAATTGAAAAAATGTAGCCGAAAACGCCCCAATGAAATACCACCAAATATAATAGGTTAAAAGAAAGAAGCGTGGCGGTACTGAGAATGCCGTCAACAGCAAACAATTTGACGCGACTTTGTGAGCGTACAAACTGAGCGCAGAGAGAACGCATGGAAGACATGAAAGCAAACAAGCACAGCAGCCACACATACTCCGACAGCAAATCAATCATTCCGATGAGTGGGCTGATAAGGAGCAGTAACACCATGCCAAGGCCAAGCGACAACAAACCGGTGGTAAACACATCTTGTTTTCGCACACCGCGATCCAAGCCAAAGCGAACCACCGCGTTGGTGATACCGAGAGTTACCAACGGCAGCAACAAATTCCCGCTTTGCTGTATTAAATCGGTGATACCGTATTCCGCCGTGGTGAGCACCTCGGTGTACAGCCGTGTTAGCAAAAACGAAAGCAGCTTTGAACCGAATGTGCCAATGGCAAATATGACGGTGTTGGATACCAGCCGTTTATACTTGTCCATGCTTTATCTCCTTTCACTATTCCTGAACCATTATCATCTTTTATTATTACCTAATAGAATAGCGAGAAATTTCTTTTCTGTCAAGTGCTTGGTGAAAACGGCCTGCCTCCCGCAAACAAAATCGGCCGTTTTACGCTACCGCTTGCTTTTTCGATTGCTTTGTGGTATTCTGTAACAAGTTTTGTCGAAGTGAGGGATTGTATGTCAAACAAACTGCGAGGAATTGTGTGTCCGCTATTGGCTGCTTTCATATGGGGATCGGCTTTTGTGGCGCAAAGCATCGGTGCCAACACCGTGGAACCGTTCACATTCACCGCCTGCCGTTCATGGGTGGGGGCCATTGCCTTGTTGCTTCTCTCGCTGGCATTTCGGCGCAAAACCGCTATCCCCGCCGCCGAGAAATCCCGCTATTGGCACGATTTGCTGTGGGGCGGCGTAGGCTGCGGCATGGCGTTGATGATCGCCACCAACTTGCAACAAGCCGGTCTGAGCGACACTTCGGCCGGCAAAGCCGGATTCCTCACCTCTCTTTATGTGGTGCTGGTTCCCATTTTCGGTTTGTTCTGCCATCGGCACGCTTCCCTTCCCGTTTGGATTAGCACCGGCATTGCTCTAGTGGGCTTGTATTTGCTGTGCATAACCGACGACTTTTCTATTCAAGCCAGCGATTTGCTGATTTTGCTCTGTGCAGTGTTTTTTGCCGTTCAAATTTTGCTGATCGACCGTCTTCCGCATATTCACGGCATGCATTTGTGCTGCGTTCAGCTGTTTGTATCCGCCATTGGAAGCACGGTGTTGGCCCTGTTGTTTGAACAACCGCGCTGGGATCTCATTTGCGAAAGTTATCTTCCGATTTTGTATTGCGGCGTTTTTTCCAGTGCGATTGCCTACACGCTGCAAATCGTATCGCAAAAAGGAACCAACCCCACTGTGATTTGCCTGCTGCTCTGCTTGGAATCGGTTTTTTCCGTGTTGTGCGGATGGGTTATTCTTCACGACGAACTCACCCTTCGCGAAATTGCCGGTTGCGTTCTTATGTTTAGCTCCGTTGTACTGGCTAACATTTTTCCCGTGCAAAGTAAGCGCACTATTTAAAAAATCAATCACATATTCAGGCTTTAATTTTCTGCCGCTTGCAACTATTTTCAAAAAATTCAATTTTCCACTTTACAACGCTAATGTGGTAGTGTATAATAGTGTCAACAAATCCGATAACACTATTTTTGAGGAGGAATTCATTATGAAACGATTTGTTGCATTGTTACTGGTAGCGGTATTGACACTGACCTGCTTTGCAGGTTGCGGAACCGCCAAAGACGAGTCGGACAAAGCCTATGTGCAAAAGAACGGAAAGCTGCTTATCGGTATTACCGAATTTGAGCCGATGGACTATCGGGAAACGGAAAGCAGCACCGAATACATCGGTTTTGACGCCGATATGGCCAAGGCGTTTGCCGACTATTTGAATGTTGATGCCGAGTTTGTGCTGTTGGCCGATTGGGGTAAAAAAGCCATGGAGCTGGACACCAAAGGTGTTGATGTGGTGTGGAACGGCATGACCATCACCGACGAGGTAAAGAACTTGATGGGCGTGAGTGAGCCGTATTGCAAAAACGCACAGGTTGTTGTTATGAAATCCGATATTGCCGCACAGTACACCACCGCCGACAGTCTTTCTTCTCTCACCTTTGCCGTGGAAAACGGTTCCGCCGGTGCCGAAGCACTGGATGCCTTGAACATCGGCTACACAGCGGTTACCGACCAAGCCATGGCGCTGATGGAAGTAGCTTCCGGCAGTGTGCAAGCATGTGTTGTGGACTTGCTGATGGCCGGCGCTATGATCGGCGAAGGTACCAGCTATCCCAATTTGACCATCACGGTGGAATTGGCCGGTGAAGAATACGGTGTTGGTTTCCGCAAGGGCAGCGATTTGGTGGCGGAATTTAACACCTTCTGGAAACAAGCATACGATGCCGGAACGGTGATGGCAACCGCTCAGAAATACGGCATTGACAAGAATATCATCGCCAAATAAGTTCGGTTTGTATCACACCGACAAAGCAGAGAGTTCACGCTCTCTGCTTTGTTGCGGTCATAAAAAAGAGGTTTGTTTATGTCTTTTTGGAATGTCACCAAAACGTTGCTGGAAGGGTTGGTCACCACCGGCGAAACGTTCGCGCTGACCTTACTGTTTGCTTTGCCGCTGGGCTTGCTGATTTGTCTGGCTTCGATGAGCCGTTTAAAGCCCCTCAGTTGGTTCACCAACACCATTGTGTGGATTGTGCGCGGTTCTCCGCTCATGCTCCAAATTCTCATTGTTTATTACGGTCCCGGCCTGCTATTCGGCTGGCGATTGCTACCGCGCTTTCTTGCGGCGCTCATCACATTCAGCTTGAACTACGCCTGCTATTTTTCCGAAATATTCCGCGGCGGTATTCAATCCATTCCGCGCGGTCAGCAAGAGGCCGGCCAGGTGTTGGGAATGACACGCAGCCAAATATTCTTCAAAGTAACGCTGTTGCAGCTAATCAAGCGCATTGTTCCGCCGCTTGGCAATGAGTGCATCACGCTGGTGAAAGACACCGCTTTGGTTCGCGTTATTTCGGTTTACGAAATCATTTGGGCCGGTGAAACATTCATTAAAAAAGGCTTGATTTGGCCGTTGTTCTACACCGCTGTCTTTTATTTGATTGTCAACGGTATTCTCACCATTCTTCTCAATAAAGTTGAAAAGAAATTGGACTATTTCCGCGCGTAAGGAGGGCCGCATTATGTCGATTTTAGAAGTACGCAACATTCAAAAATCCTTTGGAAAAACCGTTGTGCTGAAAGGCATTGATTTTTCGTTGGAAAAAGGGCAAGTGTTATCGATTATCGGCTCGTCCGGCAGCGGCAAAACCACCCTGCTGCGGTGCCTAACTTTTTTGGAGCGCGCCGATCAAGGCACCGTGTCCGTGAACGGTGAGGTTATTTTCGACGCCGCCGATCTTCGTCGCCTATCCCCCGCTGAGCAGCGCCGCCGCCAACTGCATTTTGGGTTGGTTTTTCAAAATTTCAATTTGTTCCCTCAGTACACGGCATTGGAAAATGTTTGCCTTGCGCCGCAATTACAAGCGCAAGAGCGCCCCGACTACAAGGCAAACAGCAAATCTGTTTTGGCCGCCATTGAACAACGCGGTCGCGAACTGCTGGACCAAGTGGGGCTGTCGGCCAAATACAACGCCTATCCCTGTGAGCTGTCCGGCGGCCAACAGCAACGGGTGGCCATTGCCCGTGCGCTTGCTTTGGAACCGGAAATTCTGTTTTTTGACGAGCCGACATCGGCACTGGATCCGGAATTGACCGGCGAAATTTTGCGGGTTATTCGGCAGTTGGCCGACACGGATATGACCATGGTTATTGTTACACACGAAATGCAATTTGCTCATGATGTTTCCGACCAAATCATCTTCATGGACGGTGGCGTGATTGTAGAGCACGGCACACCGGAGCAGGTGATTGACAACCCGAAAAACGAACGAACCAAAGCGTTTCTCACCCGTGTCACCGCCTCCTAATTACAGGTATCAAACACAAATCCGCCATCACAGTTGTGATAGCGGATTTGTTTGCTTTTGAAATTATGCGGTTACACGCCCTTGGCATCGCGAAAATCCATGTAGAAATTCCAGTCGACCGGTGTGATGCTGTGCGGGCCGGTTTTGACGTGATAGCCGATATTGCCTTCGTGATAGGCACAATCAATTTGAACATTCTCTTCTTCCGGCAACACAACACCGGTCATGCCGTATATCTTCTCATACACTTCGCTGGCCAATCGGCAAGACAGGCGCTCGCTTTTCGGGTCGGCCCAGCTGTCCAGGGAAGAACTCTCCACATAGACCGGCCTCGGTGCCATAGCTGCCACCAGCATGTGCTGATCCACCGGCAATGCTTCTTCGTTGTTTGCAAATTGATTTAGATTATCGCAAAACCAATCTGTTACCAAAATATCTTTGATGTGTTCGCCCTGCTTTCCGCGCAGCACAGCCGAGCCCAAGCAACCGGACGAATTGGAAAACGCCATGGAAAACCGCGGATCCATCACCGCTGCCCACAAAGAGGTTTTTCCGCCACGCGAATGGCCGATGGTGGCAACCCGCTTGCTATCGATCAGCGGATCGGTTTCAATGTAGTCCATCACACGAGACATGCCCCACGACCACGCCGCAATGGAAGCCCAATCGTCACCTTTTCGGTTTTCCGGTTTGGGACCCAACTGACCGAACACACCGCAATCGTGATTGGCCTGCGCTTCCAGGTCGGGATAAATCTCGCTGTTGTACAGCACAAATACGGCATAGCCCCGCGAGGTGATATCCAACACCGGCACCACCGATTCGTTCAAATTGTTCACAATGCTGGTGGATTCCATGTGCCAATCGTGCATGTTGTGTACAAAAGCGGGCACCGGCTTATTCGAATAAGGAATAAAGGCGTTCACACGGAAAGCAAACCCCGGAAATTTAATCCAAAGTTGCTTGTACATCAACCGATGTCCCAAATAGTTTTGCCGCTGATACCCCAGCGAAAAATGCAGCCCTTCCGGGCGTTCCACCGGCCTCCGGCCGTACACATAGGTTTGAAACAAATCCAGAATTTCGGGACGCCGCTTTGTTTCCCATTGCTGCCGCTCGGAAACGGGCTCCCCGTTTTTCATCACTAAAAGTTCGGGATACTGTGACATACTTTGCCTCCTTTGCCGGGGTTCCGGCTGCTGTAATCGACGGTGCGCACCGCCGTTTGCATTTTTATTGTAACATTCGCTTTTCGAACGGTCAATACCCATTTTGCACAAAAGTATTGCATTTTGTATCATTTGTGATACAATAGCACTGTACAATATCGAAAGGAACGAATACCACCATGAAAGCAGAAAAACCCCTGGCCTACGGCATGATCGTTTGCCGTTCCGTCATCTACGGAACCTCCATTCTATTCACCGGCACCTTGCTGCGAACCGTGTCGGTTATGGATGTTCTTGCCCTTCGCTTTCTCATCAGTGCCGCTGCTTTTTTGCTGCTGGCCCTAACCGGCATCATCCATGTGGATTTTCGAAAAAAGCCGCTCAAAATCATTGCGGCGGCCGCGTTGTTTGAACCGGTGGGCTATTTTTTGCTGGAAACTTTGGGGTTAAAAAGCACCACCACCTCGTTGGCCGGCATCATCTCCGCCATGACACCGGTAACCGTGGTTTTGTTTGAAACTATTTTTCTTCGTGAGCGCACCTCGTGGCTGCAAAAAATTCTGCTGTTGGTTAGCATTGCCGGCGTAACACTGGTTACAGTATGCACCGGCGGTGACTCCGAAGGCACCAACAGCCTGTGGGGGATTCTTTTGTTAATCGGTGCCTATATTTCCGGTGCCCTGTTTCTCATTTGCTCCCGCAAATCTTCGCAAGCGTTTTCGTCGGTGGAAATTACTTTTTTCACCACCATGGTCGGTGCCGTGGTATTTAACGGCATCAATGTGGTGCGTCACCTCACGGCCGGCACAATCGCCACCTATTTTGAACCACTGTTTTCGGTAGAAAATCTCGTTGGGTTTTTGTTCCTCAGTTTGCTGTCTTCCATTGCCGCCACGGTGATGAACAATTATGCACTTTCGCGTATTCAGGCCTCGTCGGTGTCGGCTTTGAGCGGTATCAGCACCATCACCTCCATTGTTGCGGGTGTCCTGGTCAACCACGAAATTCTGCATTGGTACCATGTTGTCGGTGCTGTGCTGATTTTGGTGGGCGGTATCGGTGTGAACTACCTCGCGCAAAAGAAAATCGAGCAGGAAAAAGCACCCGCTACTGTGTGATTTTTCAAAAAGCACAGGCTCAGAGCACCCGTTGCTCTGAGCCTGTTTTGTTATGCTGTGCGTGTGTCGCCCCAGAAAAAGATGGCAACAGTACCGGGGCCGGAATGGCTGCCAATCGTTGTACCGATGCTGTTGATTTCCACTTTGCCGTTGAGTTGCGGGAACTGTTCTTCTACCAAATCCGCCACAGCCCGTGCATCTTCGTAGCAGGCCGAATGGCACAAATAACATTTTCCGTTGTAGCTTGTTCCCCCGTTGGCATGTTCTGCCATACGATCCACAATAGCCCGAATTACTTGCTTTTTTCCGCGGATTTTGCTGCGTGGCACCAACTGCCCTTTGTCGTCCACATTCATCAACGGACAAATGCTCAGCAAACCTCCGAACAACCCGGCGGTTTTGGAAATACGCCCACCCTTAACATAGAACGTTAAATCCGTGGAGAAAAACCAGTGGTGCATCTCGCGCTTGTGCTGTTCGGCCCAATCGCGCACGTCTTCCAAAGCGGCACCGGCGTCACGCATGTCTGCCAACGTGTCCAAAAACAAGCCCAATCCCGAAGAAGCGGCCAACGAATCCACAACATAAATCTTGCGGTCGGGATACCGCTCGGCGGCAATCGCCGCTGCGTTCCGCGCCGAATTTACCGAACCGGATATGCCGGACGACAGCGCCAAATGCAACACATCGTTGCCGCTTTCCAACAATCCGCAAAAATAGTCCAAGTATTCCGACACATTCACCTGGGAGGTGGCGGTTTCGGCGCCCTCTGTCATTTTTTGATAGAACTCATCGAACGGCATGGTTTGCCCCAAATCATCCGAATACTCTTTGCCATCCATGGTGTAGTGAAAGCAAACATAGCGAATATTCCGCTTTTCAAAATGCTCTTTACTGATATCCGCGGTGGAACAACTGCTTAAAATATACGAACCCATTTTTCTTTTCCTCCTGTTGCAATCCTCAGCTTTACGGGTTCCAGTATATCATCTTTGAAAGCAACATGCACTCTCCTACTGCACCGGATTGCTCTACAAAAAAGAGAACGCCGCAGTAGACCGAAAAATCCAGTCTACTGTGGCGAGAATTTCAACTTATCACACCGGCTGTACCCTGTTATTCGAAAAGCAAGGCTCCAACACACCGCTTTCCAATCGCCACACGCAATCGCAACCGGCCACCGTTGTGTTCTTGTGAGAAATCAGCAAAACAGCTTTGTCTTGCAAGCAACGCAAATTGTTCAGTAAGCGTTCTTCGGTGGCGGCATCCAATGCCGATGTACATTCATCCAGTAAAAGAAGCGGAGCATCTGACAACAGGGCGCGAGCCACGGCAATGCGCTGTGCTTGCCCTTCGGATACGCCCAGTCCGTGTTCGCCAATGAGTGTATCCAAACCGTTGGGCAAGGAGGCAATGTATTCCTCCAAGCAAGCGGCCTGTATCACGCGGTGCAACTGTTCTTCGGTTGCTTCGCGGAAAAAGGCAATGTTTTCGCGCACCGTTCCCGAAATCAGGGCATTGCCCTGCGGAACATAGGCCATCAACCGGCGTGCCTCGCTGCCCACAGGCAAAGACGTGGTTTTCCCCTCCAAGCAAATCGTTCCGCTGTCACACGGATACAATGCCAGCACCAATTTCATCAAGGTGCTTTTTCCAATGCCGGATGTTCCCACCAGCGCCACACATTCGCCGCGCCGAACCTCCAAGTTGACATCCCGCAACACGGGAACGGACGGATCGTAGGCAAAGGATACATGCGACAAAGTTAATTGGCGAAATTCGGCAACGGTTGCCTGCCGATCGGTGAACAACCATTGTTGCGATTCTGCGGACAACAGATCTAACTGTTGCAACCGCTCGGCCGATGCCATCATGGCATAGTATTGCGGAAGCAGCCCGGAAGAATTGCGCAACGGCGATTGCAAATTGTCAAACACCTGTAACAGCGCCGTGAGCGTTCCCACTGTCATGGTGCCGGCTGCCAAGCAAACAACGCACCATGCCAGCATCACATAATAGGCCGCCGTCATCAGCAAATACATTCCGGTGCTCCCCCACAGTTGCACCGCATTGCGGCGAAGCTTCCAGCGAAAATGATCGGTTTGGCGATCGTTCATGGCTGTTTCCACGGTTTTCTCCACACCAAAGGCTTTCACCGACAGAAGATGGGACAGTATCTCCTGCATAAACGAACCGGTTTTTCCGTAGGCTTCCTGGCAGCGCTTGTGCATCTGTTTCAGCCGGGAACCGTAAATTCGGCTGCCGATAACAGTCATCACGCCCACGCCGACAATCACCACCGCCAAATCGGGAGCCAGTGCCGCCAGCACGGCCACGCCGCCTATCAACTTGGCGGCCAGCGAAGCCGCCGTAGGAAGTAACCCGGTTACGCCTTGGGCAACCACGCTGATATCGCTGGTTAAACGAGTCATCAATTCGCCGGTGTGCAACCGGTGAACCGCGGTGTAATCCGCGTGTACCAGCGAAGTGAACACGCGATTGCGCAATCGCATTTCCAGTTTGCCGGAAACCGTAACCTTCAAGCGGCCGGTTACCGCATACAGAATCACCTGCCCCAGCACCACACCAATCACTTTGGCAATCGGCACATACAATGCCGGCTGGCGAAAGCAGTCCCACACCGCACGCGTGCCGGCCTGTTTCAACAGTTCCTGTGCCGCTTCAAGCAATTCTTTCGACAGCAACGCAAGCCATAAGTACGCCACCGCCGTTAAAATATTTAGCACCGACAACAAAAGCACGCACGGCATGTCCCGCCGTGTGTGTTGCACAAGCCAGTTGCCGGCGGCGTTGGTTTTCTTCATGGCATTCACCTCACATTACGATGCCGGCGGCATAGCCGAGCCACACGAAACAAAACAGGACGAATCGGCCGCAACGCCATCCACACCGTGCTGTACAGCCGGTACCGCCACGAACGGCAACTCACGGTTTTCCCTTTGCGGATAAAACCGGTCATCACCCCGATAACACAGTCCTTGGGCAATCCGATTTCCAACTCGCGCTGGGCATCGCCGGCCAAGGTATAGGTGTCGGACTCCACGCGCAAAATGCGATGCAACACAAACCGACCGTCCGGCCGACGATACAGCGGCACGTCTCCGCGCCGCAATGTTGCGGTATCGCAGGGAGATAGCACAGCACTGTCGCGCCCATGACGGAACAGCGGCATCATGCTGTTGCCGGTGATACCGAGAGTTACAGTGAGCCCCTGCCGAAACGAATCCTCAATCAAAGGAAGCAACTCAGCCATGGCTACCTGCGCTTGCGTCACCTTCATGCCAACAAATCCGCCTCGCTTAACGAGGTGAGAAATGCAGCAACATCCACTTTGGCCGTTGCTTCCTCCACCGCATACTCCGCTGTTAAAGCCGCAACCAATTCGTTTTCCTCGCGTTCGTCGTCGGTTAGCTTTTCCCACAAAAAGGCGCCGGTATCATTCAGCTTTATCAAGCCTTTAAAATCCAACGTTTGCCGCCCAACAGCCACCACAATGTGTTCGTCGCAAATATGCCGAAGCACAAATCCGTCTTTAATTTTCATACTCTTTCCTCCTTATAAGCCAACGGTACGGCGCACCAGTTCCACCGCCTCACTGCTGATGGTGCAGCCAAGCATAAAAACCGGAACCGCCTGCACCAGCCGTGCCGCTGTATCCCACAACTGCTCTCCCAGCGCCGTATCGTGATACGGCAGGGCCAATTCTCTGCCAATATACAGTAGCGATTCGGTTGCCGACAACTGACGAATGGTATTTTGCGATTGCCGTTCCAAAAACACCAGGGCACGCAACGGTGCCGCCGTGTTGGTGTTCAAATCGGTTTTTCCGCTCCACGGGGTGCCGTATATCACCGGTGTTCCGGCCTCGTCAAAGCGTATGGCCGGCTTGTCGTCGTTAATCATGCACACCCGCTCGCCGTATTGCCGGCGCCACAATGCGGCATGCGTGGATTTTCCTGTGCCGGACGGCGCCGAAAAAACCAATCCGTTCCCGTCAAATGCCAGTGAAGAACCGTGCAAAATCATTCCGTTCAAATAGGTCAATCGGTCGGAAAACACCAAGCCGGTAAACATGTATTCAAAATCCGTCAATGTTAATGTTGGGTGCTGCCGATTGGCAAGAACGCAAATTTCCGCTTCGGCATAATCCGGCGTGGCTGTGATGGTTTGTAACAACCGGCCGGTTTTGCTGTTGCATAACCAGCGGCAAGTGCGCCCATCGGCCAGCTTTGTCACCCGCAAGCGCTCGTTGCAGGTGGTTGTCGGGCCCTGCGGCACTGCCAGTTCGGCCGGCGTTGAAAACGAAATGCGCAAATCGGCTTTGCCGCTGCTATCGCAGCGATAGGCTTGCAATCGTTTTTCAAAGAATGCCACATCGGTGCTTGTTATATCCACCGTTAAGCCGGCAATACATACCCGTTGCATTCGGCTTCCTCCTTATTGATGTTCCAATAAGTACGACAGCGTCATCAGGCTGTCACCCAAGTGCACATTTTCCACCACAACATCCGGATAATCCACCGCAATGTCATAATGACTGAAATTCCAAAAGGCTTTTACACCAAGCGAAATCAACCGCTTTGTTAATTGCCTGGCCGCCTCTTGCGGAATACACAGTACCGCCACAGCCGGATGTTCGGCATTACAAAATGCTTCCAGTTCCGCGGTTGAGCGAATGGTTAAGTCGCGCACGGCCGTTCCGATCAAATCCGGAGAATCATCGAAAACGCCAATCAAAGGCAGTCCTTTGCCGGCAAAATCCATGTGGTTCACCACCGCGTGGCCCAAATGACCCACGCCGATGAGAATACAGCCCGCCACGGCATGAAATCCGAGAATGTCTTCCAGCTCATCGCACAAGCGCTTCACCGGATACCCATAGCCCTGCTGCCCGAATTCGCCAAAGCAGTTCAAATCCTGGCGAATTTGCGAAGCACTGGCACCCATTCGGTGCGCCAATTTTCCGGAAGAAACCCGTTCGACCCCGTTCTCCCGCATTTCGCAGAAAAAGCGGTAATAGCGCGGCAATCGGCGAATTACCGACATGGAAACGGTTCCTTCTTTTTCACGCCCACTCATTGTTGCTTCTCCTTTTCGCGCGTGTAATCCAGCAAACCACCCGCCAGCAAAATGGCTGTTTGCCGCTCGGAAAAGGCCGTGTTCAACGGATAGGTTTCCCCGGTTGTTTCGTTCACCAAAACCAACGGTTCACCTTTTTGAATGCGTTCACGCACTTGCGGCAAGCGCAATGTATCATACAGGGAAATACGGTCGTAGTCGGATTCGTTGGCAAAAGTCAACGGCAAAATGCCGGCGTTGATCAGGTTGGCCGCGTGAATACGGGCAAACGATTTCACAACCACAGCGCGAATACCGAGATACAACGGTGCCAGTGCCGCATGTTCGCGTGAGCTACCCTGACCGTAGTTGGAACCCCCCACAATCACGCCGGTGCCTTCTTGGTGGCAACGCGCCGGAAATTCCGGGTCGCAACGCACAAAGCAATGCTCGGAAATAGCCGGAATATTCGATCGTAGCGGAAGAATTTTGGCACCTGCCGGCATGATATGGTCGGTGGTGATGTTGTCCTCCACCTTTAACAGCACCTTGGCGCAAATGGTTTCTTCCAACGGTTTGGTGCGCGGGAACGGCTTAATGTTGGGGCCGCGCACAATTTCCACCGTGTCCATTTCGCTTTCCGGAGCCGGAGGCACAATCATGTTATCGTTAATGCAAAACGCATCCGGCATAACAACGGATACCGGTTCACCCAATGTGCGAGGGTCTGTGATCACGCCGGTTAGAGCCGAAGCGGCCGCCACTTCCGGGCTCACCAAATACACTTGCCCGTCGGCCGTTCCGGAACGGCCTTCAAAATTGCGGTTGAAGGTGCGCAACGACACACCC
>CAYMDU010000047.1:0-12885 GCA_964389495.1 uncultured Eubacteriales bacterium
GCCGGAAGCCACGGCACAGCTGGTGCAGGCCATCGGCAGCCCGCACATTCGGGTTCTTTTTGACCCGGGAAATGAAATTTGGGTAACCGGCCGGGCAAGCAGCAACGCCTACGAGGCAGTGAAACCGTACTTGGCGCATGTGCATATCAAAGACGCGATTGTTACCAACGGCAAAGCCGAAGCGGTAAAGGTGGGCACCGGCTTGGTAGACTATCCCAACCTGTTTGCACGCCTGATTGCCGATGGATACGGCGGCAGCATTTTGTTGGAAACGCATTACCGAAAACACGCGACACTAACCGAAGAGCAGTTAAAGCATCCCGGCGGAGCGGCTTTTTCCGACGGCGCCTACGAAGCCAGTGAAGAAAGCGTGATAGCGCTGAAACAACTACTCAAATTGTGCAAAGGAGTGTAAAACAATGAAGCAGTTGCAAGTGGCCATCATCGGCCAAGGACGAAGCGGGCGGGATATTCACGGCAGCTTTTTCCACAACGAAGCCAACACCAAATTCCGTGTGGTGGCCGTTGTGGATGCGCTGGAAGAACGCCGCCGGCGTGCCGCCGAAGAATGGGGTTGCGCCGTATACGCCGATTATCGCGAATTGTTCAATCGCGATGATATTGATTTGGTGGTGAACAGTTCGTTTTCCCATATGCATGCCGATATCACGGTGGATTTGTTGCGCCACGGTTTCAATGTGGTGTGCGAAAAGCCGTTTGTCAAAAACTACGAAGAGGGTGCCCGCGTGGTGGCGGTGGCAGAACAGAGCGGCCGCATGTTGAATGTGTTTCAGCAGTCGCGATTTGCGCCGTATTTTAAAAAGATGAACGAGATTATAAGCAGCGGTGTGCTGGGACGCCCGGTGCAATACAGCATTTCGTTTTCGGGCTTTTCCCGCCGCTGGGATTGGCAAACCTATCAGGGGTATAACGGCGGCGAAGTGCGAAACACAGGGCCACACCCGCTGGACCAGGCGCTTTTCCTTTTGGGGTTCGACAGCGACATTCAAGTGTTTTCCAAGTTGGAGCGTGTGAACACCTTTGGCGATGCCGAAGACTATGCCAAAATCGTGTTAACAGCCCCCGGCAAACCACTGGTGGATTTGGAAATTTCCAAGTGCAACGCATACAGCGACCATTTGTATTTGGTGCATTGCCAATACGGCACCCTGAAAGCCACCATGGAAGCTGTGGATTATAAGTATTTCAATCCGCAAACGGCACCGCAACACCGGTTAACATTAGAACCGCTGTTCACCGAAGAACGCACACCGGCCTATTGCAGCGAAGAATTGGAGTGGACAGAAAAACACATCGACCTGAGCGGCAGCGTGTTCACCACGGCCGTTGGCGAATACTACGATATGATTTACAACCATTTGGTGCATGGAACGGCCATGGAAGTAACACCCTATCAAGTGCTCAAACAGTTCCAAGTGATCGACCGGATACGCTCACAAAATCCGTTGGATGTTGTGCTGGCGGAATAAGGAGGAAGTGCCATGAAAATCGCCATGCTCGGTGTGGAAAATTCACACGCCGATGAATTCGGAAAACTGATTGCCGAAAAGCCGGAAAAATTCGGTGAGCTGGAAGTGGTGGGCGTTTACAGTGATGACGAAGCCGCTTCGCAGCGGTTGGTTAAAAGTGGCTATGCGCCCTATGCGGCCAAAAGCTACGATGAGTTTTTGGGAAAAGTGGATGCCGTGTTGGTGGTTGCCCGCCACGGAAACAATCATTCTCTTTATGCCACGCCCTACATTCAAACGGGAATTCCCTGTTTCATCGATAAACCCTTTTGCGGCAATCTCAAAGACGGCGAAGCCTTGGCGCACCTGGCGCAAGAACGCGGAACCTTGCTGTGCGGCGGGTCGTGCGTTAAATTTCTGGACGAAATGAAACCGCTTTCGCGCATGGTCAAAGAAACCGCGCCCCTGGGCGGCATGGTGGCAACGCCGATTAATATAGACAATCCCTATGGCGGCTTTTGGTTTTACTCGCAGCATTTGGTGGAGCTGACCACCAGCGTTTTCGGCCGAAACATACAATCGGTGATCGCGCGTTGCCCCGACGAAAAAAAGCGCCGTGTCACAGCGGTTTTCAACTACGGCGAGTTTGATGTGTGCGGTGTGTACAGTGCTTCACCCACCTACTACGCCAATGTGATGGGCGAAGACGGCACACTGCTTGCGGGGTGTTGTCACAATGTTTCCTACACCTTTGAACGCGAACTGGAAGAGTTCGTGAACATGGTACACAGCGGCGTGATGCCGGAAAGCTACGACGAATTGGTATACCCGTTGCGAGTTCTGGACGCCATTCACCGTTCGTACACCGAACAACGCGAAATCGTGATAGAATAACTCAAAAAAGGGAACCCGATACCGGGCTCCCTTTTGTTGTTGTGCAGAAACTCAAATCATGAATTTAACAATTTCGGAATCGGTTTGCCGCATGCCGACTTTGCCGATGTGGCCAACGCAACTGATTGTTTCGCCGGCATCGGATTGCAAAAGGCCGGTGTTGGCCGAATAGACCTTGCCGCGCATGGCCAGCGCGTGGGCAAACAGGGCCGCATCCAGTGCCGTTGCGATTTTGGCGGCACAGGAGGCTTTGGCGCCGTCGCAAAGAATACCGGGAACATCGGCCAGGGTGTTGTCAACGGTGTCTTTGATTTGTTCAATGCTGCCACCTATCATATAGGTGATGGCCGCGCCGGCGGCACAAGCGGCGGAAACGGCACCGCAGAAAGCCGATAGCTTGCCGATGTATTCCTTTTGATATACCGTCAGCAGGCTGGAAAACATGAGCGAACGGTAGAGGCGTTCGTTGGAAATGCCGGTTTCACGGGCATACACAATCAGGGGCACCGTGGAGGCGATGCCCTGATTGCCGCTGCCGGAAGTGATAATCACCGGCAGGTCGCACCCTTCCATGCGCGCTTCGGAGGCCGCAGCCGCATAGGCGCGCACTTTGGTGTTGACACTGTGGGCGTAAACTTCCAAAATGGTTTTGCCGATGCCCAGTCCATAGTGTCCTTCCATGCCTTTTTCGGCAATCGCCATGTTGCAGGCAATTTGTTTTTCGGCAAACGGGCGAATGGCGTCCATGTCGATTTCTTCGGCAAAGGCATAAATGGATTCAATGCTCAGCCCGCTGCGATCGGCGCAGGCAACTTCGTCTTGCAAAGATGCCGTTTCCGTGAGTACTTGCCCGTTTTTCACTACACGGACAATGTTGGTGTGGCTGTGGCGCACTTCCACGGTGACTTGGTTATCGCCGCGGGTTAGCTCCAATATGAAGTGCAGGGGAATGGGCGATTCCAAGTATTTCACACAACAGCGCTGCTCTTTCAGAAAGGCGGCTGCTTGCCGGCGCCCGTCTTCGTTCACCGATTCCAACACTTCCATGTGGCGGGACACATCGCCAAACAGGGCCCCCAGCGTGCAAGCGGCTTCTACGCCGGTCATGCCGCCCGAATTGGGAATACGGACACAACGCACATTTTTAATGATGTTGCCGCTGCAATGGGCAACAATGCGGTCCGGTGCGGCACCCAGCACATCGGCAGCATAGGCGGCGGCATAGGCGAGAGCAATCGGCTCGGTGCAGCCCATGGCCGGAAGCAGTTCTTCTTCCAAAATGGCAAGGAAATCGTTTTTTGTTTTTAAGTCCAGCATACCGTGCTCCTTGAAACTTGAAAATTGAAAACAGAATGTAAAAAGCCGGAACGAAGGCGTTCGTTCCGGCAATGGTGCGGGCGACAAGACTTGAACTTGCACGCTTGCGCATCGGCTCCTAAGACCGACGTGTCTGCCATTCCACCACGCCCGCTTAACAGAAATCAGTGTAGCACATTTCAAAGAAAATTGCAACCTTTTTCTGCAAATCGTGCGGGGCGAAAAGGAAAAACGGGCATGGACAAAAAGGCAAGGGCATACAATACCAACGATTGGGGATATTTACCGTTTTCTGTGCGGGAAATTTTGTCGAAAGCGGTTGAATTTGCAGCGGACATTTGATAAACTAATAGATAAGTGTGAGTGAGGTGCTGCTATGAAACCCTATCGTTTAATCGCCTTGGCAATGGCAGTGCTGTTGATGGCGGCCGGTTGCGGTCGTCGCACACCGGAAAATCCAACCGGCGAAACCGTCACCATGATACCGCCCACCGCCACGGTGGGAAAGGCGGTAACCGAAACCGTAACAGCACCCGAAACGGTAACTGTGGCCACCACAGCTTGCGCAACAACCGAACTCGTCGCCTCTCAAACAACAACCGCTTCCGGCCGGCCCAACAAAGCGCAAAGCGCAGCGGCAAGTTCCGCCGCTGTGCCATCGGCAACCGGCACAATCGGCACGGAAACAACCGCCGTCACGGCGGCACTCACAACGCACACAACCACCGCCACCTCTGCAACTGCCACCGCTTCGGCGGCAACCAACGCGCAGGAGGTGCGTGCGGCTTGGGTTTCCTACATAGAGTTAGACGAATTGCTGCAAGTGTGCAGCACGGCAAGCGAAGCACGGTCGGCGCTGAACGCCATGATGAAACAGCTGGCAGCCAACCGCATTAACACGGTGTTTTTCCATGTGCGGGCCAACAGCGACGCCTATTATTCCTCTTCGATTTTTCAGCCGGCAGAGTCTGCAAAAAACCTGTTGCAAGCGGGATTTGACCCCCTTGCTCACGCAGTGGAAGCGGCGCACGCATGCGGAATGAAACTGCATGCATGGGTGAATCCCTATCGTATCGGGAAGCAGGCGGTCCATGCCGTGTCGGGTGTTCCCACCCTGAAAGACGAAGCGGGCAAGTACTATTATGTTCCCACCTCAACGGCGGCACAAAAGCTGATTGTGAACGGTGTGCGCGAAATTGTGACCCGCTACGCGGTAGACGGTATTCAATACGACGACTATTTTTACCCGGAGGATTTGTTGGAAGAAAACACGGTCTACGGATTTGAAAGCGAGGACTACACAGCCTATTGTGCCAAAGGCGGCAAGCTGTCGGTTGGCGATTGGCGGCGTGCCGGTGTGGATAATTTGATAGCGGCAACGCATGCCGTAACAGCGGCCCAAAAGGTGGTTTTCGGAGTTTCGCCGGCTGTGAGTGCCGAAAAAACCTACACTTCGCTGTATGCGGATTGCCGTAAGTGGTTGTCACAGGCGGGCTATGTGGATTATCTTTGCCCGCAAATATACACCGGATTTTGTCACGATACCAAGCCGTTCAAAGACATGGTGGATGTTTGGAATCACTACGAGCGCCACGCATCGGTTAAGCTGTATGTGGGACTGGCACTGTACAAAATCGGAATGCGTGTCGATTCCTATGCCGGATCCGGGAAAACCGAATGGGCCACGCAACGGGATATCATGAAGCGGTCGGTGCAGTATTTGCGCAACAAGCACATTGCCGGGTTGTGCTTTTACAGTTACAGCTATTTTCAGCCGGCACAAAAAGCGGGCTTTTCTTCCGAAGCGGATGTGGCAGTGGCCGAAGCGGAAATTAAAAATTTGTTGTCGGTGTTGTAAAACAAACACGGCGGCGGGGAGCGTAAAGTATGGCAAAGCATTTTAAAGAAAAAGAACCGTCAAAGCGCGGCAGGTATATTTTGGTGTCGTTGATCAGTGTGGCGGTCATAGTGGCCGCTTGCTTTGCGGTGGCCAACGGCCAAGCGCTTTATGCAATCGCGGGCTTGTTTTCTCATACCGCGCACACCTCGTCTACCGTTGCCGAAGCGGTCACAACCACCGCAACCACAACACAACCGGTGCCGGAACCGGAACCGCAATATGCCGTGCCGGAAGAAATGAAAGGCGTTTGGCTGGTAGCGGGCACAGATTACTTGGTGAGCGGAAAAGAGAGCGCCGCCCAAGTGAAAAAGCAGATTGATACCGCTTTCGACAGCATTGCGGAATGGGAATTCAACACGCTGCTGCTACCACTTCATCGCGAAAATGAAGCCCTGTACCCGTCGGAAGTGATGAAAAGTTTGGTGCTGAACAACGCCGACGGCAGCCGGTTTGAACCGCTGGAATACATTGTGGCAAAAGCGCGTGAGAAAAAGTTGTATATCTACGGTGTGCTGGATTTGCATGTACACGACGGCACGGAAGAATGGGACCCCATGCAGGAAGGGGTTACGGAAAACACCGTGAAAATGGCAACAGAAGGGGCCTCTTGCTATGCCCTTGACGGATTGTTCGTCACCGGGTTTGCCTATCCTGTCAAGCAGATTTCCGCCGAGGAGCGGGAAGCAGCCTGCACAGCGGTGGATCGGCTGGTAACACAAGTGGCCACGGCTCTAACGGCGGGCGACCGCGATCGCTATGTGGGGTTGATATCCTATGGCGTGTGGGCGCATCGGTCGGTGAATGAACAAGGGTCGAATACCTCTGCCTACTACGAAGAATACACCGATGGCTGTGCCGACACATTATCGTGGCTGAAACGGGGCTTGTTCCATTGCGTAATGGCCGATATCGGTTCTTCCACGGTGCACGCAACAGCGTCGTTCCAAACGGTGCTGTCGTGGTGGGAAACGGTGGCCACAGAGCTGAATTTGCCTTTGTACATTTCCCATGCCGCCAACACGGGCGGATCCTATTTGGCGGGCTGGAAATCGCCGGACCAATTGGCACAGCAATATTTGTATTGCAAAGAGAGCACGGCTTGGTGCGGCAGCGCCTACAAGTCGCTAACGGCGTTGCGCACCGATAAGCAGGGCATGGCCGACACTTTGAAGAAAGCCTATGCCGGTACTTTGAACGAAGAATACATTTATCAACAGCTCACCATATCGCAACCGAAATCCACCGCCTTCACCACCACGGAATCCACCGTCACCTTTGAGGGCGGCGGTGACACCAATTTTCCCATGACAGTGAACGGCAACGCTGTGGAACTGTCGGAACACGGCTTTTTCACACAGCGGTATTCGTTGTCGATTGGGCTGAACACCTTTGTTTTTTCCCACAAGGACAAAACCGTAACCTATAAAATCACCTACAAACAAACCTTGCTGTCGGAAGTGTCACCGTCGTCGGCCATGACGGTGGACGGCGGAAGCACCTTTATTATCCGTGCCACAGCGCGCAGCGGGTCGGCGGTGACAGCCAAGATTAACGGTGCCACGGTGAAGCTGGAAGTAACAGAAAATAAAGAAGAAGAAAGCGGCGGCTTGCCTTCGGATTTTGAAAGCTACATGGGCAGTTACACCTTGCCTTCCGGCACGGTGGGGCAGGAGAAAAAGCTGGGAGCAATCACCGTAACCGCCACGTATAACGGATTAACAGAAACCCTGACCGGTGGTTCAATCACATTGGAAGCCCTGCCGATGCCGACAACAACGGTTACCACAACCACCACGACCACAGCCGCAACCACCGTGGCAACAACCGTGACAGAAACCACCGGAACAGCGGAAATCACAAGCGGCGGAACCGGCAGCAATATCACAACAATGCCAACCACTGTTGCCACCACGGTGAACAGTGTGGCAACACCGCCGGCCGACGGAACGCAGGATATTGTGGTGATCAAATCGGACTATGCGGAAACCTTTAACGGCGGCAGTGCCGTGGACGATTCTTCGAGGCCGTACAATTCCTATTTGCCCAAAGGAACGCAGGACAAGCTGGTGAGCAAAGTATACAACGGCAAATTGTCGTACTACTTATTGGCGTCGGGCAAGCGTGTGTATCAAAAAGATGCCGAATTGGTGAAAGGTGCATTGAACGAAGCGAGTGCCCTGACAAACGGCAGCGCTTCGGTCACATCCATGCACACGGTGCTGACTTTTCAGGCCGGCTGGAATGTACCGGTGTATTTGGCTGCCTATCCGCAGAAATACTACAAAGACATCACCACCGGCACGCCGAATTACAGCTTGGAAAACTACGGGCAAACGGCCGAGTATGTGGATGTGACATTTCACTATGTAACCGGTGTACCGGCGGCGCCGAATTTGCAAGGAAATCCGTTGTTCAGCAGCGCGCAATGGATTGAGAAAGGATCCAATGTGTGGGTGCTTCGCCTGACATTGAAAACCAAAGGCCATTACTACGGGCATCAGCTGGTTTGGACAGGGGACACCTTGAAAATTTCGTTTTTAAACCCGGTGGATATTGCGCAAAATCCGGCCGACCAAAAGTTGAAGGGAATTCGCATTTTGTTGGATCCCGGCCACGGAACGGATGACGATAAGCCGCAGGAAGCACCGTTTAATTTGGCTTATGCCAACGAACTGAAAAGTAAGCTGGAAGCATTGGGCGCCACGGTGACCATGACACGAACCGAACATTTGGGAAATAAATATCTGTCGCTTCCCGATCGGGTGGCCAAAGCACATGCGGGCGATTATCACATGGTGATCAGCGTACACATGAATGGATTTGACGGAACGGCAACCGGCGCCACAGTGCACTATCACGGCGAGCAGGGATACACGCTGGCATCGTATATTTATCCCCAAATGCACGCGGTGGAAACCACATACGGTGTGGGAACCAGCACCAATGGGCGCCCTCGGTCGTCGGGCACGGTGTGGGGCTCACTGTATATGACCCGTTCTATTTTCGATTGTCCGTCGGTGCTTTTGGAGTGTGCCTTTTTGGACAATCCCAAGGATAAAGAAGCACTGATCGATTCGGTATATCGCAGCAAACTGATGCAGGCGGTCACCGATGGCGTGATTGCGTATTTTGAGGCGATGTAAATGAAACTGTTGGCAGAGGAAATTCAAAAACGGGTAGCACCCCCGGTGGCTGTTACGGTGGAGCCGTGTGTCACTTCCACCAACACGGTGCTTCGTGAGGCAGCCGAACAAGGGGTGCCTGAATGGACGGTGCTGGTGGCCGAAAAGCAAACGGCCGGTCGCGGCCGTTGTGGGCACACCTTTTGGTCGCCCGAAGGCACGGGATTGTATTTGAGCGTGTTGCTTCGCCCGTTGCTCACACCGGAGCAGGCAGCATACCTTCTCACGCCCCTGGCCGCCGTAGCGGCGGCGCGGGCAGTGGAGGCCGTGTCCGAACGCACAGCCGCTGTTAAATGGGTGAACGACATTTATTGCGACAACAAAAAAGTCTGCGGCATCTTGGCCGAAGCACGAACCGATGCGCAGACAGGGCGATTGCAGTATGCGGTGATTGGAGCCGGTTTTAATGTGTGGGCGCCGCGCGAGGGATTTCCCGCCGAGCTTGACAATCGAGCGGGAGCGGTTCTTTTGCAAGCCGAGGAACTGGCGCGTGAACGCTTGGCGGCGGCCTTTCTCAATGAGTTGCAAGCACTGTATTCTTCGTTGCCGCACAATCATGTTTATGAAGAATACCGCGAACGCTGTTTTCGGTTGGGGCGCGAGATTACGGTGCTTAAAAACGGGGAAGAGCAACCGGCCACCGTGGAAGATATCACCGAAAAGTATGCCTTGCGCGTGCGTTTGGCCGATGGCCGTTTGTGCGACTTGAACGCCGGCGAAATCAGTGTGCGTCCGTGCCGGCTGTGAGCGCTGCCAAATACTTTCCGGGCGAAATGCCTTTGTATCGGCGAAACAGTTTGATGAAATAACTGATATCGTTGAAACCGCAATCAAGCGCCACTTCGGTGACGCTTTTTTCGGTGGTGCTCAATTCCTGGCAAGCGCAGTCAATGCGATACCGATTCAAGTAATCAATAGGCGTGCGGCGGGTCATTTGCCGAAAAAATCGGCAGAAATAGCGTGGGTTCATGTGGACCGTTTCCGCCATATCGGTGAGTGTGATCGGTTCCGGATAATGCTGTTCAATAAAAGTGACCACTTGCTTCAAATGCCTCATGCGGCGAGCACGTTGCGGCAAGCTGGAGGTGCTTTCTGTGTAGGCGCCTTGCTCAAAAACCAATCCGAAAAAATCCAGCAACGCCCCGAATACCAACAGTGCGTTTGGCTGACGGTTGGGTTGAAAAGCCGTGCGAAACAGGCGCTCCATGGTTTCGCGTATCGGCAAGCACGAAGCCGGAAAACACGAGGCCACCACAATGCTTCCGCTTTGAATGCGGTGCAAATAGGCTTTGCAGGCATCACCGCTCCGCAACAGCATAGCCGGGTCAAAAACCACACATTCGTATACACAGTGTTGGGGAGAAGCGGCGTGTGCTTGCCCGCCGGCCACAAAAGCCGTGTCACCGGCCGACAAACGGTGTTCAACCCCGTCCACAGTGAAACGCAGGTCACCGCTCAAAACATGTATCAGTTCAAATTCGTCATGCCAGTGGCAGTCCATCTGATAGCGCGGGTGGTGGCTGTCCACCCGATAAAATTCCAACGGAAAATCGGGAATGCCGCGAGGCAGGTCTTCGTGATAGTTGATTTGTTCCATACAGCACCTCAAAAGTGAATATTCTTTTATTTTTTGTTACTATACCATTTGACAATCGGGTCTGTCAATGGTATGATAGATTTAACAAAAAAGAAATTTAAAGGAGTGTGTATTCTATGATTTATCCCAAAATCGGTATTCGCCCCACCATCGACGGTCGATGGGGCGGTGTGCGCGAAAGTTTGGAAAAACAAACCATGGGTATGGCGGAAAGCGCCGCCAAGCTGATCAGCGAAACACTGAAATACCCCGACGGCACGCCGGTGCAGTGTGTGGTGGGTTGCACCACCATCGGCGGCGGCGCCGAGGCGGCACAGGTGGCCGAACAATTTTCTTCGGAAAATGTGGTTGCCACACTCACGGTAACACCTTGCTGGTGCTATGGCACGGAAACATTCGATATGGACCCGCAAACAATCAAAGCGGTGTGGGGCTTCAACGGCACCGAGCGCCCCGGCGCGGTGTACTTGGCCGCTGTTTTGGCAGCACATGCCCAGCGTGGCTTGCCGGCATTTTCAATCTACGGCCACGATGTGCAAGATGCCACCGATACCACCATTCCCGATGATGTGGCAGAAAAGATTTTGCGTTTTGCCCGTTGCGCGGTTGCTGTCGGCTGGATGAAAAACAAGGCCTATGTGAATATCGGCGCGGTCTGCATGGGTATCGCAGGCAGCTATTGCGATGCCAACATCATGCAAAAGTATTTCGGCTTGCGCTCCGAATGGGTCGACGAAGTGGAAGTGCTGCGTCGCATAAAGATCGGCATTTACGATCCGGAAGAATATCAAAAAGCGTTGGCGTGGATCAAAGCCAACTGCAAAGAAGGGCTGGATAAAAACGCCGGCAAGAATTTCCCCGAAGTAATCACCAAATCCAAGGTCGTTCCCGCCGACCAAGACTGGGAGTTCATTGCCAAGATGTCGGTGGTTATTCGCGACATCATGGTGGGTAATCCCAAGCTTAACGAACTGGGTTGGCACGAAGAAGCCTTGGGTCGCAACGGCGTTGTCGGCGGCTTCCAAGGGCAGCGTCAATGGACCGACTGGTTGCCCAATGCCGACTTCACCGAAGCAATCATGTCCTCCACTTTCGACTGGAACGGTCAGCGGATGCCGCTCCCGTTGGCAACTGAAAACGATACCTGCAACGGTATGTCCATGTTGCTTGGTACGCTGGTTTCCCATTCGGCACCTTGTTTCCACGATGTGCGCACCTATTGGAGCCCGGAAGCCTGCGAGCGCGTAACCGGCAAGCGCCCCGATGGCGTTGCCAAAGACGGCTTTATTCACTTGATTAACTCCGGTGCTACCGCACTGGACGGCAGCGGTGCTTCGCGCGATGCCAACGGCAAGGGCTGCATGAAACCGTTCTGGAATATGACAGATGCCGATGTGTCGGCTTGCTTGGAAGCAACCGATTGGCGCCGTGCCGACTACGAATACTTCCGCGGCGGCGGCTTTTCCAGCCATTTCCGTTGCGGTGCCGAAATGCCGGTTACCATGCTGCGCCTGAATGTGATTGACGGTATCGGTCCGGTGCTGCAAATTGCCGAAGGCTACACAGCCGATTTACCGGATGATATTCACACCGTCATCGACAAACGCACCGACTTCACTTGGCCCACAACATGGTTTGCTCCGCGCTTGACCGGCAAGGGTGCCTTTAAAGATGTCTACACGGTGATGGCACGTTGGGGCGCCAACCACGGTGTAACGGTGTATGGTCATGTCGGTGCCGACTTAATCACTCTGGCTTCCATGTTGCGTATTCCGGTGGCTATGCACAATGTGCCGGAAGACAAGATTTACCGTCCGCATGCGTGGGCTGCCTTCGGTACCGAAGACGACGAAAGTGCCGATTATAAGGCTTGCGCCACCTACGGCCCGCTGTACAAATAATCAGCACACAATATTGTCAACAGCAAAAGTACCGCACGGATATCCGTGCGGTACTTTGCATATTTTTGATATATGACGCCGGTAACAAAGAGAAGGGATTGCTTGGCGGCGCGAACAGGTGGTTATCCTTGCTTGATTTGTTGGTATTGCGCCACGGCCAGTGCATCGCAACGCTCGTTTTCCGGGTGCCCTTGGTGGCCGTGAACCCAGTGAAAACTAATTTCGTGCAGCTCAATCAGGCGAAGCAGTGTGTCCCATAAATCGGCATTCAGCGCCGGTTTCTTGTCGGCTTTTCGCCAGCCGTTACGCTTCCACCCGGCGGCCCATCCTTTTTCGATGCCGTTAACAACATATTGCGAGTCGGTGGTGATGCGCACACGGCAGCGTTCGTTCAGGGCGGCCAGTCCACGGATCACGGCTGTTAATTCCATGCGGTTGTTGGTGGTTTTGGCTTCGCCGCCGGAGAGTTCTTTTTCGTGGGTGCCATAGCGCAAAATGGCAGCCCATCCGCCGGCGCCGGGATTGCCGGAACAAGCACCGTCGGTGAATAGTTCAATTTCTTTCACGCTGTTCACTCCTGTTACTATATATTTGCCCCTTGGTTTATGGCAGCCAGCCATAGGCA
>CAYMDU010000048.1:0-12338 GCA_964389495.1 uncultured Eubacteriales bacterium
CGCGGCTGCCGTTTGGCTGTTACCTATCCCGAAATTGCCAAGATGCAAACCACCGCTGTGATTCGCGCGGCCATCAATGTGAAGAAGAATCATCCCGACTGGACGATTGTTCCCGAAATCATGATTCCGTTGACCGGCGAAGTGAAGGAAATGAAGTTCGTGAAGGACATCGTGGTGGCCACCGCCGACGCGGAAATCGCCGCGGCCGGTGTGGAATTGAAGTATGAAGTGGGTACCATGATGGAAATTCCGCGTGCGTGCCTGACGGCCGATGACATTGCCAAAGAAGCCGAGTTCTTCTGCTTCGGTACCAACGATTTGACCCAGATGACCTTCGGCTTCAGCCGTGACGATGCCGGTAAGTTCCTGTCGGCCTACTACGACAAGAAGATCTACGAGAACGATCCGTTTGCCAAGCTGGATCAGACCGGCGTGGGCAAGCTGATGGATATGGCCGTGACGCTGGGCAAGAAAACCCGTCCGTCGATCCACTGCGGTATCTGCGGTGAGCACGGCGGCGACCCGGTTTCCGTGGAGTTCTGCCACAAGATCGGTTTGGACTATGTGTCCTGCTCGCCGTTCCGCGTGCCGATTGCCCGTTTGGCCGCCGCCCAGGCTGCTATCAAAGACATGAAGTGAGTTTGATCACTTTGTTTTTGGGCAAAGCCGATTGGTAAAATCGCCATAGAAATTGACCTTGTGTGCCTTCGGGTATGCAAGGTCTTTTTTTGTGTTCAAAGTTCGGCATTTTCGGTGTTCGGCGCATCTCTGTTGCAGCAATTCCGGTGTGGCGCATGATGGAGAACGCCCATATGCCCGTTCCTGTCGATTCTGTTAAGAGAAGCAACCGCATGATCTGAGAAAGGACACCGGCGAAATTACGGAATTTATGAAAAGCAACTGCGTTAAAATATGGTAACTTATAGGGAATAAATTGCCCAAAATAATCGCAAAAAGTTCCCTACAAAAGAAGACGGTATGGGAAATCGTCATCGTAGCAGATGGCGATTTTCTATTTTGTGGTGGAGGGCGGTGCGGCGAGGGAAACGGCGTGGTCGGCGGAAAACAACATTTTCGAAAAAAGGAAAATAAATATTGACAAAATAATGCTTGCATAGTAGAATAGTATTGTGCAAAAGCATAGAAAAAGCAGAGGAGGATGTTGGATGAGTGTAGCAGTAGCGGGCGTTATCGCTGTGGTGTTTGCCTTGGCGGCCACGGTGGTGGCTTTTGTGTTGGTGGTGCCGGACAGTCGGCGCGCCACGCTGGGGAAATTCGGAAAATTTTTGCATGACACGGTGAATTTTAAGTACCTGATTGTGGAAAAGATTTTGCAGGCACTGTATATTTTTGCAACCGCCTATGTGTTGCTGCAAGGATTTTTCCTGCTTTTTTCGGTGCAGGAGTCTTTCTGGGGCGACACCAAGTGGTTGGGCGGCTATGGCTTTTTGCTGATGATTTTTGGCCCGATTGCGGTGCGCCTGGTGTATGAGCTGCTGATGATGGCGGTGTTGTTGGTGAAAAACGTGATTCAAATTAACAACAAGCTGAAAGGCGACGACGCGGGCGCGGAGGTTGATTTGTTCCGGGCGCCGGCAGTGCCGGTGATGCCGAAACCGCCTGCGTATGCCGCACCGGCACCGGTTGCGGACGGCAAGCCCCTGTTTTGCCCGCAATGCGGCGCGCGATTGGCCGACGACGGCACTTGCCCGGCCGGTCACCGCTGAGCAGACCGCAGTTTGAAAAACAAAGGCCGGCGGCCCCCCTGTGTGGTGGGCCGCCGGTTTTGGTTTGGGTTGAGGTGAAGGGCGGGCAGCCGCCACCGACAAAGCGAGGGGGAGTGCCGGCGGGCGGCTAGGAATAGGTGTACCCGAAGCGGCGGCAATAGTCGGCCACGCTTTCGACGGTGTTGCGGCGGCGGGCTTCTTCGGCGGCAAAGCCGATGAGATGGTTTTTGACCGAGGTTTCGATGTCGGCGGCGCAGAACCCGGTGTAGGAACCGCTGAGGTAGTCGTAGAGTTCCCGGATGATGCCGCTGTCGCCGCCGCCGTGGCCGCCGACGATGGATTCGTCGGTTTCCTGCACCGGAATGTGCCGGGTGGTTTGGGTGGCAAAGTCCCACACGGTGATGGCGGTGTCGGCGGCCTGCGGGTTTCCCGATGCCAACTATTTCACCCGCTGCTTTCGGCTTCATTTTGGAGCGCCGCCGACGAAATACCGCCGATGAGCACAAACAGGCAAAAATACCAAGCTGGCGGTCTCACACAGGGGTGCCGGTGTGGAGAGCACTTTTGTGCGCGGTGGGCTATGCCGATGCGTTGTATTTTTCGCGGGTGTTTCGCCGCAAAACGGGGGTGTCGCCGCGGGAATTTGCGCGGGCGCACCGCTGAAAACGAAAAAACGGAAAAAGAGCAAAAAGTGTCCGAAAAAATTCACAAAAAGTACTTGCTTTTTCGGGAACGGTTCGGTACACTGAAAGCAGAACGCAGAACGGAGGGAACGAATATGAAATGCAAACCGAATACCCATCCTTTGTGCCGCCGGGCGGCGGCCGACGGGGCGGTGCTGTTGAAAAACGAAGGCGGGCTGTTGCCGTTGGCGGCGGGCACGCGGGTGGCCCTGTTTGGGCGGATTCAAACCGATTATTACAAAAGCGGCACCGGTTCCGGCGGCCTGGTGAATGTGGAGCATGTGCCGAGCGTGTTGGAGGCGTTGCGTGCCGAACCGCTGTTGGCGGTGGACGAAGAGCTGGCGGGGGTGTATGAGGCCTGGGTGGCCGAGCACCCGTTTGACAACGGCCACGGTTGGGGAACCGAGCCGTGGAGTCAAGAAGAAATGCCGTTGGAGCCGGCCGTGGTGGCCGCCGCTGCCAAGCGCAACGAGGTGGCGGTGGTGATTTTGGGGCGCACGGCGGGCGAAGACCGCGACAACAGCCTCACCGAAGGAAGTTATCTTCTCAGCAAGGGCGAAGCGGCCATGTTGGAGGCGGTGACCGGCGCGTTTGACCGCGTGGCGGTGCTGCTTAATGTGGGCAACATGATTGATGTGAGTTTTGCCGACCGCGTGAACGCGGTGATGTATTTGTGGCAGGGCGGCGCCAACGGTGCGCCGGCGGCTGCCGATTTGCTGTGCGGCCGGGCCGCGCCGGCCGGGCGCCTGCCGGACACGCAGTTGCTCACCATGGAGGGGCACCCCGCCGACGCGGATTTCGGGGACCCGAAGCAGGTGCTGTATACCGATGATATTTATGTGGGATACCGCTATTTTGAAACCTTTGCGCCGGAGCGCGTGCAGTATCCGTTTGGATTTGGGCTGAGCTACACGGCGTTTGCCGTGGCGTATGCGGCGGAGCGCACCGACGACACCGTGACGGTGACGGCCACGGTGACCAACACCGGCGCGCGCGACGGCCGCGAAGTGGTGCAGGTGTACTATGCGGCGCCCTGCGGCAAGCTGGGCAATCCGGCGCGCCAACTGGCGGGGTTTGCCAAAACCGGTGTGCTGAAACCGGGCGAGAGCGAAATGCTCACGGTGACAGTGCCGCTGGTGTCGCTGGCAGCGTATGACGATGCCGGGGTGACCGGGTATCGGAGCTGTTATGTGCGGGAAGCGGGCGTTCATGCCGTGTATGCCGGTACCGATGTGCGGGAAGCGCGGGAGGTGCTGCGGTGGACACAGGACACCACCGAGGTGGTGCGCCGTTTGCGGGAAGCGCTGGCCCCGGTGACGCCGTTTGACCGCTTGTGTGCCGAACCGGACGGCGACGGGGTGCGGGCGGTGTATCGCCCGACGCCGCTGCGCACGGTGAACACGGCCGAGCGCATTGCCGCCGAATTGCCGAAAACTTGGGACTACACGGGCGACCGCGGTATCCGCCTGCGCGATGTGGCCGAAGGGCGGCACACTGTGGAGGAACTGGTGGCGCAAATGAGCGACACCGACCTGTGCGCCATGGTGTGCGGCGAGGGCATGAACAGCCCCAAAGTGACACCGGGTACCGGCGGCGTGTTCGGCGGCACCACGGCCGCGTTGCGCGGGCTGGGAATTCCGCCGGTGTGTGTGACCGACGGGCCGTCGGGCTTGCGGTTGGACGACGGGTCGCAGGCCACGGCGTTCCCCAACGGTACCTTGCTGGCGGCCACCTGGGACGAAGCGCTGGTGCAGGAGTTGTATGCGATTGCGGGCGACGAGATGCGCCACTACCGCGTGGATATGTTGCTGGGGCCGGGCATGAACCTGCACCGCCATCCGCTGTGCGGCCGCAATTTTGAATATTTTTCGGAGGACCCGGTGCTCACCGGCAAAATCGGAGCGGCTATCACGCGCGGCATTGCCGAAAGCGGGGTGGGGTCCACCATTAAGCATTTTTGCGCCAACAACCAGGAAACGCATCGGTACGATGTGGACGCGGTGATTTCCGAACGGGCGCTGCGCGAAGTGTATTTGCGCGGGTTTGAGATCGCGGTGCACGAAGGCGGCACGCTGGGGATTATGACCACCTACAACGCGGTGAACGGCCGCTGGAATGCGTCGCAATACGATTTGACCACCACCATTTTGCGTGGGGAGTGGGGCTACACCGGGTTTGTGATGACCGACTGGTGGGCCAAGAGCAACGAAGAAGGCGGCGAAGCCAGCCAATACCATTTGAAAGACATGGTGCGCGCCGGCAACGATGTGTACATGGTGTGCCCGGACGCGCTGAGCCAGCCGCACGACCTGATGCAGGGGCTGGACGAGGGCAAGCTCACCCGCGGCGAGTTGCAGCGGTGTGCGGCCAACCTGGTGCGCTATGCCCTGGGTACGCCGGCCTTTGAGCGCAGCCTGCACGACGGTATGCCGGTGTTTGCCGAAGCCGCCCCGCCGGCCACGGTGGCGGCGGTGTGGGACGCGCCGGCTGCCGGCGAGGAACTGACCGGTACTTTCGGCGGCGAGCAGGAGTGTGAAGCGGAGCTGGTGTATACCTGCAACGCGCTGCCGTTGGCGCAGGTGAAGGTGACGCTGACCGTGGACGGCGAAGCGCCCATGGTGCTGTCGGTGTGCGGCACCGAAGGGCAGACGGCGACGGTGCGCCGCCGATTTAAGGCGGCGGCCGGCGAACACCGTGTGGTGTGCGAACACGGCGCGAATGTGACGGTGCAGGCGATAACGGTTCGTGAGTGACGGAAAGGACGAAGCGGCATGGCACGCGAAATGTATTTGGCCGGGGTGAAGCCGGAGGAGCTGGTGAAAGCGCCCGAGGCACCGCCGCCGCGGACACCGCGGGAGAAGTGGGCCAATTTTTGGTATCATCACAAGTGGAAAGTGATTCTGGGTGCGGTGCTGCTGCTGACCCTGGCGGTGCTGTTGGGGCAAAGCCTGACCCGCGTGCAACCGGATTATGTGATTTGCATGGTGACGGCGCAGGGCGTGAGTGTGGATTCCGACCAACGGGTGGAAGAACTGCTGGAAGTCTATGCCGACGACCGCAACGGTGACGGCCGCGTGCGGGTGGAAGTGATTTGCCTGAATGTGGAAAGCGGTGCCGAAGCGGTGAGCAATCAGCAAACGGTGCTGGCGCATTTGATGGCGCGGGATGTGGATGCGTGGGCAATTACGCCGTCGTACTATACCGGCACCATGCATACCGCCTTTAACGGGAATGAATCCGATTTTTTCATGCCGCTGACCGACATGGCGGGCCGACCGGGCGTGAGCGACGACGGGAAGTATTGGAACTGGAAGGGCTGTGCCCTGCTGGACACCGACGAGCAGCTGTGGAGCGTGCCGAAAGAGCTGTACTGGGGGGTGCGTGCGTTGCCGGACAACGCCACCGACGAGCAACAGGCGGCGGCGCAGAGTGCGGCGGCGCTGATTCGGGCGTTTGCCGAAGCGCAGGAGCAACCGGCGGCGTGAACGCCGTGTATAGGCGGGCGGTGTGCGGGACATACTGGAAATGGCGCCACGCGCCAGAAAACCGCAAGGAGGCTGTGACATGAACAGCAAGAACGAACAGAACCGCCAGGCCGAGCAGAACCGCCAAACCCGACAGAACGGGCAAAACAAGCAGAACCAACAGACCGGGCAGAACAAGCAACAGGAACAGAACAAACAGCACGAACAGTCCCGTTGGCAGGAAGGCTGACGGAGCCGTTCGGGAGCGCCGCCGTCGGGCGGCGCTCTTTTTGTGCAAAAGGCCTTGCGTTTTGGCGGGGAACATGGTAAAATGAGTCAGCGGAAAGGAGGAGGACACATGAGAGAGTATGACGGATTTAAAACCAGCTTCCGCGGATTTGCGCGGGAGGATGTGCTGGCGTATATTGACGACCTGCGGGCCGAGCAGCAAGCCGAACAGGAGCTGCAACGGCAACAGGTGGCCACTCTCACCCGGGAGCTGGAAGCGGCGCAACGCCAACTGGCCGATGCCCCGCAGGCGGCGCAGCGCGAAGAGGCGTTGCGGGCCGAACTGGCCACGGCGCAGGAAGCGGTGCGTTCTCTGACCGAGCAGTTGGCGGCGCAGGCGCAGGAATTGGCGCAGGCGCAGGCGGTGATTGCCGCCGGGCGCGAACAGGAACTGAGCGACGAGCTGGCGCAGGTGCGCGGCGAGTTGCAGGCGGTGCGCGAGCGGGAAGCCGAACAGAGCACCCAGCTGGCGCAAACGCATCAGGCGGTGGCGGCGCTGTGGGAAGAAAAAGAAGCGTTCACACACAAGCTGGCCGCGGCGGCCGCGTTTGCCGACCGGGTGCAGGCCGAAACGGCCGACCTGAAACGCGAACTGGACGGCGGGGCCGCGGCCGACACCAAACCCGCCGACAAGCCCCTGGAGCGGTGGCTGTTTTAATCTGTAACAACAAAAAGGAGTAGAGCAACATGGCAGAGTTGAAGTATGAAGTGGTTAAGGAACTGGGCGTTTTGTCCGAGTCGCCCACGGGCTGGCGCAAGGAAATCAATTTGGTGAGCTGGAACGGCCGCGACCCGAAATACGACATTCGCGACTGGGCCCCCGACCGTTCCAAAATGGGCAAGGGTGTGACCCTGACGGCCGACGAAGTGATTTTGCTGCGCGACCTGCTTGGGGAAATCGACCTGTAAGGAGGCGGCACGATGAGCACGGTGGCCGAATGGCTGAAAGCGCTGTTGCAAGGGGTGGTGCAGGGCATCACCGAATGGTTGCCGGTGAGCAGCACGGCGCATTTGATTTTGGTGGATCGTTTTTTGCCGTTTTCGTTTTCGCAGGATTTTTTTGATTTGTTTAAGGTGCTGATCCAGCTGGGGTCGATTTTGGCGGTGCTGGTGATGTATTTTCACAAGCTGAACCCGTTTTCCCCGCGCAAGGCGGCCCCCGAAAAGAAAGCCACCTGGCGGCTGTGGGGCCTGGTGCTGATTGCCAGCGTGCCCGCCATGATTATCGGTGTGCCGCTGGACGATTTGGTGGACGGGGTGCTGTCGGACACGGCGGTGATTGCCGCTACCCTGACGGTGTACGGCGTGCTCTTTTTGTGGATGGAAAGCCGCCCGCACACCCCGCGTGTGCACACGCCCGCCGACCTGGACTGGCGCACGGCGCTGGGGATTGGCTGCTTTCAGGTGTTGGCACTGATTCCCGGCACGTCGCGTTCCGGCGCCACCATTTTGGGCGCGGTGCTGTTGGGCTGTTCACGCTACACGGCGGCCGAGTTTTCGTTCTTTATGGCCATTCCCGCCATGGTGGGGGCCAGCGCGCTGAAAATCTTTAAGTTCTGGCGCGAGGGGCTGACCCTGAGCGGCGCCGAATGGGGCGCGTTGGGCCTGGGCATGGCGGTGGCCTTTGCGGTGTCGCTGCTGGTGATTCGCTTTTTGATGGACTTTATTAAAAAGCACGACTTTAAGCCGTTTGGCTGGTATCGCATCGGGCTGGGCGTGCTGCTGGCGGTGCTGATGGCCACGGGTGTGCTGGAAACGGCGCTGGCCTGAGGCCCTGCGGCAAACGCATGCCATACAACATAACAAAGCAAGCGGCGGAAGCAACAGCTTCCGCCGCTTTTGTGTGTGCAAAAAACCGCCGCGCGGGTTTCCGCGCGGCGGTGGGACAGCACAAGGAAAATCAGGCCGCGGGCGCGGCGGTGGTGGTGCCGGTGTCGGTGCCGGTGGTGCCGGCATCGGTGGTATCGGTGCCGGTGGGGACCGAGGAGACCGGGGTGCCGGAGGCATCGAGCCGGTTGACCGGGTCGCCGGTGTGGGCGGTGCACACGCCGGGCACCTGGCCGGGTTTGTACACGCCGGTTTCTTTGGAGGTGCAACCGGTGGTGGCCAGCAGGCCGGACTGCGTGCAATAGACGGCTTCGACGGTGGTGCCGGCGTAGGAGTCGAAGGTTTTATCGACGGTGTCGTCGCGCAGGGCCACCATGACTTTGTTCCACAGTTTGCGCGCGGTGCCGGTTTGGGTGCTTTTGAGTTTTTGGTTTTGGTCGTAGCCGAACCAGCTGGCGGCGACATATTGCGAGGTGCCGCCCACCAGCCACACATCGTTGTTTTCGGTGGTGGTACCGGTTTTGGCAAACACTTCCCAATCGGTCCACGAGCCTTTGATGGAGCGGGCGGTGCCCTTGCTGCCCGTGACCACATTTTGCAGCAGGCGGTTCATGACATAGGCGGAATCGACATCGAGCACCTGCACATTGGTGGGGCCTTTGGTGAGAAGCACTTCGCCGTTTTGTTCCACGCGGGTGTAGGAATAGGGTTCGTTGTAGATGCCGCCGTTGCCGAAGATTTGATAGGCGGCGGCGATTTCCTGAATGTAGACGCCGTTGGTGAGGCCGCCGAGGGTCATGGGGGCGTAGTCGATGTCGGTGTTGCCCTTGCCGTCGGAAGTGACCAGCGACGAGAGTTTGAGCGAGTTGGTGAGGAAATCAAACGAGCGCTGGGGGGTGAGGGTTTGCATGATTTGCGCCGGCACCGTGTTGTAGGAGGCTTGCAGGGCGGCGTTCACGGTGGTCCAGCCGCGATCGACCGGGGTGTTGTACCCGTAGTTGCGGGGCCACTTGGTGCCGTCTTTGAGGGTGATGTAGCAATCGCGAATGGGCGAGGAATAGTTGATGAGGTTGAGTTGCACGGCGGGGGCATAGACCGCAATGGGTTTCATGGCCGAGCCGGGCTGACGCACCGACGAGGTGGCGCGGTTGAAAATGCGGTTGGCGGTTTTTTCGCCGCGGCCGCCCACCACCGCCACGGTTTTGCCGGTGTAGTCCATGACATAGATGGCGGCTTGCGGGTCGGCTTCGTCGCCTTCGAGTTTGGCGGGGAAGTTGCTTTCGTCGGCGTAGACGGCTTCGGCTTTGGCTTGCAGGGCGGGGTCTTCGCAGGAATAGATGGTGAGCCCGCCGTAGAACACCATGTTTTTGGCCTGGGCTTCGGTGTAGCCGTAGGTGCTTTCCAAATCGTCGATCACTTCGTCGATGAGCATGTCGGTGTAGTAGTCGTAGACCTGGGTGGCCGTGGTGTTGCTGACAAAATAGAGTTCTTCGCCCAAGGCCTGCCGGTATTCATCGCTGGTGATGAAGCCGAGTTCGTGCATTTTGTACAGCACGGTGCGCTGACGGCTGAGCAGGGCTTTGGGGTGGGTGTAGGGATTGTAGCGGCTGGGGTTGTTGGTGATGCTGGCCAGCACGGCACATTCCGCCAGCGACAGTTCGGACACGTCTTTGCCGAAATAGGTACGCGCACCCGCGCCCACCCCTTCGATGGTGCCGGTGAGCGGCAGAATGTTGAGGTAGGCTTGCAGGATTTCGTCTTTGGTGTAGTATTCTTCCATTTCGATGGCGGTGAAAATTTCGGTGACTTTGCGCGAGATGGAATGGCTGTCGTTCCCGGTGAGGTTTTTCACCAGCTGCTGGGTGAGGGTGGAGCCGCCGTATTCGGTGTCGTTAAAATGCAGCACCAGGTTGGCAATGGCCGACACGGTGCGTTTCCAGTCGACGCCGTAGTGTTCGTGGAAGCGTTCGTCTTCGATGGCGATGACGGCGTTTTGCAAATTCACGGGGATGTCGCTGAGGTTGGCCCATTCGCGCTGCACGCCCGCGATGCGCTGGTATTCTCGGTAGGTGCCGGAGTCGTCTTTGACCAGAATGACCGAGGTTTGGTTTTCGTTGATGAGATCGACATCGGGCAGGCTGCCTTCGCCGGTGAAGTTGGTGGCCAGATACACCGTGAGCACACAGGCCACGATGCAGCCGGTGATGATGACGATGAGCCCGACGGTGACAACACTGCGGCCGATGAGTGAGAGCACCCGACGCAGACGCGGCGAGGACAGTTTTCGGGACAGTGTTTCCCACACGGCGGACACAGCGGGTTTGCGGAAGGTCATGGCGAATTCTCCTTTGCTTTGTTACATACCTACACATACCGATACAATGATATATTATAGCAGAAATGCCGAAATGTCAAATCCATTTTGCAAAGAATAATCGGCGGGGGGCGGTGAACACTAACAAAAAAGGGGGACAGGACATGGAACAAACCGAAAAGGAACGCGAGCGGCGGTGGGTGCCGGTGTGGATTGCCTGCGGGCTGTTGGTGGGGGCGGCCATGTGGGCCAGCACGCTGTTGCCCACGGGCGGCGAGCGGGCGGCGGTGGGGGAGCCCACGGCGGCGGGGTTTCCGCAGGTGCTGACGGTGCGCGACGGGCAGCTGGTGTTGCTGGCCGAGCCGGACGGCGCGGTGGCGGAGCGGTATGAGGTGTTTGTGCGGGCGTTGCCCGAAGAGGAGCAGCGGCGGTTGGCGGCGGGGGTGACGGTGAACAGCGAAGAGGAACTGGCCGCGCTGCTGGAAGACTACACCGGCTGAGGGTAAAAAGGCACTTGCATGTGGGGCGCGTTTGTGGTACAATACATTAAATATAGCAACAAGCAAGTTGACAAACGGCCGGAGGATGCGAAAACATGGCGGAAGAAAACAAAAACGGATTTGAAACATTGGAGCTGCGGCCGGAACTGATGCGGGCGCTGTCGGCCATGGGGTTCACCCAGGCCACCCCCATTCAGGAGCAGGCCATTCCGCCGCTGCTGGAAGGGCGCGATGTGATTGCCAAGGCGCCCACGGGCACCGGCAAAACCTGTTCGTTCGGTATTCCGCTGTTGGAGTGCTTTCGGCCCGATTGCCACGACATTCAGGGAATTGTGATTTGCCCCACCCGCGAGCTGTGTATTCAGATTGCGGAGGATTTGAAGCTGCTGGCGGCCTACACGCCGGAAATTCACATTGTGGCGCTGTATGGCGGGCAGCCGTTGCAACGCCAGTTTGCCGCGCTGAAAAAGGAGCCGCACATTGTGGTGGCCACGCCGGGGCGGTTGCTGGACCACATGAACCGCGGCACGGTGTGGCTGGGCAATGTGTACACGGCGGTGCTGGACGAAGCCGACGAAATGCTGAAAATGGGATTTGTGCGCGATGTGCGCAAGATTTTGAACGCCACGCCGAGCGACACGCAGGTGGCGCTGTTCAGTGCCACCATTTCCCGCGAGGTGATGGATGTGGCGTGGGAGTACCAGCACGACGCCGTGGAAATCACGGTGGAAGCCAAAGGCGACGACCGCCCGCGCATTGCGCAGTATGCGATGGAAGTGCCGGAAAGCGACCGGCTGGACACGGTGTGTGCGCTGGTGCGGGCACTGGCGGTGCATCGGGGCATGATTTTCTGCAACCGCAAAAGCACGGTGCAATGGCTCACCAAACAGTTGCAAAAGCGCGGCTGTTCGGTGGATTGTCTGCACGGCGATATTCCGCAGGGCCAGCGCAATCAGGTGATGACCGGGTTCCGCAAGGGCAAGTTTGAACTGCTGGCGGCCACCGATGTGGCGGCTCGCGGCATTGATGTGGACGATGTGGAACTGGTGATTAACTACGACATTCCCGACGAAAACGAATACTATCTGCACCGCATTGGGCGCACCGGCCGGGCCAAGCGGCACGGCATGGCGGTGACCTTCATGACCGACATGGACCGGTATCGCATGCGGGACATTCGCAAATACACCCGTTCGGAGATTGTTGACATGGTGATCGGGGCCGACGGGGTGCCGATGTGTGCCGACGGGTCGGCGTTTCCCGGCGCGGCGGTGACGGAACAGGAGGGTGTGCATGGCACAGCGTGATCATACCCGCAATTTTTGCATTATTGCGCACATCGACCACGGCAAGTCCACCCTGGCCGACCGCATTTTGGAGCAAACCCGCGCGGTGGCGTTGCGCGACATGGAGGACCAGCTGCTGGACAGCATGGACCTGGAACGCGAGCGCGGCATCACCATCAAGGCGCACGCGGTGACGGTGTCGTACGACGCCGACGACGGCGATACCTATCTGTTTAACCTGATTGACAC
>CAYMDU010000049.1:0-12286 GCA_964389495.1 uncultured Eubacteriales bacterium
TAGGAATGGTGGAAACCCGTGGTTTGGTCGCGGCAATCGAAGCGGCCGACTCCATGGTAAAAGCCGCCAATGTCGAACTCATCGGCACCGAAAAGATCGGATCTGGCTTGGTATCCGTCATGGTGCGCGGCGATGTCGGCGCTGTGAAAGCCGCTGTCGAAGCCGGTTCGTCTTCGGCTTGCAAGCTGGGCGAGTTGGTGGCAACGCATGTCATCCCGCGTCCGCACGCCGATGTGGAAAAGATTTTGCCCACGCTGAAATAAGTTCGTTGTCGAAAGCTTGCGGCCGGCGGGGGTCCGCCGGCCGAGCCAAGACAACACCGCCGTGAAAGGGGAAAGACGCATGATCGTCGGTAAAGTGGTGGGTAGCATCGTGTCCACCCGCAAAAACGAAAATTTAATCGGCAGCAAATTCATGGTGGTGGAACCGGTGGCAGAGCTGGATGCTCAAACGCCCACGCTAGTCGCGGTTGACAATGTAGGCGCCGGCATCGGCGAATTGGTGCTGGTGGCCACCGGCAGCGCGGCTCGTATCGGTTGCGGCATGACTGAATGTCCTGTAGACGCCGCGATTGTCGGCATTGTCGATAGCGGCATCGGATTGTCCGGAGTGATCAACCATGACCCTCGATGAACTCAAAGCCGTCCTGCGCGACGGCGGTGTGGTCGGTGCCGGCGGGGCGGGTTTCCCGTCCTATGCCAAATTGGATTCCCGGGCCGACACTCTCATTTTAAATTGCGCGGAATGTGAACCGCTGCTCAAACTGCACCGTCAGGTGTTGGAGCACCACGCGGCCGACATTCTTGCCACCTTGCACTTGCTGGCGCAAGCTGTCGGTGCGCAATCGGTGATTATCGGTGTCAAGCGGTCCTATCGTCGCACCATCGATGCCGTCACCCCTTTGCTGGCCGACTATCCGCACATGTCCCTGTGCCCGTTGCCGGAGGTTTATCCCGCCGGAGACGAAGTGGTACTTATCTACGAAGCCACCCATCGTGTGGTGGCGCCGGGCGCACTGCCCATTTCGGTGGGTGTTACGGTATTCAATGTCGAAACCGTTTTCAACATCTCGCAACTGTTGTCCGGCCACCCGCTCACGCACAAATTTGTCACCGTGGCCGGCGAAGTGGCGCATCCCGTTACCCTGCGTGTTCCGTTGGGCACCCCTGTGGGCGAACTGATCGCCGCAGCCGGCGGTGTCACCACCGACGAACCCGCCTACCTTTTCGGCGGCCCCATGATGGGGCGCCTGGGGTCTCCTGCCGAGCCGGTTACCAAAACCACCAACGCTGTGCTGGTGTTGCCCGCACAGCACACTATCGTTCGAAAAAAACAGGCCCAGCCTTTTATCGATATGAAACGCGCCATGGCAGCGTGCTGTCAGTGCAGCTATTGCACCGAGCTGTGTCCCCGTCACCTGCTGGGGCACCCCATCGAACCCAACCGCTTCATGTTGGTCGCGTCCAACGGCATCACTAACGATGCCACTCCCTATGTTAACGCCTCGTTTTGCACAGGCTGCGGCTTGTGCGAAATGTATGCCTGCCAGCAGGGACTGTCCCCGCGCATGCTACTGTCCGCCTGCAAAGCGGGGTTGCGTCAGCACGGTGTGAAGCCGCCGGCCGATGCTCCGCTGGCCCCCGTGCCTGCCGAACGGCGTTACCGCCGCGTTCCCATGAGCCGCCTTATGGCACGCTTGGGATTGGGCCGCTACAATGTGCCGGCACCGCTGTCTGACCAAACTCTGCATCCGGCCAAGGTACACTTGCCGCTGTCGCAGCACATCGGTGCCCCGTCGGTTCCGCTGGTGAATGAGGGCGACACCGTCACCGTCGGTCAGCCCATTGCCGCCGCTCCCGACGGATTGGGCGTGGCCCTGCACGCATCGGTTTCCGGCACGGTACGCCGTGTCAGCAACCGTGTCATCACTTTGGAAGCCAAGGAGGGATAACCCGTGAACAAAGCCATTGGCATGGTGGAATACAAAACCGTGTCCTCCGGCATGCGTGCCGCCGATCGCATGGTCAAAACCGCCGAAATTGATATTTTGGAAGCCAGCACGGTGTGTCCCGGCAAATACCTGGTGTTGGTCAGCGGTGAACTCAGCGCCGTGCGTGCCGCGGTGGATGCCGCTGCCGCGAACGACCCCGAACCCCTTATCGATAGTTTCGTGCTGGGTGCTCCGCACGATTCTATTTTCACCGCCCTGTACGGCACTGCCGACATCGGTCGCCCCGAAGCTTTGGGTGTGCTGGAAACGTTTTCATCGTCGGCCGCCATTGTGGCCGCCGACATTGCCGCCAAAACCGCGCTGGTGGAGCTTATTGAATTGCGCTTGGCCCGCGGTATGTGCGGCAAATCCTACCTGCTGCTCACCGGTAGCATTGCAGCGGTGCAAGCTGCCATTGAAAAGGCACAGGCCGGCGCGGGCGAAACCGGTATGTTTTTGGACAGTGCCGTTATCCCGCATCCCGACGAAAAAACCTGGAAAAGCATCCTGTAATTGCGTATAGAAAAGGAGAGGAGCCCATGCTGGCCATTGAACGGCGCAATACCATCCTCGCCCGCCTCAAAGTGGAGGGCAAGGTGATTGTATCCGACCTCGCCCGCGAATTTGATGTCACGGAGGAAACCATCCGTCGCGATCTTGAAAAACTCGACCAAGAAGGCCTCGCCAAAAAAACCTATGGCGGTGCCGTTATCCGGCAAAACGGCAATGCCGATTTGCCATACAGTGTCCGCAAACGGGCCAATGTGGATCGAAAGCAGCGCATTGCCGAACTCATCGGCGAGCAAATCCACGACGGTGACTACCTCATGTTGGACGCCAGCTCCACCGCCATTTTTGTGGCCAAATACATCAAACATTTGCGCAACATCACCCTCATCACCAATTCCGTGGAAATTCTGCTGGAACTGGCCGACAAAGAGGGTTGGAACATCCTGTCCACCGGCGGCGCTCTGCGCGAAGGTGCGCTGTCGTTGGTGGGAGCCTCGGCCGAAAAAATGGTGCGCGGCTTCCATGTGGATTTGGCGGTGTGTTCCTGCAAAGGCATCGATATGGCCATGGGTATCACCGACTCCAACGAGCGGGATTCCGAAATCAAGCAGGCCATCTTCGCCGCCGCCGACCGCAAAATTCTGGCGGTTGACGCCACCAAATTTGATAACATTTCCTTCGTTCGCGTGTGCGACATCGGTGAAGTTGATGCCATTGTTACCGATACCGCACCCACCGAACGCTGGGTGGAATACCTCAACGAAAAGCAAGTGGAACTTATCTACACAAAGGAGTGACCGATATGGCAACGACAATTTCCGAAGCTGAAATCCGGCAGGTGGTCAGCCAGGTGCTAAACCGCATGCAGTCCGCACCGGCAACAACCTCGTGGGATTCCACGCAATACGGCGGCCGTCAATTCATCGGCATTTTTGACGACATGAACAACGCCATCGCTGCCGCTCAGGAAGGCTATCGCGCCGTCCGCGCCATGACAGTGGAGCAGCGCGAACGCATCATCACCGAAATCCGCCGTCTCACCCGCGAAGAAGCCGACATTATGGCGCATCTCGGCGTGGAAGAAACCGGCATGGGCCGCGTGGAGCACAAGCGAGCCAAGCATGTGCTGGTGGCCGATAAAACCCCCGGCACCGAAGACATTGTTTCGGCTGCCCGCACGGGCGACAATGGCCTCACTTTGGTGGAAATGGCCCCGTTCGGCGTGGTGGGCGCCATCACGCCCAGCACCAACCCCTCGGAAACCGTCATCTGCAACAGCATCGGCATGATTGCCGCGGGCAACGGCGTGGTGTTCAATCCGCACCCGCATGCCATCGCCACATCCAACTACGCGGTCGATTTGGTCAACCGTGCCGTGCGCGCCGCCGGCGGCCCCGACATTCTTGTGTGCTCCATGGTGAAACCCACCATGGAATCTGCCGCTGTTATGCAGTCGCATCCTGCCATTCGCCTGTTGGTGTGCACCGGCGGCCCCGGCGTGGTTCGCGCTGTGCTGTCCTCCGGTAAAAAAGCCATCGGCGCCGGTGCCGGCAACCCGCCTGTGATTGTTGACGACACCGCCGACATTCAAAAAGCCGGTCGCGACATCATCGACGGCTGCACCTTTGATAACAACCTGCCCTGCATTGCCGAAAAAGAAGTGTTTGCGTTCCGCAATATTGCCGACGAACTCATTTCGGTTATGCAAAAGCATGGTGCCTACCTCATCACCGCCGACCAGGCGGCGGCCCTCAACCGCCTTGTATTGGTGGAAAAAACCGACAAAAACGGCAACACCCGCAAAATCGTAAACCGCGATTGCGTGGGCCGCGATGCCGCTGTACTGCTTGCCAAAATCGGTGTCACCGTCAGCAACGACATTCGTTGCATTATTTGCGAAACTCCGTTCGAGCACGATTTTGTACAGCACGAACTCATGATGCCCATTCTGCCGATTGTGCGGGTGGATAACATCGACCAAGCCATCGACCTCGCCGTTAAAGCGGAGCACGGCAACCGTCACACGGCGCATATGCACTCCAAAAATATTGATAACCTGTCGCGGTTTGCCCGTGCGGTGGAAACCACCATTTTTGTTAAAAATGCCCCGTCCTATGCCGGCATCGGTTTCGGCGGGGAAGGGCACACCACCTTCACCATCGCCGGTCCCACCGGTGAAGGCATCACTTCGGCCCGCAGCTTTACGCGCCAGCGCCGCTGTGTGATGGCCGACAGTTTCCGTATCATCTAAGGGGGCGATAATCGTGGCATACGATGAAGCAATTGTGAAAGAAGTTATCACTCGGGTAATGTCTGCCGTGCATAACGACCGGTCGGGCGACAACACCGTGCCGGTGGGCGTGTCCAATCGGCACATTCACCTCACTGCCGCCGATGTGGAAACTCTGTTCGGCACCGGCTACCAACTCACCCCGCTCAAAGACCTGTCTCAGCCGGGGCAATATGCCTGTAAAGAAACACTCACCATCATCGGCCCCTCGTTGCGCCCCATCGAAGGCGTGCGTGTACTCGGCCCGGTGCGTAAGGCCTCGCAGGTGGAAATTTCCCGCACCGATTCCTTCACGCTCAAAGTGAAGCCGCCGGTTCGTGAATCCGGCGACCTGGCCGGCTCCGCCCCCATCACCATTGTCGGTCCGTGCGGCGTGGTCACCCTGAAAGAGGGCTGCATCATTGCCAATCGCCACATTCATATGAGTAACGACGAAGCCGAACGCTTCGGCCTCCAAGACGGCGATTATGTCACCGTGGAGGCAGAGGGCGAGCGCCGCACCACCTTCCACGATGTGCAGGTGCGTGTCAATCCGAACTTCCGTTTGGAAATGCACATTGATACCGACGACGCCAACGCCGCCGGCATCGGCAACGGTGCCCATGTCACCGTGAGCCACTCCTAATGCCAATATGATAAACAAAACGGTAGACACCTTGGTGCCTACCGTTGTTTACTATTTAATAACAAGCCGTTACGGGAAAGAGACCATTTTTCATTCGGCGCGAAAAAGCGTGGTGCTTCAACTACCGTTGCCGGGCTTCGAGAATTTCGCCGATGTATTGACGGTGATAATCGTTTGCTTTATAATGAGAAAGAAGCGTGGAATCGCAAAACTGTTCCGGCGAAAAATCAACGGCGTGCAGTTTGCGGCAAATCAACACCAACTCGGCTTGCTCAATACAGGGTGTGCCGGTTTGCCAAACCACCGACAACCCGGCTGCCGCCAATTTGTTTTCGTTGCGGCCGGAATGGGAACCGCAGTATTGCAGCGCCTCGCGGTGGGATTCCGGCAAAAAAGACAGCGAAAAGGTATCGTGCGTTTCCAAAAAAGTATAGGTGTAGCGTTGCGGCCGCACAAAAGCAAAGGCAACCGGGCGGTTCCACAGCACGCCCACGCCGCCCCAACTGGCGGTCATGGTATTGCAGGCGTGCTTATCGCCGGCGGTGATGAGCATCCACTGTTGCCCAATCAGAGAAAACGGATTGTTTGTCAGATCTTGCGGTTCAATGCGGTGATAGGTGTTCATAACAGCAGCTTCCTTTCTTGCTACAGTATATCACAAAACTTCCCAGAAGGAAACAAATTTAAAAGACTGTTCATACACCGCTTTCCAAAAGCGGGTAAACTAATATAGGAATCTGTACAGGAGGTTAAAGCAATGGATGCCATTAAAATTATGGTTGTGGACGACGACAGCAACATCTGTGAACTGTTGCGCCTGTATTTGGGAAAAGAAGGCTACGAGCCGATTGTGCTGAACGACGGTGAAGAAGCCGTGAAACAGTTTGATACCATCCAACCGGATTTGATGTTGTTGGATGTGATGATGCCCAAACTGGACGGGTGGCAGGTGTGCCGCAAAATTCGCAAGAAATCGCAATGCCCGATTATCATGCTCACCGCCAAAGGCGAATTGTTCGACAAGGTGCTGGGTCTGGAACTCGGTGCCGACGACTACATTGTAAAGCCGTTCGAAACCAAAGAAGTGATTGCCCGTGTCAAGGCGGTGTTGCGCCGTGCGGGTGTTCGTCAAGACAACAAGTTCAAAGAAGTTCGCTATGACGGGCTGTATATCAACATGGAAAACTACGAATTGCGTGTGCGTGACAAGCAGATTGATACACCGCCCAAAGAAATGGAACTGATTTATCATTTGGCCAGCAACCCCAATCGCGTGTACACGCGCGATCAGCTGTTGGATGAAGTATGGGGATTTGAATACTACGGTGACAGCCGCACGGTCGATGTTCATGTGAAGCGCTTGCGCGAAAAGTTGGAAGGTGTGTCCGACCAATGGACGCTGAAAACCGTATGGGGTGTGGGGTATAAATTTGAAGTCAAACAAACCACTGTTTAAAAGTATTTTTTCCAAATATTTTGCAACCACGGCGGTGTTGATCGTGCTCTCATTCATGCTCACAGCGGTGATGCAGCTGTTTTTCGCACGGAGGTATTGGTTGTCCGATAAGCGGTCCCTGTTGGAAGAGCAAGTGCAGAATGTGGCGGGCATGATACAGGAAAACACCGTGGAATACTATCCGGACAGTTACTACATATCGGAAAGTGTGCGCCCGTTGCTGGTTCGTTTGGCGGCGGCCGCCGACACCAATGTGTTGATTACCGACAATCAATATCGGGTGGTGTTGTGCTCACACACCGATTGTGAGCACGACGGCGTGGTGTTGCCACAGGCCGTGCAAGACGCCTTGCAGCAAGAACAGTTTTTCATGGTGAGTCGCAAGGACACACTGTACAACGAAAGCCAATACATGGCCGGCAAGGCGTTGACGGTTAACGGTGTAAGCGTGATGGGGTATGTGGTGGTGTCGTCATCGGCATCGGAATTGTCGGAATATGTGTGGGAAAATTTGCAAACCTATTTGCTGTCCACCGTGGCGGTGCTGACGATTGCGTTTGTGGCGCTGTACATCATCACTTATCACACCGTGCGCCCGCTGCGCCAAATGGCGGCTATCACACGGCAATTCAGTAACGGCGATTTTTCGGGGCGTGCCAAGGTGCGCGGGAACGACGAGATTGCCGAATTGGCCCATGCGCTCAATGGCATGGCGGTGTCGCTGTCTTCGTTGGAAGATATGCGACGCAGCTTTGTGGCCAATGTTTCGCATGAGTTAAAAACGCCCATGACAACCATTGCCGGCTTTATCGACGGCATTTTGGACGGAACTGTGCCGCCGGAACGCCGCGGCGACTACCTGCGCATTGTTTCCGAAGAAACCAAACGCCTGTCGCGGTTGGTAACAGCCATGCTGAACCTGTCGCGTATCGACAGCGATCAGCTCAAACTCAATCCGGTTTCCTTTGACCTCACGGCGGCGGTGTGCGCCACTTTGCTGTCGTTTGAACAGCGCATCGAAAAGAAAAATATTGCCATCGAGGGAATCGATCAATGCGAGCCGATTTCCGTATATGGCGATTATGATTTGTTGCAGCAGGTGGTGTATAATCTGCTGGACAATGCCGTAAAATTTACAGAGGACGGCGGCACCATTCGCATCACATTGGCGCATGCCGAAGGCAAAATTGTTTGCGTGGTGCGCAACACCGGCAGCGGTATTCCCGCATCGGAGATGCCGCACATTTTCGAACGCTTTTACAAAAGCGACCGTTCCCGCGGGTTGGACAAAACGGGAACCGGTTTGGGATTGTACATTGTGCAAACGGTGATCGGCTTGCACGGCGGCGAAATTACGGTTCGCTCTGTGGAGGGCGAATATTGCGAATTTGTGTTTTGGCTGCCGGATAAAGCACCGTGATTTCACAAAAAAAGCGGTGTTTGTTCAACAAACCGACACAAACCCGTGCTAGTATAGAACTATCCCGAAGAAAGAAAGGTGCAAACAACATGGACGAATGGAATCGGCAACCAACGCAAGAGCCGGAAGAACAGAAGAACGGGCAAGCACCGGCACAGCCGCCGGTGCCCCCCTATTCCTCATACAACTGGCAGCAGCCGGGCTATGGACAGTCACCCTACCAGCCGCAACCGCCGCGCCCGCCGAAGAAAAAAGGCAACGGCGCTATTGTGGCGGTCAGTGTGGTGTGCGTGGCCGTGATCGCGGTGCTGTCGGTGTTGCTGGTGATGGCCTACAATGGCACCGATATCACAGCGACAACCACCACAACCACCAACAATCAGCAGGCCAATGCGCCCAAGCTGGAAATCACCGAACTGGACGAAACCACCGAAGGGCTGACAACGCGGGAGATTGTCAGCCGTAATTTGGACAGCACGGTGCTGCTGACGATTTACGAAACAAGTACCGGCATCAACGGTTTCCCGTTTGGACAAAGCACTGTTGAAACCGAAGTGCAAGCGGGTTCGGCCAGCGGCATTGTGCTAACGGCAGATGGATACATCATCACCAACTGGCACTGTGTGATTAACGAAGACACCAACGAGCCGTTTGCCCGCGTGGATGTTACCACATACGACGGAACGGTGTACGAAAACGCCGAGCTGGTCGGTTATGATTCCTCCACCGATTTGGCGGTGATCAAAGTGGAAGCCACCGATTTGCAACCCGCGGAATTCGGAGATTCCACCGCCTTGCAACTGGGTGACCGCGTGGTGGCTTTGGGGAATGCCGGCGGGCTTGGCTGGTCGGCAACGCAGGGCATTGTGTCCGGCTTGGCGCGGGATGTCTATGAAGATACCGGCTATGCCATTAAGTGCTTGCAGGTGGATGCGGCCATCAACCCCGGCAATTCCGGTGGCCCGCTGTTTAATGCGGCCGGGCAAGTGGTGGCGGTGAATTCTGCCAAAATTGTGGCCGACGGCTACGAAGGATTGGGATTTGCTATCCCGATGAACGAGGCCAAAGGTATCATCGACGATTTGCTGGCAAACGGCTATGTAACGGGCCGTGTTTCATTGGGCATCAAAGGGCAGACCTATTCGGATGCCTACTATCAGGGCTTTTTGATTTACAGCATCGAAGAAGGGTCCCCGTTGCGCCAAACCGAAGCCAAAAAGGGCGACTTGATTACAGCCGTGAACGGCAAGGAAGTTACCGACTACGCCACCTTGCGCTCGGCCTTGGCGGAAAACGAAGTGGGCGATACCGTCGAACTCACCCTGTTGCGTTCGTCCGGCCGCAATGTGGAAAGTTTGAAAGTGAGTGTCACGCTCACCGAAGCGAAAAACTAAACAGGATTCCACACACAACAAGGAGGCAACCGCACGGGTGCCTCCTTGTTGTCAAACGGTTATTGGTGGAACACGGCAAAAGGCACAAAAAAATATCCGGCTGTGCCAAGCACAACCGGAGGAAATAGCCGGAATTAGTCCCATATCACGGATTTTTTCTTTCCGCTTTTGGTTTTCGGGTATTCCCGAATACGAATCACAAATTCCAAATTCACCACTTCCGGCTTGCCATCGTGCTCGATCAGCACAGCCCCGTCGGCCACTTCTTTGATGAAGCCGGTGAGTTGGGAATTGAAAGTAGAGAGCACACATTCGCAACCGATAAACCGTTTTGCCAATTCTTCCATGTCTGTCGTTCCTTTCTTGGATTGGATAAACCGTGTTAGCCACAGAATCTTGTTGCGATATTGGGTATATAATAGGATCGCAAATATAATAAGTAGGGGAATATAACTGTGTTCCACCATCACACCCCCGGTTTTTCTTTTTTCTGTTAATAATTATGCACCCGCTTTTTTCGATTGTCAAGACCGTTTTGAAAATTAAGTGCGGGTTTTTGGCGGGAGAACTTGACAGCGGCGGGAGAATTCGTTATAATAGGTCTGTTAAACTGCCATAGCAAAAAGATAAAGGGGCTGGAAATATGACAAAGCAAACTGTCATTACCGATGAAGGCTTAAAGCGTCTGGAAAACGAACTGGACGAATTAAAAACCGTAAAACGAAAAGAAGTGGCCGAAAAGCTGAAAGTGGCGTTGTCCTTCGGCGACCTTTCGGAAAACAGCGAATACGACGAAGCGAAAAACGAGCAGGCCATTATCGAAGGCCGCATTGCCGAACTGGAAAATCAATTAAAGAATGTTCGCGTGCTGGACGAAGCGGAACTGGGCACCGAAAATGTGCACATCGGCTCCACCGTTACCGTGCGCGAAAAGGGCAAGAAAAAAGCCGCCACCTATCGCATCTTGGGTTCCACCGAAGCCGACCCGTTGGGCGGAAAAATTTCGGACGAATCCCCGATTGGCAAGGCACTGCTGGGGCATCGCAAGGGCGAAGAAATCGAAGTTGAAACGCCCGGTGGGCTGTTGCATTTGGTAATTGAGGATATTTCCAAGTAAGTGTTGATGCTTTCGGGTGAGGCGACCGCGCGTTGCCCACCCGATTTTTGTGAGAGAGAGGAATTGTAATGAGTGACAATCGCGTTCCGGATACCACACCGGAAATGACCGAACAGCAGCTGTCGGAACTGCTGCAAATCCGCCGTGACAAACTGGCTGCCTTGTGCGAAAGCGGGCAAAATCCGTATGAAATCACCAAATACGAGGTAACCGACTACACTGCCGATATTCGCGCACGGTACGAAAGTGCCGAAGCCGCCTATATTGCCGAACACGGCGCGCCGGAAGAAGGACAAAGCGTGGAACTTCCTCAGCCGATCACCGTGTCGGTGGCAGGGCGTATGATGAGTCGCCGCATCATGGGCAAAGCCAGTTTCTTGGATTTGCACGACAGCCGGGGACACATTCAAGTGTATGTCAGCCGCAGCGATGTGGGTGACGAGGTATATGCCGGCTTTAAAAAGTGGGACATTGGGGATATTTTCGGATTAACCGGGTTTGTGTTCCGCACGCGCATGGGGGAGATTTCCATTCATGCCACTTCGTTGACTTTGCTCAGCAAATCGTTGTTGCCGCTTCCGGAAAAATACCACGGCTTGCGCGACACCGACACGCGGTACCGTCAGCGCTATTTGGATTTGATTGTCAATCCCGAAGTGAAAGACACCTTCATCAAGCGTTCCAATATTTTGCGTGAAATTCGCGCCTATTTGGACAGCAAGGGTTTTTTGGAAGTTGACACCCCGATTTTGGTACCCATGGAAATCGGCGCCGCGGCACGCCCGTTTGCCACGCATCACAATGCGCTGGATATGGACATGTACCTGCGCATCGAAACCGAATTGTATTTAAAACGCTTGATTGTCGGCGGTATGCACCGCGTGTATGAAGTCGGCCGGATTTTCCGCAACGAAGGCATGGACACCAAGCACAATCCGGAATTTACAACCATTGAATTGTATCAGGCCTTTACCGATTATCACGGCATGATGGACTTGGTGGAGGAACTGTACACCCTGCTGGCCGAACGCATTTGCGGCAGCCGCATCATCACCTATCAAGGCATTGAAATCGATATGGGGCACTGGGAACGCCTCACCATGGCCGAGGCGGTTAAAAAATACGCCGGCGTGGATTACTACGATTGGCAAAGCGACGAAGAAGCGCGCGCCTGCGCGGCCGAAAAGCATGTGGAAGTGCCGGCCGATGCCACACGCGGCACGGTGTTGATTGAGCTGTTTGATGCCTATGTGGAAGAAAAGCTAATCCAACCGACATTCATCTACGACTACCCCGTGGAAAACAGCCCGCTGGCCAAGCGGAAACCGGAAGACCCGCGTTTCACCGAACGGTTTGAGTATTTCATCAATGCCACGGAATACGGCAATGCGTTCAGTGAGTTAAACGATCCCATCGACCAGCGTGAGCGGTTTGAACGGCAAGTAGCTGCCAAACGCGCCGAAGACCCGAACACCCGTGCCGAG
>CAYMDU010000050.1:0-12172 GCA_964389495.1 uncultured Eubacteriales bacterium
CTTTCACGTAATCATAAGCCGGGTGCAGACCGCCCATGGTTTCCACCACAATGCGAATTTCGTTGTCGTTCACAATGTCGTCGAACGAGGTGGTGAACAAATCGGCATAGGGCAAATCGGGAAAAGCGCGCAAATCCAAAATGCGCTTAATCTCAATGGAGTCGCCCGCTTTGTGTGTGATGGTGTCGTGATTTTGTCGCAGCACTTCCGCCACGCCGGAGCCGACAACGCCGTGCCCCAAAATTGCTATCGGTATCATGTGATACTGCCTCTCCTTTTTTGTGTTATGACCGTGTTAGACAAATGTTCTGCACACCGGCAATGTGCCCCAACTGTTCCACAAAGCGGTCGATGGGGGTGGACATGGCATCGCTTCGCGCACAAACCGTGGCCTGCGCAACGCCGCCGCTGGGCGAACTTTGATTAACGGTGAGAATGTTGGCCCCTGCTTTGGCAAATGCCGACAGCACGCACGACAGCACACCGGGGCAATCTTGAAGCAACAACTCCACTGTCATGGTGGTGGGGGCTTCTTTGCCAATGTAGGGGGCAACAGCCCCTTTGTACTTATAATACGCGCTGCGGGAAATCCCGTGCAGACGAACCGCTTGACTAACCGAGGACACACGCCCGGCCGACAGATCCGATTCCACCGCGAGAACGCGGCGATAGACATCGGGCAGCAAGTCGGCGCGAACCAAAACCCAGTCGTTGGGATGTTCCAATGTGTCCACCTCCCGAGAACAAGTGTTCAAACAATGGATACACTATACCACACTCGGCCGAGAAAATCAAGAGGAAAAATCCGAAAAAACAAAAGAAAATCCCACACAGAGGGGTGTTGGCTCAGGCTGGGTGCTGCGTGCAATCTTTGGAACGGCGGCACTCCTTTGGATTGTAACAACCCCACCGGTTCGGGCTGCGCCGTGCCACCCCCCCTTACACAGGGGAGGCAGAAAAAGCCCCCCTTGTGTAAAGGGGGGAAGTGGCGGTGTAACCGCCACAGGGGGGATTGTCGGCTTGGCCTTGTTGCCGTGTGCAGACTTTGGGACTGCTACATCCTTCAACCCTGTAACAACCCCACCGGTTCGGGCTACGCCCTCACCACCTCCCCTTACACAGGGGAGGCATGAAAGATTGTGCGAATTTCAAGCTCGCGACCTTACACAGGGGAGGCTTGAGTACCCTCTGCCTTTGCGACCTTGCACAGGGGAGGCAGAAAAAGCCCCCTTGTGTAAAGGGGGGACAGACGACGGCGAAACGCCGTCGGCAGGGGGGATTGGCGGCTGGGACTTGCTGCCGCGTGCAGACTTTGGGACTGCTACATCCTTCAACTCTGTAACAACCCCACCGGTTCGGGCTGCGCCCTCACCACCTCCCCTTACACAGGGGAGGCATGAAAGATTGTGCGAATTTCAAGTTCGCGACCTTACACAGGGGAGGCTTGAGTACTCTCTCCCCTTTGCGACCTACACAGGGGAGACCTGATAAGATTGCACAACGCCCCAAGCCCACTCTTGCCGGCCGCCGAAAAAACCAGAAAAATTTTGAAAAAACGGTTGCAATCGGCAAAACGATGTGCTATACTACAAATGAATTATTATGCGTAATAAAATCGAAAATAAGTTCCAAAATAAAACGCACAATATAAACACCACGATTGTGAGGGTTGCCCGTTGGGAAGTTGGAAAAGTGAAAATCACGAAGAACTGAAAAAACGGCTGCTGTTTGCGGCAGCCACCCTGTTTTTGGAAGAGGGGTACACCGCCACCACCATCAAAAAGATTGCGGAAAAAGCCGAAACCAACACAGGGTCACTGCAAAACCTGTTTAAAACCAAAGAAGACATTTTGTGCGGGCTGGTGAGCTTTGTGCTGGAAGAGCAGTTCGATGCCACCCGGCGGTTTTTGGCCGGCATCACCGACGACAGCATTTTGTTCTATGCAGCCGAAACCACCCTGCAACTCTACATGGCCGAAAGCAGCGAAAACATCCGCGAACTCTATGCCGCATCCTATTCGTTGCCGAAATCCATGGAAATCATCCAAAACACCATCACCGGCAAGCTGGAACACCTGTTTCACAACCAGCTGCCCACACTGGACACTCAGGATTTTTTCAAACTGGAAATCGCTTCGGGCGGCATCATGCGCAGCTTCATGACATTGCCCTGCAACATCTGGTTCCGCATGAGCGACAAAGTGGAATCCTTTTTAACCGCCACCTTCCGTGTGTTTTGCGTGCCGGAAGCCAAAATCAAAGAAGCCGTGGCGTTTGTTTCGCGGTTCGACTATCCGGCACTGGCCCGGCAAACGGTGGGCTCCATGCTGGCGTTTTTGGAAGCCAACATGGCCTAGCCGCCCACCGGGGCCGTCACCTTTTGCACACACAACAATCAACCGGGGAGGAACCAACATGACAAAAACCATTTCAACAAAAGCTCGCGTGATAAGCCTGCTGCTGGCCTTGGCGCTGGTGGTGGGCATGTTGCCGCTGATCAGCGTGCCGGCATCGGCAGGAGCCAACTCCTGGGTGTTTGCCTGGAAAGACACCAACAACAACGGCAAAATCGACAACGGCGAACAAACCTTCACCGATTGGAACGACGCCTTGCGTTCGGGCGGCACGGTGAAACTTCAATACCCCTCCGATTACGCAGTTGAAACGGATGGAAAGTTGTTTTTCACCGACTTCTTCCGGGGCAATGTCGCCAAAAACCATTATGTGGATTTGAAAGATGTCACAGTCACACTGGATCTCAACGGCCAATTTGTGGAGTGCGGCAACTGGTCGGCCAGTTCCTCCTTTGTTCTCAGCGGCAACACCAAACTCACCATCACCGATTCGGCCGGCGGCGGTAAACTGAGAACATACGGCATGAAGGTGCCGTTTGCCCTTTCCGATTCGGCCGAAGTGGTGTTTGCCGGCGGCTATTTCGATATCGATACACTGAACGCTTCCAGCCTTTCCGGCAATGCCAAATTCACTGTCACCGGCGGCACATTCCGTGACAACCCGGAGGCCTATGTGGCGCCGAATCACAAAGTGCGCATGGACAACGGCGAGGCCGGCGCGCTCATCTTCAAGGTGTCGGAGGTGACCATGGAGGAAACCGAAGCGTGGATTGATGCCGACGGCGACGGCGTTCTCGACAGCGACGAGCGCCGCTTTGCCAGCTTGGCAGACGCCCTGGCTTTCGGCGGCGAAATCAAACTGTATCGCAATATACAAATGACCAAGGAAGCCATACCGTGGATAACCTTATACCTCAACTACGACAGCATAGCTTTGCATCAAGGGTATCTGGTTACCAAAACGGCGGTTTTGGATTTGAACGGGCACAGCATCACCACCGACGGCAGCGTGAACAATGTTTTCTTTTTGGTGGAATCCGTTTCGCTGACCTTGCGCGACAGCAAGGGCACCGGCGCGATCGACTGCCGGAAAGGAAGCACGATCGTTTATCTGGGGTACAATTCCTCGCTCACCGTCGAAGGCGGCACCTACTACAAAGATGATACTTCATATCCGTTTAGCAGCTATGTCTCTTCGGTGAGCCTCACCGGCGGGCGCTACAATTTCAATCCGGACAACCCGGAAGAGGTTAGTCCGTTGGACCCCACAAGCTACAAAACCTATGGCTACATAGCGGTGCCGGACGGCGACATGTGGACAATTGTGCCCGACGGCGAAGTGTGTACCGTGGCGGTGCCGGGTACCTATGTGTACGGCGGCAAGCCGGTGATCCCCACCGTGACGGTGACCGCCCCGGGCGGTGCCGTGCTGAAAGAAAATGTGGACTACACCGTGACGCACGAAAACAACAACGAGGTTGGCGGGGGTGCCAAAGCCACCGTTACCTTCATCAAAGACTACCGCGGTTCTCAAACCGTGACATACACCATTGACAGCCTGACGATTTCCGAATCCTGGGCAGGCAGTGTGAAAATACCGGCCACGGGGACCACCACCTCGGTAACACTAAGTGCCGCGTTGTCGGTTGCCGGTACCGATGTGACAACCGACACGGTTTGGAGCCTGCAAGGCACCCCGCCCGGTGTGAGCCTGAACGGCAATGTACTCACCGTGGATTCCACTGCCACAAAGGGAACCGTGACAGTGACAGCCACCTATGCCGGCGTGACGAAAACATGCACCGTCACCTTGGCAACCGAGCAGTTGCCGTCGGTGTCGCTTTCGTACCGGAGCATCGGGTACAACGGCCAGCCGCAAAAGCCCACGGTCACCGTGGACGGCTGCACCGAAGGAGTGGACTACACCGTGTCCTACTTCCGCGACGATGTGGAAACCGACAATGTCACCGATGCCGGCACGATTTTTGTGCGGGTAACCGGCTTGGGCAAATACAACGGGTCCCACCGGGAAATACACTACCAAATCATGGGTGTGCACATGGGCAGTGTTTCGGTGACCCTGCCCCCGGATGTCACCTACAACGGCCTGCCGCAAAAGCCCGCGATAACCGCCACCTATAACAACATGACGTTGGTGGAAGGCAAAGACTACACGGTGGTGTACACCCGCGATGGCAGCGAAACCGCCGATTTCACCAAAGCGGGCACCTTGTTTTTGAAGCTGGTGGGCATGGGGAGCTATTACAGCAGCACAGACTACGATTATGCAGCGGGAAAGAAATTCACCTACACCATCGGCACCTATGCCGTTTCCGAAAGTGAAGTGACCTTTTCGCAAACCGAGCACACCTGGGACAACAAGGCCCACAAGCCCGCCGTGACCATAACCGGGGCGGGTGGTGCCACGCTGGCCGAAGGCAAAGACTACACGGTGGTGTACACCCGCGACGGCAGCGAAACCGCCGATTTCACCTCGTGCGGAACCGTTACCATGGCGGTGACCTGCACGGGCAACTACAAGGGCAGCTTTTCCCAAACCTTTGCCGTGAACCACAGTTTGGACGAAAACCATGTGTGCCGCGGGTGCCAAATGAATTCCTACTATGTGGCATACAGCTGGGATACCGCCACCGCCAAGCGCACAAGCGAAACCAAAAACGCCGCTCTGGCAGCCACCGTTACCGAAGTGACAAGCAGCGGCCCCACCACCTGGACCAACGGCTGGTATGCGGTGTGGGGCACGGTGAACCTGAACACCGTGACGGTGCAGGGCGATGATGTGCATTTGATTCTGCGCGACGGTGCCTCGTTGAACGCCAAGCGCATTGTGGTAAACAGCGGCAACTCCCTGGCCATCTACGGCCAGCAAAACGGCACCGGCAAACTAACACTCAGCGGTGAACACAACACGGGCGCCTCGCTGGGCGGCAACCAAAAAACCGCTGCCGGCTCCGTGGCCATTCACGGCGGCGTGCTCAATGTAACTGCCGGTAACTCCGGCGCGGCCATTGGCAGCGGGGCAAACGGTTCCGGCGGCGAAGTCACCATTTATTACGGCACGGTAACCACCGGCGGTTACGGCGGCATTGGCGGTGGTTACGAAGCCAAGAACGCCCGAGTGACCATCTACGGCGGCACCGTTACGGCGGTGATAGGCAACAAAAATGCCGCTGCCATCGGCGGATGCGACGGATTTTCGGTGGCCATTCACGGCGGCAATGTCACGGCCACCGGCGGCGGCCTGTCGGCCGGTATCGGCGGGGAACACATGTGCCGAAGCGGCGTGGTGGTGATCACCGGCGGCAACATCAAAGCCACCGCCGGCTCGTCGGGTGGCAGCGGCTACAATGTGAAATCGCAAGCGGTGGGCACCGGTTCGGTGTGGAAATGGACCGGTTCCGGAAGCCCGGTAACCGTAAGTGACGGCACCGGCCGCACCCCGGTTTTGGAAACGCTCACGGTGAACCGCCTTTCCGAAAGCAAGGCCATCACCGCGCTGAGCGACAGCGGCTACGGCGTGTGGGATATGGTTACAATGGACACCAACAAACTGTACCTCTACCGCGCTTCCAACGCGGCGGAAATCACGTCGTTGACTGTGGACGGCACCACCTATGAGTGCCACAAAAACAAACTGTTCTTCCGCTCCCACAGCTATGGCGGCTCCTGCGACGAGGTGTGCAGCCAGTGCGGTGCCGCGCGCGATACCATGAGCCATCACCATTATAACGGAAAAGGCCTGTGCGATGAATGCGGCGCGGGCGAGCCGGCCATTTGGAACGCCACGGGCAACTATTACGAAATTGCCAACGCCGGCAACCTGGTGTGGTTTGCCGATTTGGTGAACGGCATGCTGGGAACCGACACGGCGAAAAACGCCGCGGCCAACGCGGTGTTGCTGAACGATATTGACATGACCGATGCCACCGAGTTTGTGCCCATTGGCCAAACCGCCCTGTATTACAGTGCCACCGGTTCCGACAAGGGCTACACCGGCACTTTTGACGGGTGCGGCCATGTGATACGCAATCTGTCGGTGGCCGGGTCGGACACCTGGGAAACCACCTATGGCGTGTTTGGCACGCTGGGCGGTACCGTGAAGCGCCTGGGTGTGGAATCCTTCACCTTCAATGTGAACAGCCAAGACTGCCGTGCAGGCGGCCTGGTGGGCCAAATGGTGGCAGGCGGCGTGGTGGATAACTGCTATGTGGCCAATTCCACCGTGACCGCCACCAACAAAGTGGCGGGCGGCCTGGCGGGCTGCAACTACGGCGGCACGGTGAAAAACAGCTTCACCTACAAAGTCACGGTGGAAGCCAGCCGCAAAGGCGGCATTGTGGGCGACAACCGCGGCGACAAAAACAAAAACGATCGCAAGGGCACGGTGAGCAACTGCTACACCGACAACACCGCTCTGGAAAGCAGCTATGCCGGCACCGTGAGCGGCGGCGCGGCCGGCGTGAGCAGCGAAACCTTTGCGTCGGGCGAAATCACCTACAAACTCAACGGGCAGCAATTCAACGCCGCGGTGGTGTGGCATCAAACTCTCACGGGCGAAAACGCCCAAGCCTATCCGCAATTCACCGGCGGTTCGGTGTTTAGCAACCAGGGCACCTATGGCAACGCCACGCCGGTGACGATCACGGGTCTAACCGGGGCCGACAACGCCGAATACAATGCCCAGCCGCACACGGGCTACACCGGCACCCCGGCCAACGCCGAAGGCTACACCGTGGGCTACGAAGTAACCTACACCGGCCGGGGCGGCACGGAATACAATGCCACCACACCGCCCACCGCGGCAGGCCAATACACGGTGCATGTGAGCACCGATTCGGCCAGCACCGACTACTACGGTGTGTGGACGCATGAGTTTGTCATCAACAAAAAGAGCATCAGCATGAACGTGCCGGAGCAAAGTCTGGTCAAAGGCGACAGCCTGGAAGAAACCGTGGTAACGGTGGGCGCGGTGCTTCCCGGTCACACGGCCACGGTAACGGCACTCACCAAAAATGCCAATGCCTGCACCTACACCGCCACGGTGCAAATCACCGATGGCCAAAACAACGAGGTAACGGCCAACTACCAATTTAACAACACGGGTGTGTATCACGAATCCGATTGGAACACCGCCACCCACGAATACGGCTGCATCAACTGCCACACGGTGTATGCCACCGATACCGAAGCGCCCACGGCGCAGTACCAAATCGGCACCAATGGGTGGAAGCAGTTTGTGAACACCGTTACCTTTGGGCTGTTCTGCAAAGACTATCAAACACTCACCGTTTTGGCCGATGATGCAACCAGTGGCATGGCCAAAACCGAATATGCGGTGTATAACGACGCCGCCGAAGTGCCAACCGACCTGTCCTTGGTACCGTGGGCAGAATACACCGAACCGCTGTCGCTGAACGCCAAAAACACCTATTTGGTGTACTTTCGCGTGACCGACAAGGCGGGCAACACGGCGGTGTACAATTCCGAAGGGATTGTGATTTTCGAAGACAGCACGCCCGCCGGTCTGGAGCTGGAATACACCAAAACCACCGGCACCGATGTGAAAGCCGCCATCGACTTCCGCGGCAACACGGTGCAAAAAGTGATGTACAACGGTGTGTTGCAAGCCGGCACCGACTACACGCTGCAAAGCGACGGTATCACCCTGAAAGCGAGTTTCTTGGAAACGCTGAAAGCTTCCGACACGCCCTACACGGTCACGGTGATTTATAACGCCGGCGGGCGCGAATGGGGCAGCGACTCCTATGGCACCAAAGCCGCCGACACGGTGATGGCTATCACCGTGAAACCGGCTGCACGCACGGTGCAGGTGGACAGTTCGGCCATGAACAAAGTGTACGACGGCAACGCCGTGATCGCGCCCACCCACACAGCCGTGGGCAACGGAACGGTCACCGTGGAATACAAAGGAAAAGACGCCGCCGACAGCACCTACACCGCCACGGCCCCCTCGGCTGCGGGCAACTACACGGTGCGGGTAACCGTGGCCGCCGACGGCACCTATGAACAGGCATCGGCCACCGCCGACTTTGCCATTGCCAACGCCGACATCACCGATGTTTCCGTGAAGCAAAACGGCGTGCTGGAATACACCGGCGCACCGCAGGCGGCCCGGGTGACAGTGACTGCCACCACCCAAGGCGGGCAAGAAACCGGCATTGTGTACAGCACCGCTGAAGCCGGTCCCTTCACGGCCGACATGCCCACCTTCACCAATGCCAACGGATACACCGTGTACTATCGGCTTTCGGCGCCTTCTCACAACACGGTGAACGGCAGCTTTAAGGTGTCGATTCAAAAAGCACCAAACAGCTTTGTAATCAACCCGCAAATATCCGACTGGACCTATGGCGAAAGCGCTTCCCCGTGGACAGCTCAAGCCAAGTTCGGCACGGTGTCTGTGATGTACAGTGGCGATTCCTACGACGGCACGGAGCGTCTTGTCAATAGCGAGGTGCCCCCCACCAAGCCCGGAAGCTATGATGCACACTTCTTCGTAGCGGGTGATGAGGCGGGAAATTATGCAGGCACAGTAGAGGATTGCTCTTTCGAAATTGCCAAGGCCCCGGTTACCGTGACACCGAACACGGCCTCCAAAACCTATGGCGACAGCGACCCCGCAAGCTATGACTGGTCGATAACCGGCGGCAGCCTGGTGGGGAACGACACCCTGAGCGGCATCACGGTCACCCGCACAAGCGGCGAAGAGGTGGGAAACTATCCTCTCACCGCCACGGCGGATGCCACGGCCAACATCAACTACATTGTCACCTGTGAGCCGGGCGTCTTCAAGGTGAACAAGGCCGAGCTCACCGTGACAGCGGATGACAAAACCGCGACATACGGTGACACGGCACCGACCTACACAGCCACGGTTAGCGGCTGGAAACGCGGCGACACCGAAGCGGTGCTGGGCGGAACGTTGGGATTTGATTGCGATTATGTCCAATTTGCCGACAAGGGCAACTACGCCATTACGCCCAAAGGCTACACGGCCGACAACTATTCCTTCCGCTATGTGGCCGGCAATTTGGCGGTGGCGGCCAAGCCCATCACCGTAACCATCGGCCAAAAGAGCAGTGTGTACGGCGAAGCACCGGTGGCGCTCACCGGCACCACCAACGGTATTGTCAACGGTGACACCGGGGTGTATCGTCTGTCCACCGCAGTCAATGGCAAAACCGTTGTGGGCCAGTATGACATCACGGGCGAAACGCTAGACAGCAACTACACCGTCACCTTTGAGGGCGGAAGCCAAGCCTACACCGTCACTCAGCGCACGCTCACGGTTTCGGTGGTGGTGAACGACAAGCCCTATGACAACAAGAACACCGCCTCCATTGCTTCTGCGCAGCTGAATAATGTGGTCAACGGCGACTTGGTGACATTGCGTAACGGTGAACCCACCTTTGCTTCGGTGCAAAAGGGCAACGACATTGACATTGTGTTCACTTCGCCGTTTGAATTGATCGGCACCGATGAGGTATTGCGGAACTACACATTGCAACAGCCCACAGGCGTGAAGGCCAACATCACCAACGACTGGAATCCGGTGGAAGGTGTGGAATTCACCGTTAGTGTAGCACCCAACAGCAACGGGTGGATGAAAGAACCCTTGCTAATCGAACCCAAAGCAGGCTACATACTTGCCAATGAGATAATCGAAGGCCAACATCAATGGACGGGCATTCTCGTTGTGAGCAAAGAAGGCCAAGGCGCCGAATTTCAATTCTATGTGCGCAACACCGCCACCGGAGCCATTTCCGAACAAGTCACCGTGACCTACAATTTGGACAGAAACACCAAAAACACGGGCACCACGGGCAAGGTGGAATTTGTGGAGCGTAGCAGTTGGCAGAGCTTTGTGAACACCATCACATTCGGCCTGTTCTACAAAGACGAAGTCACCGTGAAAGCCGAAGCAAGCGATGCCCTTTCGGGTGTTGACAGCATCGAATATGCCGTTTCCGATCAGGCTCTAACCTTGGAGCAAGTGAAGGAAATCACCGAGTGGACCGCCATGCCCCAAGACGGCGTGGGCGTGACACTGGAAGACGAAAAACAGTTTGTCTATTTTGTTCGCATCACCGACTTGGCGGGCAATGTTACCTATCTTTCCACCGACGGTGCGGAATACGACACCACCTTGCCGGCGATTGACGGCGTTGAAAACGGAGCGGTGTACCACAGCACCCGTGTGGTGACGGTGACCGATAAGAACCTGGAAAGCGTGCAACTGAACGGGCAACCGGTGGAACCGTTTGCCGGCACGCTCACGCTGGACGGCAACACCGATGCCACCTACACGGTAACAGCCACCGACAAGGCGGGCAATGTCACCGAGTTCACCGTGACCATGAAGCCTCTTGCCGACCTGAGCGAATCGGTGAAGGACCTCACCGAAGACACCGTGACCGCCAACAACAAGCAAGAGCTGGAACAGGTGGCCGACGCGCTGGGCGAGGAACTGGAAAATCCCAACCTCACCAACGAAGAACAGCAGGAATTGGAAAGCGCCAAAACGGCGGTTGAAGATTTGCTGAAAAAGATTGACGAAGTGGGCGGCAAGGCCAACGACCTCACCGACCGTATAACCGAGTTGGACAAAGACAAGGTGACCAGCGACGACAAGCAGACCATTCAGGACCTGATTGACGAACTGGACGAACTGCTGAACGGCGGCAACCTCACCGAAACCGAAAAAGAGGAACTGGGGCAGATGAAAGACACCGCCGAAGACCTCATCAATCGGATCGACGAAGTGGGTAACAAGGGCACCGACCTCACCGACCGCGTGGGCGAGCTGGATAAGGACACGGTGACCGGCAACGACAAGCAAACCGTTCAAGACCTGATTGACGAGCTGGACGAACTGCTGGGCGGCGACAATCTCACCGAAACCGAAAAAGAGGAACTGGGCCAGGTGAAAGACGCGGCCGAGGACCTTATCAACCGAATCGACGAAGCCCAAAAGGCAGCCGACACGGACAGCATCGGCAAGGTGAGCGAGATCACGGTTGATACCGTGATTCTGGAAGACAAGGACAACTTGGAAACGGCCAAAGACGATTTGGAGAACGCGCTGTCGCAATACGAAGGCAACCTCACCGATTCCGAAAAGCAAGACATTCGCAACAGCATCGAGCGCATCGAACAGGCGTTGGCGTCGATTGAGCGAGTGGAAACGGTGAAAGAACTCATCGACAACCTGCCCACCGTTCTCACCGAAAGCACGGCCGAAGCCGTGCGTGACGCCCAGCGTGCCTACAACGCGCTAACCGAACACGAACAGTTGTTGGTGGCGGCTGCGTATCAAGCAAAATTGGCATCGGCCGGGGCGGCGTTGGAAGAGATGGGCAAGCCCACCGAAACACCCAACGAAGAAACGCCGGAAAACAAGCCGACTGATAACAAACAGCCGGACAACAAGCAACCGGCCGACGACACGCCGGCCGAAGGCAACACCAAAACAGGCGCCACATCGGCGCTGCCGGCCGCGTTGGCGGTGGCTGTGGCGTTGAGTGCGGCGGCCCTGTGGCTCACCGGCAAACGGCGCCGCGCCTGAGCAAAGTGTCACCCCTCGGCGTGAAATAACCCGCCGAAAACCGACAAAGCAAAGCGGCCCCGCCAAGGCGGGGCCGCAACACAGTAAAAAGTCCCGGCCTGCGACATCTCGCAGGCCGGGGTTCGTTGCAAAAAGCACTTGCAAAAAGCAAGTGCTTTTTTGGCAGGGGCAGAAGGACTTGAACCCTCGGCACGCGGTTTTGGAGACCGCT
>CAYMDU010000051.1:0-12042 GCA_964389495.1 uncultured Eubacteriales bacterium
CCCGCAGGCAGACTTGATGTAAACGAGCCTAGATATAATACCACAGACACCCTAGGAATGTCAAGAGGTTTTTTTGCAGATTGTAATGGTTTTGTAAGTTTCGTTGTAGGTGAAGCGATATCCGGCGAGTGGCTCTGTTTGTGCCGACAAACAATCGTTCACGGTATCCGTACACCAGGACACACTGCGAATAAAAAACAAGGCGTTTCCGAAGGTATCCGAAGAGAAGCGCAAATGCACGGTTTCTTCCCCGGCAGAAAACCGTGCCGCTAAGTGTTCGGCAATGTCTTCAATCCGCAAAGTGCTCAAATAGGAACCGGTCATGCGGTAATAATTTTGTTCGCCGTCGGTAGCCACTGTTTTGTGGTTCACAACGGTATCCTCAACAGTATGCGTGAGCAACAATTCGTCTTCGGTAAGATTAAAATAGGTGTAGGTTCCGATGGCATCATCGTCGTCCCATGTCACATCCACATAATACAGCAACTCGTCCAGTAACACGGCATTCCACATGTGCGGGCGGCCATCGCTGTCTTGCCCCGTTACTACCCCCGAGGAAATACCGGCTTGGGAAAGCAAGTATTGCATGGCATAGGCATACCCTTCGCACACGGCCTCCCCTTCAACCAGGGCACCGTAGGCGGTGAATGCCGAAGGATGTGTTTTCAGCGGATCGGTTTCTTCGGCTACCGCCGCGGCATAGCGACAACGACCGGTTACGGCATCGTGCAAAATCAATTCCGCTTGAAAAGCCGAACACGATGCCGGAACCGTTGCCATGATTTTGCCAATCTCCGCATCCAAGGCCTGCTTGGCCGCTATCCGTTCTTCCACAGCCATTGTGTAGGTTAATTTCAGTTCGGTGAGCCGTTGCTCCTCACCGTATTGCCGCCCATCGTAGCCATACACACTGCCAAGATGGAAAAAGGCCGGATTGTCACGCACAAGAGCATCGTACAACATGCGGATTTGTTCTTCGTTTTGCAAGGGAACCGGCAAAGTTACACTAACCCCCGCTTGGGAAGTTCCTTCGGTGATGGTCACGCGGGAATCGACAGAGAAGCCCTCTTTTACCGCCGCATACACCGCCCCGTAATTGCGCTGCTGATCGACCGACAATTCCGCGTAAGCCCAGCCGTCCGCATACTCCGACTCGTAACAGTTTTCGGCGGTAGCAACCGTTGTGGAGGAACTCTGAGATGAGAACGGCAAGCGAGTACATCCTGCAAACAGGAACAGCATAATCGCCAACAACACGCCCATGCGTTTCATTCTCATCACCTCCACCTATTGTAGTGTACCACATTCTTAGGTGCTTGGCCAGCATCATTCGACAAATTGCCTCACAATCTTTGCCTTGCCAATGTCTTCTTTTTCGGTTATTCTGTCAACAAATACCGACTTGCCGTTTCACTTTCCACCCACCGTCCCTGTGCCACCGATGCTGTACAAATCGCACCGTGGTTGGCAGCGGCCAACTGCTCCAGCTCGCCGCGAACGGCTGTAAACTGTGCAACAGTCAGGTGTTCTTCGCACAAAGAGGTTAAGCGTGAAAAGGCCTGCTGCAAATCACAGGCCGCCGTTAAATACCGGTTTAACACCGCGGCTGTCAGCCCGGCATGCACCGTCGCCTGTCCAATCCCCTTATCGGACCAGCCGGTATACCGCAACAAATCGGCCATCTGAACAGAAGTCAACACCTGCTCGCCTGCCGGCAGTGCTCCCACCGATTCCGGCAACACATACACCACACCGTTCCCCCAATACGCCACCATGTGCGACACCGCTTCCGCAGATAGCAACACGATCGCATCGTATTGCTCCTGTGTCGCTGTTTCCAAAGAAGCTGCGGCTGCTTTCCCACCGGCCGTATAGCACTGCGCCAATGTCCTCACCTGTGTGCCACACATCACTTCGGTTTCCACCGGATAGGCACAGGCACACATCGTCAGTGTGCGAGTGTCCCCTTTCACGGAAACAGCGCCGGTTAATTGATTTTCCGCATCGTGCACCAACAGGAGAACGGTGCGCGATTGCCCGCGTTCCCCCACCGCTTCCACCGCCTCCGGTTTATACTCTTGCTCGCCCCACGGCATCCACATTGTTGCGCCAAACAGCACCAGTGCGCCCCAAAAAGCCAGTGCCACCATCAGCGAATATGAAAAAAGCCGGCGTTGCCGTCTTGCACCATGCTTCATATCTGCACACGCCCATCGTCAATGCGAACGAGGCGTTCCGCTTTGTCGGCAATGCCGGCATCATGCGTAATCAACACCACGGTTTTTCCCTCACAATTCAACGCATGCAAAATGCCCATCACTTCGCCACCGGATTGTCTGTCCAAATTGCCGGTGGGTTCGTCTGCTAATATCAACGACGGCGACATCGCAATGGCACGCGCAATCGCCACACGCTGTTGTTGTCCGCCGGATAATTCAAACGGGCGATGTGTCAACCGTTGTTCCAACCCAACCCGTTCCAAGCTGTCACGCGCCCGACGGCGGCGTTCTTCGCGGGATATTCCTCGGTACATCAGCGGCAATTCCACATTTTCCAGTGCGGTCAATGAAGAAATCAAATGAAACCCCTGGAACACAAATCCGATATACTCTCCCCGCACACGGGCACGATACTTTTCGCTGCAACGGGACATATCCCGCCCTGCCAAATAGTAACTGCCGCCGGTGGGGCTGTCCAAGCAACCGAGAATATTCATCAATGTAGATTTTCCGGAACCCGACCGTCCGACAACAGCCACAAACTCTCCTCTGCTAATTGTCAACGACACGCTATCCAACGCCCGCACCGTGCCGGCACCGGTTTTGTAGCATTTACTGACATCCCGCAAAGTAATCAGTTCCACGCCTTTCGCCTCCCGCGATAGTATGCCCTGCAAAGCGCAAGAATATCTTGACATTTCGCCAAGACATTTATATAATGAAACCGTGAGTCAAAGTAAAGGAGCGTAATCTCCATGCTATCGCACTATCAACAGTTGCTGCAACGGCTTTCTCTCGGTGAAGAAGCCACCGACTATCTTTGGAAAGCCTGCGAAACCCTGCTGGTAACACACAGCAACCAAGTGGTTGCCACCATCAATGCCTTCACCGATGGTCAAACCGATTTGCCTTCGGCTTGCGAACAAATGCGCCCGCTTGCTGCAGCTCTCAGCATCCCGTGGCGCACTTCAGATTTCATCGTGGTTGCCTGTGCTTCACACGCCTTGCTGAACGATTATCTTCAAAGCGGTTTCAGCGAAACTTTGTTTTGGAACACCATGGGCGGCGACCTTCGTTGCAAGCTCAAAGAATCCCATGCTATTCACGGTGAGTGGGGATTGAATTATGCGAATTGGTACACTCTCTTTTTCAAAAAAGATTTGTTCCGGCTGGGGCGTTTGGAATACGAACGCTGCCTATCGCCCATGAAAGACCCCATCACCGTTGGCAACCATATCATCCGTCCGGAAGATACCGTATACAGCATTCACATTCCGTCCACTGGCGAACCGCTCGACCGAAAAAGTCGCATGGAAAGCTACCGATTGGCCTACGATTTTTTTGCCGAGGAACGCCGCGGGGAACCGTTGTATGCCTGTTGCCTTTCGTGGCTGTTGTTTCCCGCCAATCGGGAAATTTTTCCATTGCATTTGAATACGGTGGATTTTATGAACGATTTTAAAATTGTGGATTCGCAGCCCAACGAATTCCGCGATTTGTGGCGCGTGTTCGGCGTTCCGTTCAACGGCGACCTGTCGGTGTTGCCGCGCGACAACACCATGCGCCGCGCCTTCGGCACCTGGCTGGATCAAGGCGGTATTCCCGGCTACGGTGTCGGCTATTTTGTGTTCGACGGGCAACATATACTCACGCAATAGCCCCACTTCGTACCATAAACACCGGCTGTGTATTTATAAATAATCAAAGGAGAATGTACCATGAATTTTCGCTATTTGGGAACCGCTGCCGCCGAAGGATTTCCGGCACTGTTTTGCGACTGCGACAACTGCCGCCGCGCGCGGAAAGCCGGCGGTCGCAACCTTCGGGGACGATCGCAAGCCATCATCGACAATCGGCTTTTGCTGGATTTTCCCGCCGACACCTGCTCACGCATGTTGGCCGGGCAACTGGATCTTCCCGCCCTGCGCCACTGCCTGATCACGCATTTTCACGAAGATCATTTGTATCCCACCGAACTGGGAATGCGCCGCATCGGCTTTGCTTTTCCGTCCGATGATACCCCCTTTGTGCTATACGGAACCGCTCAATCGTTGGAACCGGCCGCTACCGACCCGCATCTTACCCATGTTTTGGAAAGCGGCCGCGTACAGTTGCGGGAAATTCGCCCGTTTGAGCCGTTCACCGTTGAACACTACACCGTTACGGCATTGCCGGCCAATCATTGCCCCGGTGCCACCTTTTATCACATCACCGACGGCCGTGTCACCGTACTTTACGCACACGACACCGGCTATTTCTTCGACGAAGTGTGGGATTGGATGGCGCAAGAAAAACCGCAATATCAGTTTCTGTCGCTGGATTGCACAGGCGGTATCAGCACCGAGGGATACCGCGACGGGCACATGCGCTTGGCCACGGCTTGCGAAGTACGCGACCGTTTGCAATCGATGGGATGTATCGCCCCGAATGCACGCCTGTTCCTTAATCATTTTTCGCACAACGGCATGGCGGATTACGATGAAATGCAGGAACCGGCTGCGCACTGCGGATTTGAAGTATCCTACGACGGCTGTGAACTGACGATTGGGGAATAACGCTTGACATTTATTCTTTATCGGTGTACAATAAGCCATGGAGTAAACGGAGATATAAAAACCACCAAGGGGTTTTTTATATCTCCGTTTCATTTTTGGTAGGGGGACATTGTATGGAACGCTCTGCACTGATTGACCGCTTGGAACGCAGCCCGGTTATCGCCTCGGTATTCAACGAACAGGCATTTCACACCGCACTGCATTCGCCGTCCGAAGTACTGTTTTATCAAAACATCAGTTTGCCGCATATCCAAGAGCAAATCAACGAAGCACACGCCGTTGATAAATTGCTGTTCATTCACATGGATTTGGCCGAAGGCCTGGGCAAAGACCGCACCGCTGTGGAGTATCTGGCAGCTTGCGGTGCCGACGGGCTCATCAGCACTCGCGGCCAGCTCATTCGTTACGCGCGCGAAGCCGGATTGTTCACCGTGCAACGATTTTTCCTGCTGGACTCGCAAAGTCTGTCCGGCGTTGACAACATGATCGCCACCACCAATCCCGACTGGATTGAAGTCATTCCCGGTGTGATCGGCAAAGCCATCCAACGCTTTGCCGGCGGGCGTGTTCCTGTGATTGCCGGCGGGTTGATCGAAACCAAAGCCGAAGTCACCGAAGCACTGCGCTGCGGCGCTTCCGCTGTGTCAACCAGCCGTGAAGATTTGTGGTATTTGTAAGGAGTGGTACCCATGGTAGATGTTATCATTGCCGGTGCCGGCGTGATCGGCGGCATGGTAGCGCGCGAACTGTCGCGCTATCAAGTATCGGTTTGCTTGCTGGAAAAAGAAAACGATGTGGCCTGCGGAGCCAGCAAAGCCAACAGCGGCATTATTCACGCCGGATTCGATCCGGAACCGCACACCCTTAAAGCCAAATTGAATGTGGAAGGCGTGCCGTTACTGTTTGAAGCGGCCGAGCAACTGCATGTTCCGCATCGCCGCAACGGGTCGCTGGTTGTAGCCTTCGGTGCCGAGGAGGAGCCGGCTTTGCACGAATTGTACAATCGTGGCAAAATCAACGGCGTTCCCGAATTGCAACTGCTCAGCGGCAACGAAGCGCGGCAACTGGAACCGGCACTTTCTCCGGAAGTCACCTTGGCATTGCTGGCCCCCACCGCCGGCATCATTTGCCCTTATGCGTTAACCATTGCTGCCGTAGGAAATGCTATGGACAACGGCGTTGAACTGTTCCGCCTGTTCGACATTGTTGCTGTGGAGCACAATCACAACAGCTTCACTGTTACAGCCAAAGACGGGCGCCGTGTACAGGGCCGCTATTTGGTTAACTGCGCCGGAGGCGGTGCCGATACCATTGCCGCCTTGGCAGGAGATTCCTCTTTCTCGCTCATCCCCCGTGCGGGTGAGTACCTGTTACTCGACAAAAGCGAAGGCAACCGTGTATCCCACACCGTTTTCCAAGTCCCCACCCAGGCAGGGAAAGGGGTGCTTGTCACCCCCACCGCCGATAACAACCTGCTTGTCGGTCCCACCGCCACACCGGTGGCGCATGCCGACAACACCGAAACCACCTCCAACGGGTTACAACAAGTAATGCAACTTTCCCAAAAGAGTGTGCCGTCTTTGGATTTGCGGCAAGTGATCACCTCCTTTTCCGGCGTGCGTGCCTCCACGGCCGGCGGTGATTTTATTTTGAAAAAATCGGAAACGGTGGCCAACCTCATTCATGCCGCCGCCATCGATTCACCGGGCCTGTCCTCCTGTGTTGCCATTGCCCGCCGTGTTGTGCAATTATTGCAGCAAGTCGGGTTGCAAACGGTCAAGCGCAGCCGGTGGAACGGCGAGCGGGAAAACACCCATGCGTTCCGCGCTATGACCAACGACGAGAAAAACGCCTATATTCATCAGCATCCCGACTACGGGCGCATTGTTTGTCGCTGTGAAACCGTTAGCGAAGGTGAAATTCGCGACGCCATCCGCCGCAATCCACCCGCCTGGGATATCGACGGCGTGAAACGACGCACCCGTTCCGGCATGGGACGATGTCAAGGTGGTTTTTGCATGCCGCTGGTAATCAATCTTCTTGCGGAAGAACACGGGATACCGGCAGAACAAGTAACCAAAAACGGCCCCGGTTCCGAGCCGTTGATCGGCAAACTGTGAGGAGGGCAAAGCCATGAAACACGATATAGTAATTGTCGGCGGCGGGCCTGCCGGCATGGCAGCCGCCGTGGCGGCCTACGACAGCGGCGTGCACGATGTGATTATTCTGGACCGCGAAGATGAACCGGGTGGTATTTTGCGTCAATGTATTCACAACGGCTTTGGTCTGCACCGATTGGGGCGTGAACTCACCGGCCCCGAATATGCCGCCGTGTATGCCGATCAAGTGAAAGAACGGGGCATTCCCGTGCTGTGTCAAACCACCGTCACTCATGTTTCACCGGAACGCCTTGTCACCGCGCAAAGCCGTCAGGGCCTGCTCACCATCGAAGCCAAAGCGGTAATTTTGGCCATGGGGTGCCGTGAGCGCAGTCGCGGTGCCCTCAATGTGTGCGGCACCCGTCCTGCCGGTGTATACAGCGCCGGCACGGCTCAGAAACTCATGAATTGCGAAGGATATCAAGTGGGGAAAAAAGTGGTGATCCTCGGTTCCGGAGATATTGGACTGATTATGGCACGGCGCATGTCGCTGGAAGGTGCCAAAGTGGAAGCGGTTTGCGAACTGATGCCCTATTCCGGCGGCCTCACACGCAACATTGTTCAATGCTTGGAAGACTTTGGTATTCCGCTCTATTTGAGCCACACCGTGGCCGAAATTCACGGCAAAAAGCGCGTGGAAGGTGTTACCATTGCCGCCGTTGACGAGCAACGTCGCATTCGTCCCGAAACCAAACGCTACATTCCCTGCGACACACTGCTGCTTTCTGTGGGCTTAATCCCCGAAAACGAGCTCACCCGCTCAGCCGGTATTCCCATGGATCCTCTCACCAACGGAGCCGTTGTAGACGAACATCGCCAAACCGCCGTTCCCGGCATTTTCGCCTGCGGCAATGTACTGCAAGTGCACGATTTGGTCGACTATGTTTCCGAAGAAGCCGAAATTGCCGGCCGCGGTGCCGCTGCTTTTGTTCAGGGCAACATTTTGCTGCAATCTGCCGTGGAAACCAAAGCCGGTAACGGCGTACGGTATGTCTTGCCTCAGCGTATACACACCGAAGGCACCGCGCCGATATCGCTGTTTTTTCGCGTAGCAGCCCCCACCGGTGCTTGCCGCTTGTCGGCTGTTTGTAGCGGCACGGTATTGGCCACCGCCAAGCGCATCAAAACCGCTCCCGGCGAAATGGAAACGCTCACCATTCCCGCCGACAGACTGGGCGATATCACCGGTTCCGTAACCGTCATTCAGGAGGTGGAAGCATGACCCGCACATTAACCTGCATCCTTTGCCCACGCGGTTGCACCCTAACCGTCTCCGGCGATGGCACCGATTTCACCGTTTCGGGAAACAGCTGCCCGCGCGGCGAAAAATACGGTATAGAGGAGTGCACTCATCCCGTGCGAACCGTCACTTCCTCTGTTCGCGTGAACAATCGGGAAAACACCATGGTCTGCGTGAAAACAGCCACCCCCATTGCCAAAGAGGACATTTTCACCGTGATGAAACACATTCGTGCGGCACAGGCTGCCGCTCCGATACAACTGGGCGATGTTCTGCTGCGCAATATTGGCGGTACCGACATCATCGCCACCCGTTCTGTTAAATAATTGGCGAAAAACGCCGCTCGAACTATTGAAAATTCGGGCGGCGTTCGCTATAATAAAGGTATCGAAAAGGAGCTGTTTGCTATGCGTGAATTTCACATTGTCACCTTTAATATCCGCTGCCCGTGGGAAGGCGATGGCATCAACACCATCTCTCACCGCTTGGGAAGCATCTTAACCAAACTGGACGAAGAACAGCCGGACATAGTTTGCTTTCAGGAATGTGTTGAAAAAACTGCCGATTTCCTCAAATGGCACCTGCCGGACTATGAAGTGATTTACAACGGGCGCTTGGAAAATTACAATGGCGAAGGGCTCATCACGGCGTTGCGGAGCGACACCGTGCAACTCATGGCCAACGACTTTTTCTGGTTATCCCCCACGCCCCACATTCCCGCTTCCCGCTTTGAAATTCAAAGCCCCTGCCCGCGCATCACACAATCCGTTTTGGTACGCCGATTGGACACCATGCAACCACTTTGGATATACAACAATCATCTGGATCACATCAGCGACCAAGCGCGTATTTTGGGGATTCAACAAGCGCTGGCACGCGTTGCAGGCGACCAAGTGCGTTGCGCCGCACCGGTGTTCATCATGGGCGATTTCAATGCTGTGCCAAACAGTGAAACCATCCGTTTTTGTGATAACTACGACAAATTGCCGCTGGTGAATCTCACAGCCGGCATCGGAACCACTTTTCACGACTACGGCCGGCAACCGCAGTATGAACAAATTGATTACATCTACACCGACACCGCCACGGCCAAGCAACCACACACCGTCACCAAATGGCAAGATGAGCAAGACGGCATTTATCTTTCCGACCATTATCCGGTTTGTCTAACACTCTCCTGCTAAAACCAATGGAAAACTGCCAAAAGAGTCTTCCGTCCGGGAAGGCTCTTTTTTGCGTATTGACAAAAGCAATAAAGCAGTATATAATAAAACTGATGTTGCGGAACAACTGTTGCAAAACAGCTGACTCACAAAAAGTAAAGGAGCGTCATACCATGAAAAAAGCTATCTGCGGTGCCAACTGTACCGAATGTCCATCCAACGCAACCTGCCCCGGCTGTACCGAAACAAACGGTTGCCCGTTCGGAAAACCATGTTTTGTGGCAAACTATATCGGAACCGGCGGCATGGAAAACTGGCAATTGTTCAAAAAGGGCATTGTGGAAGAAATCAACGCATTGTCTATTGACGGAATGGAAGAAGTCACCGAGCTTTATCCGTTGGCGGGGCGCTTTGTCAATTTGGACTACCCCATTCCCGGTGGCACGGTGAAATTTTTGAAGGACGATGAAATGTATCTGGGCGCACAGGTTAGAAATCTGTTTGACAACAGCGGGAAAACCTGTTTCGGTGTGGTTGCGCGGGAAGATTTTATTTTGATTTGCAGCTACAACGAAAACGGTGAGAATCCCGAATTGATTTTGTATAAACACCGATAATCGGCCAAAAGGCTTGATTATATAAAAATCAGTAACGGAGATTGCTTTTTGAAAAAGACAATCAAAACCGTGGAGATTGTACGCTAACGGGAGGTTGGCGTAATACAATTTCCACGCAAACCTCCCACATTGTCGGTCAACAATTTTCAGGAGGAAAAATAATGAATAACCATGACTGCACTATTCGTTTGGAAAGAAAAGAAGAACACCGAGATGTGGAAAATTTGGTCAGAGAAGCTTTTTGGAATGTCTATCGTCCGGGTTGCTTAGAACACTATGTTTTGCACGAAATGCGAAGTTGTCCCCTTTTCATTGCCGAACTGAACTTTGTTCTCGAAAAGGGCGGCAAAATCATCGGTCAAAATGTATTTGTTCATGCGGCAATCACGGCAGACGACGGCAGAAAAATTCCCGTGGCCGCCATGGGGCCACTCTGCATTGCACCCGAATTCAAAAGACAAGGCTACGGTAAGATTTTGCTGGATTACACAACAGCAAAAGCCAAGGCCTATGGTATCAAGGCCCTTTGTGTTGAAGGAAGCATAGATTTCTACGGCAAAAGCGGGTTTGACTATGCAAGCAACTTCGGCATCCGCTATCACGGGCTGCCAAGCGATGCCGACGCTTCCTTCTTTCTCTGCAAAGAACTGAAAGAAGGATATCTTAACGACATCACCGGCGAATATACTCCACTCGCATGTTACTTTGTGGACGAAGAAAAAGCTCAAAAATTCGACAACATGTTTCCTGCAAAAGAAAAGCTGAAACTCGACAGTCAGATTTTCTAACCAACAAGTAGCCAGGCGGCCATGCTGCAAAAGCCGTATGGCCGCCTGCTTTGATTCTTTCGGAGGCTTACAATGAATAACTATGCCACTCTATGGGAGTACATAAGCAGCTGCAAGGAAAGCAATATCACCTTAACTTTTAAAAGGATCAGTGAAATAACCGGCAGTCACCTTGACCATTCCTTCTTGCGATATAAAAAAGAACTGGCGGAATACGGTTACACAGTCAAAAAATTTTTGATAAAAGAACAGAAAGTGACATTTGAAAAATGCAGAAGAAACCTTTAATTCTATATATTCACGGCAAAGGAGGTACCGTAAAGGAAACTGAACACTATAAGCCACTGTTTCCCGCCTGTGATGTGGTTGGACTTGACTATCAAGCCGACACGCCCTGGGACGCAAAGACCGAATTTACGGCGGCATTTCAAGCAATTTCAAAAAGGTATAACCACATATTTCTGATCGCCAACAGTATCGGTGCCTATTTTTCCATGTGCGCTCTACCGCAGGAGAAAATCGAAAGCGCGTATTTCATCTCCCCCATCGTGGATATGGAAAAACTGATTGGCAATAGGATGGCTTGGGCAAATGTGACCGAAAATGAATTGCGTGAAAAGAATACCGTCGAAACAGCGTTCGGAGAACCCCTGTCGTGGGACTATCTGTGCTATGTGCACAGCCACCCCATTGATTGGACTGTACCAACAAACATTCTGTACGGTGGGCAAGACAATTTGACCGACAGAGAAACCATAACCACCTTTGCCAATGCCCATCAATTTTCTTTAACTATTATGGAAAACGGTGAGCACTGGTTCCACACATCGGAGCAAATGCAATTTTTGGACAATTGGATCACGGCATGTTCCCATAAACCACTACATCAATGCCACAAAGGAACAACCGACAAAAGGAGCAATCAGGCATGAAATCAAGATTTGAGGCCACACGCCGATGGCTGATTTTTTGGACACTGTTCATCGGTATCGGTGCGGTAGCAGGCGCAACCTGCATGATTTTTGATTCCAGCGGCAGATCGTTGCATATGGATGCCATGCTCCCTTATTTTCAGGTTTTGCCATTGGCCTCGGTATTGTTTCAGGACTTCACCTTTTCCGGCTGGGCATTGCTCATCGTCAATGGGCTGTCCAATTTAACAGCAGCGGGACTGCTGCTGGCAAGAAAAAGAGCCGGCGTGGTGCTGGGCAGCATATTCGGTGTGACACTAATGCTGTGGATCGATATTCAGTTTTATATGTTTCCCCTGAACTTCATGTCCACCGCCTACTTTCTCTTCG
>CAYMDU010000052.1:0-12041 GCA_964389495.1 uncultured Eubacteriales bacterium
TGCCACCATCGTGGGCGCCGTCGAAGAAGGCCGCCGCATCTACGACAACATTCGCAAAGCCATTCAGTTTTTGCTGGCTTCCAACATGAGCGAAGTGCTTTGCATTTTCGTGGCCACCCTGCTGGGCTTCACCATTCTGGAACCGGTTCACCTGCTCTGGATCAACCTCATCACCGACTGCTTCCCGGCACTGGCGCTGGGCATGGAAAAGGCCGAATCCGATATCATGCGCCGTCGCCCGCGCGATGCCCGCTCCGGCATCTTTGCCGACGGCATGGGCGGCGATGTGCTCTACCAAGGCGTGGCCGTGTCGGCCCTGGTGCTGTTTTCCTACTTTGTCGGTCACTTCATGGAAGCGGGCGTCTGGGCTGTCACCAACAGTGCCGACGGCATGACCATGGCCTTCCTCACCATGTCCATGGCCGAAGTGTTCCACAGCCTGAACATGCGTTCGCAACGCGGCAGCCTGCTGTCCCTGCACACGCACAACCCGCTGCTCTATGCGGCCGCTTTCGGTTCGCTGATTGCCACCACCGTGGTGTGCGAAGTTCCGTTTTTGGCCTCGGCTTTCGGCTTCACCACCGTGAGCCCGGCGGAATACGCCGTGGCCATCGCCCTCGGTTTTTGCATCATTCCGTTGGTGGAAGCGGTCAAATTCATTCAGCGCCGTGTCGCCAAACGCCGCGCCGCGCACTAATCCCTGTCACGCCAAAGGGCGGGTACCGGCCAAGGTACCCGCCCTTTTCACACGCTCACCCGTATCAACTGCGTTTGCGGATACACCGCCTGCAACGCCGAAAAATCGTGGTCGCTGATCACACACGTCATCTCTCCGAAATCGCACAGTGTTTTGGCCGGCCGATGCTCGCACTTGTTGCTGTCGGCCAAAAACACCGATTGTTGCGCGTTGGTCATCATCACCCGCCGCAAATCAAAATACACATCGCCGCAACTGATCACGCCGTCATCCGTCACCGATTCGGTGGAAAAAAAGAATTTGTCGGCGCGGTAGGTGCGCGCCATGTCCACCGTGTCGGTGCCGCCCGTCATGCTGGGGGCTTCCACAATGCGCCCGCCCAGGCAAATGCACTCCGTTCCGCGGTCACTCAAATAGTCAATCAGCGCCAAATTGTTGCTAATCACCGTCAGGTGCTGCTTGGCGGCCAAATACGGCCCCATGCATTGCGTGGTTGTCGATCCGTCAATAAACAGCACCTCGCCGTCTTGTACCAGCCGGGCCGCCTGCTTGGCAATCTGCTCTTTGGCGTGGTGCTGCTTGTGTTTGCGAAACTCCAACGGCACATCCGGGTCTTTCACCAGCTCCACCCCGCCGTAACTGCGCTGCACCAGCCCCCGCTTTTGCAACAAATTCAAATCGCGGTTCACCGTGGCCGAACTGTACCGCAACTGTTCCAGCAAATACGCCACCGTCACATACCGGTACTGTTCCAAAATGCGCATAATCTCATGTTGCCGTTCCTGCGGATACACACGCACCCCTCCCGTGAGAAATGTTGAGAAATCGTCTTTATTTTGAACCCTCTTGCAACTTATTGAAAAGTTCGCTACTATTATACCGATACACAAAGTCGATGTCAAGCAGGAGGCCGTCATGCGAGATCTCACCACAGGCAATCTGTCCAAAACCTTTTTGCGCTTTGCCATACCCACCATTTTGGCGGGCATTTTGGGGCAGGCCTATGCCCTCATCAATTCCGTCATCATCGGCAAATTGCTGGGCACACAGGCACTGGCCGCCCTGGAAGCCACCAGCGGGTTTCTGTCCCTCATCAATTCGCTGTTTTGGGGCTACGGCGTCGGCTGTGGCATCTATGTGGCCAAGCTGTTCAGTTCGGGCGATTTTCTCAAACTGCGCAACACCATTTTGGCCACCCTCATCACCGAAAGCATCGCCGCCGCCGTGTTGGGCGCATTGCTCATCGCTTTTCACCGCCCCCTGCTCACCCTGCTCCAAGTCGACCCGCTCATCTACACCGAAGCAGCGCAGTATTTCTGCATCATTGTGGGCGGGCTGGTGCTGCAAAACTTTGCCTGGCTGGGTGTCTATCTGGTCAACGCACTGGGCATCGCCTCGTTTCCGCTGTACATGTCAGTCATCTCCTGCGTGATCAACATCACCGGCAATTTGGTGGCGGTGCTGGTGCTGCACACCGGTGTTGCCGGCGCTGCGGTATCCACTCTGCTGGCCGCCGCCGTGGTAGCCGTGTGCTATGTGGTGAAGTTCATTCATATTTTCCGCGAATTGCACGCCACCGGCCCGTTCCATCTGCACGGCTATTTCCGCGGTGCCTCCCCCTATGCTTTTCCCTCCATGCTGCAACAATGCATGATCTACGCCGCCAGCGCCGCCGTGTCACCGCTGGTCAATGTGGCCGGCTTTGCCGCCACCGCCGCCTACGGAGTCACCCGCAAATATGTGGATTTGGTGGCCTCACTCTACCAAAACTCCACCAAAGTCATGGCCAATTTCACCTCGCAATGCACCGGCAACGGCGAATACAGCCGCATCCGTCAGGGCGTGTGGGTCACCCTGCGCCAATCCACCCTGTTTGTGTTGCCGTTGCTGCTGGTTTGCGCACTGTTCCCCCAAACCATGTGCAGTTTCTTTTTCAACGCCCAAACGCCGGCCGAAAGCTATGCCATCGCCGTTCCGTTTTTGCGTTTCTTCCTGCCGCTGATTTTGTTCAACCTGGTAAACAACCTGTTCCACGCCCTGCTCAAAGGCGTGCGCTCCACCCGCTTGCTCATGCTCTCCTCGCTGATTGGCTGTGTGGTCTACATCGCCGCCAGCCATCTCCTCAGCCCCTGGCTGGGCATCTACGGCGTCTACACCGGCCTGGCCGCCTCCTGGGTGGCCGAAGCCGTGTTTGCCATGGTCATTTACCGCAGCGGCCGTTGGCAACCGCCCGAAATGAAACGCGCCCTGCAATCGTCCGCCTCCTAAACCACTCACCGTCGAAAAACGCCCTCCGCACACGCGGAGGGCGTTCTCTGTTTTGTTCACTTGTCTGTCTGTTCGGGGGCCGATGGCACGGATGTTCTGCCGCGCTTGCGAAACACAAACCACTTGCTCACGACATAATTCAGCACCAGCACCACCACCTGACCCGCAATTTTCACCGGCAGTTCCGGCCGGCAAAGCCAGGTAACCAGCACCAGCAACCACAGTTCTTCCACCGCAAAGGTGGCCAGGCGCCCGCCGTAGAACCGCAGCAGTTGCCACACAAACGGCCCGGTGCCGGATTCGGCAGCCCGAAACACCCACACGCGGTTGGTCACAAACGCAAACAGCACCGCCAGCAGCCACGACGCCGTGTTGGCCAGGTGCTCATTCCACCCCAACACACTGCCGGCCACCCAAAACGAGCCAATGCTCACCGCCGTGGTCAATCCGCCGAACAGCAAATACAACAGCCCCTCGCGGTGCCGTTGCCAAAACGGCTGAATCGGTTGCAGCACACGAAGGGAAAACAACCGGTCAAAGCAATCCCTGCCAGGCAACATCCGACCCTCCCCGTTTTTTACATCACGCGGCGAACCGCCGAAACAATCCGCTCAATCACCGGCGCCAGTATCACATTCAGCGCCAACTCCACCAGGAAGTTCACGCCCACCAGCCCCACAAAAATATAATACACCATGTCGGCGCCCGCCGCCCACGCCACCAGCGTGTCGCGGAACAGGAACAGCAACGACAAAATAAACAGGCCGGTATTCACCACCGGCACCGTCACAGCCGACAAAAACACACCCAGCACCGGCCGCTTGCACCCACGGCACAGCTTCGCCACCGCCGCACCGGCCGCACCGGCCGCCGCGCCTTTGCCCAGGCACACCAGCGCCGTGAGCATCGGGCTGGCGTTCCACAGCACAGCACCGCCTTTGTCCCAGCCGGCCGCGCAGCAAATCAACACCACCGCGCCGAAAACCAAACCGAGAACAGCGCCGGATTCCACACCCAGCAGGACACCGCCCACCACAATGGGAATGAGCACCAGCGACAAATTAAACGGAATCATGCCGCTCAGCGCATAACTCATCAGTTGCAGCACCACAATCAATGCCGCCAAAAGGGACAGTTGCGTTAATCGAAGATTTTTTGGGGATGCCATAAACTCACTCCTTGCTGCTGCTCCCTTGGGGATGCAGCGCATTTCAATTTATAACAACCAAACCCGCCGGGACCGGTGCCGTCAGGGTCGGTTCTTATCGTAAATCAGGCGCAGCCCGTCCAGCAACAGGCGGTCGTCGTAAATCGCCCGGCGGCGGCACGCGGCGGCAATCTCCCGCCCCAGCCCGCCGGTCACAATCACCGTGGCCGATTCGCCCAGTTCGTCTTCAATGCGATCGCTCATGCCGTCCAGCATGGCCGCCGTGCCAAACACCGCACCCGACCGCAGCGAATCGCCGGTATTGGTGCCAATCGTGCGGGCCGGCGCTTTAATGTGCACCCGCTGCAACAGCGAAGCATGGCTGATCAGCGAATCCAGCGAAGTGGCCACACCGGCCATAATCGCGCCGCCGCGAAACGCTCCGGCACTGTCAACGGCCGACACGGTGGTGGCGGTGCCGAAATCCCACACAATACACGGTGCCCCGTATTTGTTCACCGCGGCCACGGCCCCCACCAACAGGTCGGCCCCCAGCTGCGCGGGATTGTCAATGCGAATGTTCATGCCGGTTTTCACACCGGGGCCCACAATCAACGGCTCAATACCGATAATGCGCCGCACCGCCGCGCACAGCACCGTGTCCAGCCCCGGAACCACCGAACTGAGAATGGCACCGTGAATAGCCTGCGGATCCACTTCATACACACGCAACACCGACAGCAGCTCCACGGCATACTGGTCGCCGGTGCGTGCCCGGTCGGTTGCCAGGCGACATTCGCACACCAGCTCCTCATCGCGGAACACGCCCACGGTGATGTTGGTGTTTCCCAAATCAAGTGTCAGCAGCACGGGCAATCTCCTCCTCTGTACGGTGTGCAATCAAATAGCGAGGCCGATTTTTCACCTCGTCGTAAATGCGGGCAATGTAGTGCCCGATAATTCCCAAACTCACCATAATGGCGCCGCCGATCAGCAGCAACAGCAAAATCACCGTGGTGAACCCTTCCACCGCGTTGCCGGTAAAAAAGCGCACCAGGGTTTGCACGCCCAAAATCAGCGTACACGCCAGCAGCACGCCGCCCATCACCGTCACCAATCGCAACGGCGCGGTGGTGAACGACGTCAAATTGTTCACGGCATACCGAAACAGCCCTTTCACCGACCATTTGGAACGGCCGTTGGCGCGTTCGGCAATTTCAAACTCCACGCTGGCGGTGCGATACCCCGCCCAAAACGACAACGCGCGGAAAAAGGTGTCGCGCTCGCTCAGGCTGTTCAGTGCCTCCACCACCTTGCGGTCCAGCAACTTAAAATCCGAAGACGATTGCATATCAATCCCCACGGCATTGCCGATCAGGCGGTAGAACAGGCGGGCCAACGCCCCGTGCGACGCGCTTTCGTTCCCGCGGCTTTTCTTTTTGCCTTCCACCACTTCGTACCCCTGCTCCCACAGAGACACCATTTGCACAATCACTTCCGGCGGAAACTGCATGTCGCAATCCGTCACCACGCAGGCATCACCCGCCGCTTCTTTCAAACCGGCGAAAATCGCCGCTTCCTTGCCGAAATTGCGGCTGAACGAAATGCCCCGCACCGCCGGATTGCGCCGGGCTTCCCGGCAAATGCAGGCATAGGTGGTGTCTTGCGAACCGTCGTCCACAAAAATCAATTCATAGCGAATACCGGCCCCGTCCAGCACCGTGGCCAGGCGTTCGGCCGCAAACGCCACATTCTTTTCTTCGTTATACGCCGGAACCACCACCGACAGCAAGCTCATTCGCTCATCTCCTTTTCATCGGTACTCCTGCCGCAACGCCCGCTCCGCTTCGCGTTGCATATCGCGCTTGGCCGCGTCTTCCCGCTTGTCATACAGTTTTTTGCCGCGGCACAGTCCCAACTGCACCTTCACGCGGGACCCCTTAAAATACAGCGACAGCGGAATCAATGTCAGCCCCTGCTGCTGTTTCAGCAACCCGTACAACCGCAAAATCTCACGGCGGTGCATCAGCAACCGTCGCGGGCGGCGCGGGTCGCGATTAAAGATATTGCCCTGCTCATACGGGCTGATGTGCATGCCTTTCACAAACAGTTCGCCTTGCTCCACGGCGCACCACGCATCTTTCAAATTCACGCCGCCGCGACGCAACGACTTCACCTCGGTGCCGCACAGCTCAATGCCGGCTTCCATGGATTCTTCCACAAAATAATCGTGAAACGCTTTTCGGTTTTCCGCAATGGTTTTCGTTGCCGCCCGCTCTTTCGCCACAGCAGCTCCTCCTCCCTGTCGGCCGTCACCGGCGCACCTTACAATTCGCTCCGCCCCTCCAACGAACGGCGCAGTGTCACTTCGTCGGCGTATTCCAAATCGCCGCCCACCGGTATGCCATAGGCCAACCGGGTCACTTTAATTTCAAACGGTTTCAGCAAACGGGACAGGTACATGGCCGTGGCTTCCCCCTCCACGGTGGGATTGGTGGCCATAATCACTTCGGTCACATCGGTGTTGGCCACCCGCATCAGCAGCTGCTTAATGCGCAACTGGTCCGGTCCAATACCGTCCATGGGCGAAATGGTGCCATGCAGCACATGATACACGCCTTGGTACTCCCGCGTGCGTTCAAACGCCAACACATCCTGCGGTTCCTCCACCACGCAAATCACCGATTCGTCGCGGTTGGACGCCGCACACACGGAACATTGCTCCCCGTCTGTCAAGTTGCAACAGGTTGCACATTCGTGAATGGAATTGCGCGCATCCACAATAGCCGAAACAAACCGGTCGGCTTCCGCCGGGGCCATGGACAGCACGGAAAATGCCAATCGCACCGCCGTTTTGTGCCCAATGCCCGGCAAGCGTTCCCACTGTTCAATCAATTTATCCAACGCCGCCACTCGGTATGCCATGCTTGCTTGTTCTCTCCCTTGTTGCTTTTTTCAGTCCCCACAGCACCAACGCCGCCACAGCGGCTCCCAACAGCACACCCGCGCTGTCTTTGGCAATATCGGCCCATTCAAACGCGCGGCCGGCCGCCCGCCACAACTGGTGACATTCGTCCAGCATCGCATAGCCACAGCCGCCGCCCACGGCCGCCGGCAGTCCCCACCGCGGCGCATAACTGTGCGCCAACAGCGAAGAAAACAGCCCCAACGCCGCAAAGGTGGCCACATGCGCCGCACTTCGCACCAGCTCGTGCAACGCCGCCTGCTGCTGTTCGGTCAGGTGCCAAAAGGAAAACAACCCGCGCGCCACTCCACCGCTCAGCGCGCTGGACTGCTCGGCGGACTGCTCCGAAAAAAAGAAAATGGCACCGGCCATGCCCACGGTTATCACCCAAAGCACGGCGCGGTAGGCCCTTGTTTTCCCGCTCAAAACGGCAAATTCAAACCGCCGGTCAGCTTGCCCAGGGTTTCCTCGGAATCCGCCTGCGCTTTCCGAACGGCTTCGTTCACCGCGGCCATAATCATGTCGCCCAGCATTTCGGAATCGTCCGGGTCCACAATTTCCGGCTTGATGTCCAGCGAACGAATCAGGTGCTTGCCGTCCACCACGGCCGTCACCATGCCGCCGCCGGACTCGGCTGTGTATTCTTTTTCTTCCAGCTCGGCCTGCGCCGCCGTCATATCTTCCTGCATTTTTTGCGCTTGGCGCAACATCGACTGCATGTTGCCCGCGCCGCCGCCGTATCCTTGCGGTAATCTTGCTTTCATTTTTCTCAACCTTTCTCTTCAATCACAACACCGGATTCCGCACTGCGCTTCAAAAAGGCAGAAAGCGGGTCGGTGGCTTCCCGGGCCGCTTGGCTTTGTGGCGGGCGCCCGCGTTTAATCCGCATGGGTCTCCCCACCACCGCCTGCACCGCCCCCATCAGCACGGCTTTGTTGCCGGCCGAATTCACCAGCGACACAAACAACTCGTTGTCGGTTAAAATCACCAGTTGCTCACCGTCAATCATGGCGGTGGAATCCGCCAGCACGCCGTACAGCGGCGGGCTTTGCTTGGCAATATAATCCAGCACATCCACCCAGCCGGCAAACGCCGCCGGAGCCGAAGCTGCCGGTGTTTCGGCTGTCGGTTCCGAAACCGCTTCGGTCGCCGGGGCCGGCGCCGCCGCGGGGGCCGCAGAAGTCGCTGCACTCACCGGGGCCGGCGCCGCTTGGGCAACCGGTGTTTCCGCCGCGGGGGCCGCAGGAACTGCCGAACTCGCAGGCACCGCCGCCATCGGCCGGGTTTCCAGTGCCTCAATTCGGCGCAGCAAACTTTCGGGCGTGGTGTCCAGCCGCGGGTCACACAGCCGCAACAGCGTGGTTTCCATTTCCACACGGCGCGACACCCCGCTCTTTAAGCGGTTCAATGCTCGTTGAAGAACATCCATAATGTGCAAAATGGCTTCCAGCGACAGTGCGCCGGCTTCCGTGCGCAGTTCGTCCAATTCGGCCGGCGAAATCACCACCAGCGAATCGGGGTTCCCCACGCTTTTCAAAATCATCAGGTTGCGGTAAAAGTCAATCAGTTCCGCACACAGGCGTTCCATGTCTTTGGAACCTTCGTACAAAGCGCTCAACTGTGTCAGTGCCGCGGCACCGTCCTGAGCGCGAATGGCCTTGGCCAAACGGAACACATGCTCCCGGCCGGCCATGCCGGTGGCTTCGGCCACCACCTCCGCCGTTACCGTGCGGGAACGGGACAGGCACTGGTCCAGCAGCGACAGCGCATCGCGCAAGCCGCCGTCGGCCAAACGGGCAATCAGCAACCCCGCCTCTTCCGACAGTGAAAACTGTTCCTGTTCGGCCACATATTGCAGGCGTGCGCTGATTTCTTCGGCCGGAATTCGCCCGAAATCAAAGCGCTGGCACCGCGACAAAATGGTGGCGGGCAGTTTGTGCACTTCGGTGGTGGCCAAAATAAAAATCACATGTTCCGGCGGCTCTTCCAGCGTTTTCAGCAACGCATTAAACGCACCGGGCGACAGCATGTGCACTTCGTCGATGATATACACGCGGTACTTGGCCACCGAGGGCGAAAAATTCACTTCGTCGCGCAAATCGCGAATGTTGTCCACCCCGTTGTTGGAAGCGGCGTCGATTTCCACCACATCCAAAATGGTGCCGGCATCAATGCCGCGGCAATTTTCACATTCGTTGCAGGGATTGCCGTCTTTCGGTGACAGGCAGTTCACCGCTTTGGCCAAAATTTTGGCGCACGAGGTTTTGCCCGTCCCGCGGGAGCCGGTGAACAAATACGCATGAGCCAACCGGCCTGTGCGCAATTCGTTGGTGAGCGCCGTTGTCACCGCCGGCTGGCCGTACACCTCCGTAAATGTTTTCGGCCGCCATTTGCGATACAATACTTGATACAAGTCGGACAACTCCTTTCGTGTTTGTTCGCCGTTTTGAAAAAGCGCCCTATACCTTCGGGTGTGCGGACAAACAGGCACCCTGCGGCACACGGCCGAAGCCCGCTTAATGCTGCTCGGTTCCCCGCCTGACATGGTTCACAGGTCGCCGTTGCGCAGAACCCGTCTGTCCGCACGCCCCAAGGTATATGACGCTATGCACCATTATACCCGATTTCTTTTAAAATTGCAATAACCACCGCGCATTTTTTAACACAAAATATACGACAACCCCTCGGTGGCACGCAGCGTGCCGTCTTGCCGCACAAACAACGCTTCGGTACCGTCCAGCGAATCCAGCAACGCCAGGGCCGCTTCTTCGCCCATCACAAAGCACGCAGTCGAGAGCGCGTCTGCCCGCACCGAATCGGCGCACACCACCGTCACCGAAGCCAGCCCGTTTTGCACCGGCATGCCGGTTTCGGGCGAAAGCAAATGATGATACCGCACCCCGTCGCGCGTGAACCCGCGCTCGTACACACCCGAAGTCACCACCGAAAATTCCCGTCCCGTCACCACGGCACACAGGGTGTCCGTTTGTGCCGGATTTTTAATGCCGATGCGCCAATCGGCCGCCCCGTTGCTGCCACAGGCCACAATGTTGCCTCCCAAATCAATCAGCGCCGATGTCACCCCGTGTTCTTTCAGCAATTCGCACACCCGGTCGGCAATATACCCTTTGGCAATGCCGCCCAAATCCACGGCCCCCTCCGTCAGGGTCACCGCGGTTCCGTTCACGGTGAGATGTCGATAGTCCACCGTGGCGGCAGCCGCAGCCAGGCTCTCGGCATCGGGAATCACGCCCTGCTGAAAATCCCACAGCTGTGTCACCGGGCGCACCGTCACATCAAAGGCCCCGTCGGACAGCGCGGCATAGTCCAAACACAGTTGCAACAGGTCGGCGGTTTCTTCCGCCACCGTCACCGTTTCACCGGCCGAAGCGTTCACGCGGGCCACATCACCGGTTTCCGATGTCACGCTCAGCAGGGTTTCCAACCGTGCGATTTCCGCAAAACACGCATCCAGCACCGCTTCTGTGTCGGTACCGGCCGCCGCCTCTTTCACAGTGATGCTCACCACCGTATCCAGCGCCAACCCGGTGCGCGATGCGGCGGCCGAAGACCGGCAGGCGGGAACCGCCGCCAGCATCACGCACACCGCCAACACCCACAATCCTTGCTTCACGCAGCGCACATTCGTCACCTCACACAGCCCATTTCGGTTTCAGTGTACCATACAACCGGTCAAAATGCAAAACAATCCTTACAAATTTGTAATAATGATTGCCGAGCCGCCGAAAATCCGTTATACTTACTCTGATGAAATGGGGTGAATCCATGCAAAACAAACTGCACATTCTCACATCCGAAGGAACCGCCTTCCTGTTTTCGGTACTGGCCATCGCGTTCATGCCGTTGTTGCCGGAATACTGTGCCCCCGTGCTGGCGGTAGCTTCGCTGTTTTTCGCACATCGCGATGCCAAGCACCGCCGCACCGGCCTGTGCATCGGCACTTTGGGCAAACTGCTGCTTCTCTACATTGCCTATTCCGGCTTCGGCATTCTCTATTCGGCACACCGCGGCAACAGCGCCGCCACCGTCCTCATGTGGGTGGTGATGTTTTGCCTGTATCTGTCCATCACCACGGTCATCACCACTCGCCGGCGGTTGCGCATCGCCCTGTTTTTTCTGGCCGCCGCCACCGGCACGGTGGGGCTTGTTGCCTGCGCGCAATACCTTCTGCGCGACCTCATGAACTTTTCTTCGCTGCCCAACCAGCTCTGGTATCGGCTCGACACCTTCTTTTTTAATCATTTCCCCATGAGCATCGATTTAACCATGGGCATCGACCGCTCCGCCGGCACCTTCAACAATCCCAACATGCTGGCCGAATACCTGGTGATGACCATTCCCCTGGTGGGCTACTTCGGGTTCTACGGCAAGCGCACCGCCGTTCGCATGCTGGGGCGCATTTTCACGGTGCTGGCCGTGTTCGGCGTGGCCGTATCGTTCTCGCGCGGCGCCTACCTGGCCCTGCTTTCCATGCTGTTGCTCCTCATTCTCACGCACTTGCGCCAAATCACCCCGTTCATGCTGTGCCTGGTGGCCGCCATCTCCCTCATTCCCGAAGCGGTAATCGGCCGCTTTCTTTCCATCGGCGAAGGCGGCAACGCCATTTTCGAACGGCTGGATGCGTGGGAAGTGGCCGTGCACGCCATTGTCCAAAGCCCGCTGGTAGGCTTGGGGCCGGGCGTTTCCAACCTGTGGGAACTGCTCACGCGCATGGGGGTCAACGCCCCGCACGCCCACAACCTCATTCTCCAAATTTTGGTGGAAGGCGGCTTTGTGGCCCTGTTCATTCTGTGCCTGGTGGCTGCCAAACTGCTGCAAGACAGCCTGGGCCTGCTCAACCGCTCGCGCTACACTGCCCCCACCGGCCTCACCTTATTGGTTTTTGCGGTGGCATTTGTGGTGCACGGCATGGTTGACTATCCCTTCCTCACCCCCAAACTGGT
>CAYMDU010000053.1:0-11931 GCA_964389495.1 uncultured Eubacteriales bacterium
GGCGCCATGCCGGAGTTGATGAGCAGCAGTGACGCATCGTTTTTGGGAACCAGCGAAAAGCTGGGCAACCGCAGGTGCCCTTTGCTTTCAAAAAAGCGAAGATATTTTTCGCGCAGTTCGTTGAGCCCGGTCCATTCCATGTGTGAAACATCCTTTCGTGAAAAATAAATACCTCCGCCCCAACATGGGACGGAGGACCGTGGTACCACCCAATTTGCACCCGTGCGGGTGCCACTCGATGCCTTTAACGCAGGCGTACGCACCGTTCGTCGCGGTGAGGCTCCGGGGCGGCCCCCGCCGTGCGGCAGAAGCGCCTTGCAGCCGTGGGCGCTTTCTCTTTGCTGCCGCTGCCGACGGTTTTTCCCATCGCAGCCGTTTGGTATTATCTGTATTGTACCGCATACCGGGGGCGCTTGTCAAGAGGAACTTTTGCGGCCGAGCCACCCGGCGCGTTGCAGCCAATCGCACACGGTGCGAAACACCGGGGCGGCGGTGTGGCCGGTGTTTCCCCCGTTTTCCGACAGCACGGTGACGGCATAGCGCGGGGAGTCGGCGGGATAGAAACCGGTGAACCAGCTGTGCACCATGGTGTCGCTGCTGTCGGCGCTGCTGAGCCAGCCGGTTTCGGCGGTGCCGGTTTTGCCGCCGGCCGTACCGACGGTGGGCGCCGCGGCTTGGCCGGTGCCGTCGGTTATCACGGCACACATCATGTCGCGCAGGGCGGCGGCGGTGGCAACGGAACACAGGTGGGCCGGCGGGTCGAGGTCGGCGCGGGTGAGGTTGCCCGCTTCGTCTACGGTGCCGAGATACAGGCGGGGTGAGTAATAGGTGCCGCCGTTGGCCACGCAGGCGGTGAGGGCCGCCACATGCAGCGGGGTGGCCAACAGGTCACCTTGCCCGATGGACAGGTTGGCCAGGCGGGCGGCGGTTTGCAGGGCCTCGGCGGCGGGCAGGGTGGCGCTTTCGGTGGTCCACCCGTTCATGAGCACCAGCGGGCTGTTGAACCCGCACGACACGGCGCAGCGGTGCAGGGCCTGCCCGCCCATGAGTTGCGCCAGCTGAATGAAATAGGGGTTGCAGGACCGGGCAAAGGCCTCGCGCAGCATCAGTCGGCCGTGGCCCAGGGTGTGGTGACACTTGATGCGGTTGCTGCCCACGCGCAGCACGCCGAGACACGAAAAGCTTTGGGTGGCGGGAACACCGTTTTCCAGTGCCGCCATGGCGGTGACGATTTTGAACACCGAGCCGCAGTTGTAGGCGGCGGTGGCGCGGTTGAACAGCGGGGCGTCGTCGGCCTGCAAATAGGACGCGAGCGACGCGGTTTCAAACGTGGGAAAGCTGGCCATGGCCAGCACGTCGCCGGTGGCGACCTCCATCACCACCACGGCGCCGCGCGGCAACAGCGGGGCGGCCAGGGCTTCCACGGCGGCCTGCAAGCGGCTGTCCAGTGTGAGGGCGGCACCGGCTGCGGCGCGGGACAGGGTGTTTTCCACCGTGACGGCCCCGCCGGACAGCACGCGGCCGGTGCCGTCGGTTTGGTAGGTGATGCGCACACGGCCGGACGCGGCTTCCAGGGTGCTGTTGAGCGCCTGTTCGGCGCCGCAGGCACCGGTGCCGTCGGCGTTGAGGTAGCCGATGACATGGGCGGCGATGTCACCTTGCCCGTAGCGGCGGGGCACGGTGAATTGCCGCACGCCGTCGGCCAGCGGCAGTGAGGTATCGGCGGTGATCACGGCGGGCTTGCCGCTTTCCAGCCGTTCGGACAGGGCAGCCCAGTCTTCGGTGCTGTCGGCGGCCAGCGCGGCCAACGCGGCGGGCGTGCCCACCACGCCGGCGGCGGCATAGGTGCCGGTGTTGGTGAGCCGTGTGAGGGTGCGGTCGTACAGGGTGCCGCGGGCGGTGGCCACGGTGACGGTGACCGACGATTGCGACGAAGCGGCGGAGCCGTAGTCTTGCCGTGCGATTTGCCACAGGCGGGCCAAACAGCCGCTGAGTGCAAACAGCAACGCGGCAAACAACACCAGGGAGCGTTTGTATAGGGGCATGTTCCTTCACCTCGGTGCTAGTATGCCCCGCGGCGGGGGCAATCAAACGGGCAACAAAAAAGCCGCCTGTCGGCGGCGGGGGTGGGAGCGGATGAAAATGTCTTGTTTTTAAGACAAAGCGAGGAGGCGGCCGTCCCGGAGATTGGGCACAACAGCAAGACGGAACCGACCCCCCCTGTGGCGGTTGCACCGCCACTTCCCCACTTACACAAGGGGACTTGATTGCCCTTCCGTTTGTGTATCAGTCGGTGTCGGCTCGGCGGCGCAGGTAGCAACCGACGGGCAACGGGCGGGAAAACGGAAGCTGCACCGCCATGGTGGGATGCGGTGCGCAATCGATGGGATCGCCGTCTTCGTTGTACAGGGCGGTCACCGTGAGCTGCTGCATGGGTTCGCCCGGCAACAACACTTCCAGCGTGTCGCCGACAAAAAAGCGGTTGCGCTGTGACAGTTGCAGGCGACCGTTTCGGTAGCCGGTGACCACGGCGGCGGCCTGATAGGTGCGAATGTAGCTGTTGGTCACGGTGTTTTGCTGCGGCATACCGAAATAGAAACCGGTGCCGTAGGGACGGTGGCTCACTTTGTCGGGTTCGGCGCGCAACCAGTCGGGCACGGTGTAGGACGGCGAACAGCCGGAAGCGGCATAGCCGTCCAGTGCCTGACGGTAGGCGTTGGTGATGCCCGCCACATAAAACGCGGCTTTGGCGCGGCCTTCGATTTTGAACGACCCGATGCCGGCGCGGCACAGGGCGGGCAGGTGTTCCAGCAGGCACATGTCGTAGGCGTTGAGCAGGTGGGTTTCCCCCGCCTCCTCTTCCACGGTGAGCGGATGATGCGGGCGGGTGGGTTCGATGAGCTGATAGCCCCAGCGGCACGGCTGGGCGCAATCGCCGTGGTTGCCGTCGCGCCCGGTGAGATAGGTGGACAGCAGGCACCGCCCGGAATAGGCCATGCACATGGCGCCGTGCACAAAGGCTTCCAGCTGCAAATCGGCGGGCGTTTTGGCGCGGATTTCGGCAATTTCGTCCAGCGACAGTTCGCGTGCCAGCACCACACGGGCGGCGCCCAAGTCGTGCAGGGTGCGCGCCGTGACATAGTTGACCACGCCCAACTGGGTGGATACATGCAGTTCGCAATGCGGGGCGTGGCGTTTGGCCAGCGCCATCACGCCGGGGTCGGCGGCGATAATCGCATCGGCGCCGATGTCGTCCAGCAATTCCAAATAGGCGGGCAGGGTGTCCATTTCCGCGTTGCGCGGAAGCACATTGCACGCCACATGCAGGCGGCGCCCCGCGCGGTGACAGGCCGCGGCGGCGGCGCGCAATTCGTCGTCGGTGAAATTGGCGGGCGCACGGCGCATGCCGAAACGCGTGCCCGCCACATACACCGCATCGGCGCCGTAGAGCAGGGCGGCATCCAGCCGCTCGCGGTCGCCGGCCGGTGCCAGCAGTTCGGGAAGTGTTTGTTGTTTAGCCATACATACCAATTCCATATTTCTTACAAATGCGCACATGCTCGTCGTAGGTTTTTGAATAGTAGGTTTTGCCGGTTTTGTAGTCGGTGGCAAAGAAGAAGCAGTTGGCAATGTCTTCGTTTTCCGAAGGAGTGAGCACCGCTTTGATGGCCGCCAAACCGGGGTTGTTGATGGGCCCGGCGGGCAGGCCTTCGCGTTCGTAGGTATCGTAGGCCGTGTTGACCGCCGACACCGTGCTGTTGCCGCCGGACACCAGGCGGGCAATGTAGTCGCCGGTGGAGTCGCACTGCAACTTGGGATAGGTGGCGGTGTCGGCCAGGCGGTTGGCAATCACGCGGGACACCATGGCCATGTCTTCGTTGGTGCCGGCTTCGCCCTGCACAATGGACGCCAGCGTGATGAGCCGGTCCATGGTGTAGCCTTTGGCCGACATGGACGCGCGCACGGTGGCATCCAGCCGGGTTTTGAAGTTGTCCAGCATTTTGCGCACCACGGTTTCGCCGGAACAGCCCACATAAAATTCGTAGGTGTCCGGGAACAGGTAGCCTTCCAGCTTGTACACGCGCGCTTTGTAGTCGGCGGCGTCAATCTGCGAAAAAGCGGCGATGAAATCGTAGTCGGCGCTGTAATCCACTTCGGCGCAGGCACGCAAAAATTCTTCCACCGTGCACACGCCTTTGGCTTCCAGCCGCTGGGCGATTTGCACCACGGTGAAGCCTTCGGGAATGAGCACCGTGGCCGTGTCGCGCACGCGGGCGGTTTGCAGCTTTTTCACCAATGTTTGGTAGCCCATGGTGGGATTCAGGCTGAAACTGCCCGGCTGCCAGGTGCCGTCGGCGCCGGTGAGACGGGCATACACGCGAAACACCAGCGGTTGGTCGATCAGGCCGTTGTCTTTGAGCACTTCCGACACCTCGGCCGTGGAAGCACCGGCGGGAATGTCGATATCCACGGTGAGGTCGTCGCGGGTGAGGCCGGTGAAATCCAGGCCGCCCACAATGAGAAAATAGGCCAGCGCCACCGACAGGCCGATCACCACCGTGGCGTAGATCAGGTTGTGCAGCCAGCCGTGCTTCTTTTTGACTTTTTTCTGTTTGGCCGGTATTTCGGCCGGCAGCGGTGCCTGTTCGGTGACCGAGGCAGCCGGTGCGGGCGGTTCGGCCATGGCGGTGCGGGCCGGCGGCGTGGCGGTGGGCATGCCGTATTCGCTGTCCAAATCCAGTTCCAGTTTGAACGGCTTTTTCGGTGCGGCCGGTTCGGTGTGCAGTTCGTTGAGAATGTCGTCTACCTCGTAGCGCTTATCGTCCGTCATGTTCGGGCCCTCCTTGAACGGTTCGTCGAATGTAGTTTTCGGTGACCAGCAGTTCGGCCTGGCGGTCGAACCGCCCGTGCGGCAGGTAGCGCCGCACGCAGCTGCTGTAACAAATGCCGATGAGCGACCCGCCGAAACGCGGCAGGAAGCGGTCGTAGTAGCCTTTGCCGTAGCCCAGCCGGTAGCCGCAAAAATCGTAGCAAAAAGCGGGAATGAGGCACAGGCCTTCGGAAAAATCGGTGACCAGCCGTTCCGGTTGCGGTTGCGGCTCGTCCACCCCGAAGCTGCCGGGCGATAGCTCGTCCAGCGACTGAATGTAGTAGAATTCCATTTCCCGCGTGTTGGGCACACAGCGCGGCACCGCCACCCGCTTGCCGTCGCCGAGGGCGCGGCGAATGATGCGGCGGGTGTCTACCTCGATGGGGGTGGACACATACACCAGCACCTGGCGGGCACGGCGGTATTGCCACAGCCGAAACACCCGCTGGGCAATGCGCTCGTCGCACTGCTCGCGCTGTTCGGGCGACATGGCGGTGCGAATGGCGCGGTATTTGGCGCGCAGGCGGGTTTTGAGCTGGCGAATATCTTTTACCGGCATTGCATGGCCTCTCCTATCTGCTTGGCGGTTTCCGGGGAACACAGGCGTGCCACAATGGCCAACGCAAACGGCACGGTGACCCCGGCGCCGCGGGCGGTGATGCGATCGGCGGCCACGGCCACACTGTCTGACGAAAGCGTGGCACCCAGCAGGCTGGATTCGTAGCCGGGATAGCAGGTGGCCACCCGGCCGCGCAGCAAGCCCTTGCCGCCCAGCACCGACGGAGCGGCGCAGATGGCGCACAGCAGCACACCGTCGGCGGCGGCTTGGTCCAAACAGGCGTTCACCGCCGCATCGGCACGCAAATGGTCGGTGCCCGGCAAGCCGCCCGGCAACACCACGGCCTGCAAGCCGTCGGCCGCGCAGGGCAACGGCGCATCGGTGGTGGTATCGGCGGTCACGGCAAGGCCGTGCGCCCCGGTCACCGTGCGGGCACCCACGCCCACGGTGACCGTTTGCAGACCGGCACGGCGCAACACATCCACCGTGGCCAGCGCTTCGATTTCTTCAAATCCGGTTGCCAAAAAAACCAAAACCATGGCGGGTTCCTCCTTAATCCAGGGCGGCCAGCAACCGCCGGGTGACGGTGTTCACCGGCAACGCTTCGCCCTGTTCGGCACAGGCAATCACCGACCACCCGCACCGTTCGGCCGCATACAGGGCACTTTCGCGGCAGGCGGCCAGGTAGTGCAAATCGCGTTCGTGAATATCGCGCTTTTCGCTGTTGCCCCGGTAGCGGTGCACCAGTAACTTTTGGGACACATCCAGCGGCATGTCCAAAAACAGCACCTTGTCGGGGCGCGGCAGGCCCAGCAGTTCGTATTCGTAGTGTTCCAGCCAGGCCAAATAGGCATCCCATTCGGTGCGGGGCAGCTTGCCCATTTGGTGAATGGCGTTGGAAGTGGTGTAGCGCGCCGCCACAATCAGGGTGCCGGCTTCGTAGTCGCTTTGCCAAAACTTTTTGTAGCTGGCATAGCGGTCCACCGCATAGAACGACGAAGCGGCATAGGCCCCCACCGCTTCGGGTGACCCGCCGAATTCGCCGCCCAGGTATTGCTTCACCAGCGCCGAAGAGGGCTGGCTGTAATCGGGAAAGCTGATTTGCCGATAGGGCACGCCGTGGCTGCGAAAATGCGCATCCAACTGAGCCAGCTGGGTGGATTTGCCGCTGCCGTCCAGCCCGTCAAGCACAATAAGGCCCATGTTACTCGGCTCCCTTCAAGGCGCGGTATTTGGCCCGCATTTCGGCCGCTTGCCCGCACGACATTTTGCCTTCGGGACAGGCGCCGGCGGCACACGGCGGGCCGGCCTGCTTGAACAGATGCGGCGCCACCGCCACACATTCGCGCAACATGCGTTCGGCCAACTCGCGGATTTCCCACTGCGCACGGTTGCAGCAGCGGTGGCGGAAAAAGTTGAGCAGGCTGCGGGCATTCACGGTCATGATCAATTTGGTGGTGCAGGCGTTGGGCAACACAAAGCGCGCGTCTTCGATGGCCTTTTTTTCGGCGGCTTTGTCGGCGGCTTTGTCGTTCAGGCCGGCGGCCAGCAGGGCGTCTTTGTGGCGGGCTTTCAGCAGGGCCGTGAGCGCTTCGTAGTGCTCCTGGTCTTCCTGCATGGCACGGCGGTAGCGTTCGGCCGCTTCGGGCACGGCGGCGATTTCCGGCGGCACCACATACTCAAAATGCGATTCCGCCACATAGCGCTGGCTTTGCACGCTGAACGAAGCAATGCGATGCCGCGTGAGCTGCGCCAGCAACGACCGGGAAACGCCTTCGATTCCAAAGGTGAACACCGCGTGCTCGATGGGGCTTTCGTGCCCGATTTCCGCCAACATATCCACAAACGCCGCTGCTTTTTCTTCGGTGAGCTTTTCGCGCAGTTCGTCGATTCCGGCGGGCGAATAGCACAGCCGCGCCGCCGAGGCCACCGTGTGTTCCGGCAACGGCGTGTGGGTTAATAAGGTAACCTTCATGGTTTTCTTCCCTCCTGATGGGCAATATATAAGTTGAGTATAACAGATTTTTCCGACGGCTTCAAGGTTTTTATGACGGCGGGCGGCATTTTTCAAAAATTTTTTGCATTTTCGCCCCAAGTGTGCTACACTAGTTGGCAAAGGAGGCTTGTCCATGCACACGCAACCGTCCCCGCCCCCCGGCCGTGCGTCGCTTCGGCGCCGCCGCGTGGTGGCACTGTGTTCGTTGGCCGCCGTGTTGGCGCTGTTTCTTTGGCTCACGGTGTTTTTGTGCCGCCGGTTTTCCGCCTTTGGCAACAACCCGGCCGCGTTTCAGGAATTTGTGGATGCCTATGGCTGGAAAAGCCGCCTGGTGGCCCTGGGTATTCAGGTGTTGCAGGTGGTGGTGTCGTTCATTCCCGGCGAAATGGTGGAAGTGGGCATCGGCTATGCCTTCGGTCCCGTGGAGGGCACCCTGCTGTGCCTGGGCGGTGTGGGCGCCGCGTCGGCGCTCATGTTCACGCTGGTGAAACGCTTTGGCGTGCGGGTGCTGGATTTGTTCATCGACCGCGCCAAAATCGACAACCTGCGCTTTATCAACAGCGAACAGCGGCTCAAACGCCTGATTTTTCTGCTGTTCTTTATTCCCGGCACCCCCAAAGACCTGCTCACCTACTTTGCCGGCCTCACCCGCATTCGCCTGCACGAATTTTTGGTGATTTCGCTCATTGCCCGCATCCCGTCGGTGGTGTCGTCCACCATCGGCGGCAATCTCATTCAACAGCAAAACTACCTGTCGGCCCTGTGGCTGTTTCTCATCACCGGCGCCGTGAGCTTGGCCGGCATTGTGCTGTATAACCGCCTGTGCGAAAAACGCAACCGGCACAAGGAACCGTCCGAACCAAACGAACCGAACGCCTGACCCCCGCCGGTTTACCAAATTGTTTTTATAAAACGGTGGAAAACTCGGTGGAAACATGGTTGAAAAGTGGAAAACTGTTTCCTTTTTTTGGAAAACAGCACTTGCAACAGCGTGCGGAAAAAAAGTGTCCTGAATCCAATCCAATCTGAATCTGAATCTGAATTTGAATCCGAATTTGAACTCCGCTGTGGCTGTGAAAAGTTTTCCACAAACGGTGGAAAAACAAACGCCCGTCTGCTACCTTCCCGGTGGCAGGCGGGTGTTTTTGTGTTTAACACGGCAGCAACAGCCGGTGCAACCGGGCCACACTGTCGGCCACGGCATCGGCTCCGGCCTCCACAAGCTCTTCGCGGGAACCGTAGCCGTAGGTCACGCCCACGGTGTGCAAGCCGCAGGCACGGCCGCCGTGCATATCAAAGCAACGGTCGCCGATCATCACGGCTTCGGCCGGATTGCTCACGCCTTCCAGCGCCAGTGCATGGCGAATCACCGCCGTTTTGTCGGCCCGCTGTTCGGCCATGTCGGCCCCCGCCAGCCGGGCAAAATACGGCGCCAGCCCTTCGTGACGCATCAGGCGGCAGGCATACATTTCGGGTTTGGAGGTGGCCATGAGCACCCGATACCCGCTGCGCTGTGCCGCCCGCAACAGCGCGGGCATGCCGGCATATACCTCACATTCGTAAATGCCGCGCTCGGCATAGTACTCCCGATACACCCGCAACGCGGTGCGCGCCTGTTCGGCCGACAAGCCGTGAAACTCCGAAAACGACTGCAACAACGGCGGGCCGATGTAGCCGCGCAAACGGCGGTCGTCGGGTTCGTCCACGCCGAAATACCGCAACGCATGGCGCACCGACCGAAAAATCCCCTGCGCCGGGTCGGTAACGGTGCCGTCCAAATCAAACAGCAGGTACCGATGCGCCCGCGCCAGACACGCCGGTGTGAAATAGCGCACTTCGTAGGTACCAAGCACCGGGTGCCGCACCGTGCGGTCGGCATACAGCAACACGCCGTCGTGCGCCACGGCGGCGCTGCGGGCTTCCGGCACCGGCGCCCGATAGCGGGCATCGGTATCGGCCAAGCGGCACAGTTCGCAGGCTTCACCGGTGGGCTCCGCTTCGCCGGCAGCCACACGGTCGGCCAGCAGGGCCTCGTGCCAATCGCCGTCGGCATAGCACGCCTCCAGCCACGCTTCGAGAGGTTGCGCGGCGGGCAACGCCCCCGCGGCGGCCAACACCGCCACTGCCTCCCCACGCGCCGCCAGCCACGCCACACTGCGGGCAAACCGCCCGCTGTTGTACAGCCGTTCGGTTCCGCGGCGCAACGCTTCGGGCGCCTGCGGCGGCAGATGCAATCGGTGCGGCGCCAACCGCACCGCGGCGGGCAGCAGAGCCTCCCACGCCTCGCCCAGCGTGAGTTCCACCGCCACATTGCCGCACGCCAGCACCTTGTCCACCCCGGTGAGCACCGCCGGGTCGGGCTGCGGCACCGTGATGTGCAACCGCAACGCCCCCGCCGGCAGTTCCGACAGCGCCGCCAGGGTGTCTTCGTTTGGTACCGTGTCGGCCAGCACCGCGGCGGCCGTGCCGCCGGCGCGGCAACGGGCCGCCAATGCCGCCAACGACGGCTGTTCGTTTGGATTCATGCGCTCACCTCGTGCTCGTGTTTGTTGACATCCATTCTACCACACCCGCCCCCGCAATACAAGGGGCTTTTGCGGTTTTGTCCAGTTCCCGCCGCCCGCGGCCGTGCCGATTTGGTGAAACCGCCGAAATCGGCGAAAATGACGAATTTTTATGAATATTTTATTGACATTTATTCATGAAATGTGTATAATCAATGCATATTCGCAAGAAAACACGAATTTTTATTCTTGGAGGTTGAAAACAATGAACAAACAGGACATCCAAAAAGTGGTGCTGGCCTATTCGGGCGGGCTGGACACATCCATCATCATTCCGTGGCTGAAAGAGCACTACAACAACTGCGAAGTGATTGCCGTGTCGGGCAATGTGGGCCAGGCCGACGAACTGGACGGGCTGGAAGAAAAAGCGCTGAAAACGGGCGCGTCCAAGCTGTATGTGCTGGACCTCACCGAGGAGTATGTGAACGACTACATTCTCCCCTGTGTGAAGGCGGGCGCGGTGTACGAGGAGTATTTGCTGGGCACCAGCCATGCGCGCCCCTGCATTGCCAAGGGGTTGGTGGAGATTGCGCAAAAAGAGGGCGCCGATGCCATTTGCCACGGCTGCACCGGCAAGGGCAACGACCAGGTGCGGTTTGAGCTGGCCATCAAGCATTTTGCGCCCAACATGCCCATCATTGCCCCGTGGCGGGAATGGGACCTGAAATCGCGCGACGAAGAAATCGCCTATGCCGAAGCGCATCACATCCCGCTGAAAATCAACCGCGAAACCAACTATTCCAAGGACAAAAACCTGTGGCATCTGTCGCACGAGGGGCTGGATTTGGAAGACACCGGCAACGAGCCGCAGTACGAAAAAGAGGGCTTTTTGGAGCTGGGCGTGTCGCCGCTGCAAGCGCCCGACGCCCCCACCTATGTCACGCTGGATTTTGAACAGGGCGTGCCGGTGGCGCTCAACGGCCAAGCCCTGAGCGCCAAAGAAATCATCCTCAAGCTCAACGAACTGGGCGGTGCCAACGGCATCGGCATCATCGACATTGTGGAAAACCGCTTGGTGGGCATGAAATGCCGCGGCGTGTACGAAACGCCCGGCGGCACCATTTTGTACAAAGCACACAGCGTGCTGGAAAGCATTTGTCTGGACAAACTCACCCTGCACGAAAAGCAGCGGTTGGCCATCACCTTTGCCGAACTGGTGTACAACGGCCAGTGGTTCACCCCCCTGCGCGAAGCCCTGAGCGCGTTTGTGGACAAAACGCAAGAGCATGTCACCGGCAAGGTGAAACTGAAACTCTACAAGGGCAACCTCATCAATGCCGGCGTGTGGAGCCCCTATTCGCTGTACAGCGAAGACATCGCCACCTTCGGCGAAAGCGACTACAACCAAAAAGATTCCGAAGGCTTCATCAACCTCTACGGTCTGCCCATCACGGTGCAGGCGCTGGTAGACGGCAAACACTAACCCGTGAAAGGAGCCCCTCTCATGGCCAAACTGTGGGCGGGCCGCACGGACGGCAGCACCGACCGGCTCGCAGACGATTTCAATTCTTCCCTGCCTTTTGACTGCGCCATGTTTCGGCAGGACATTCGCGGCAGCATGGCCCACGCCGCCATGCTGGGCGCACAGGGCATCATCACCCCCGCCGAAGCCGCACAGCTGACAGACGGGCTGAGCACCCTGCTGGCCGATTTGGAAAGCGGCGCTTTGGCGTTCGACCCGTCGTGCGAGGACATCCACATGTTTGTGGAACAGGTGCTCACCGACCGGCTGGGCGCCGTGGGCAAAAAGCTGCACACCGCCCGCAGCCGCAACGACCAGGTGGCGCTGGATTTGCGCTTGTACCTGCGCGAACAAATCGACAGCATCACCGCCCAACTGCGCACCCTGCTGGCCGCCGTGGTGCAGCAGGCCGAAGCCAACAAAGCGGTGATTATGCCCGGCTACACCCACCTGCAACGGGCGCAGCCCATCACCTTCGGG
>CAYMDU010000054.1:0-11732 GCA_964389495.1 uncultured Eubacteriales bacterium
CCAAGCTGTACATCCGCATTTTACTGTAAAAACGCACGCCGTCAATACGATGCTGACGTTCTACCTTACCGTTGTGTCGCGGTGTTGCCACACGGATTCGATGGTAGAGAATCCCATTTTCTTCAAGATAGTTCTCAAACAATATTTTATGTGTGGCTGTTTTCACCAACAACGCATTTGTCCACTTTTTTTGAGAACAGTGTTACCTATCATTGACGACTGTACAACTATTCTCTGCTTTTTTACGGAATATCCCTTGACAAACCCCAAAAATGGAGTATAATATAACAGGTTTCCACATTGCGGAATTGTGTAAAGGTAGCACGACAGTCTCTGAATCTGTTTGTCTAGGTTCGATTCCTAGTTCCGCAGCCAAAGCCTTTCGAAGTTTTTTCGAAAGGCTTTTTGTTTTGTTAACCCCTTTTTCCCCTCCGTGTCAATCACACAAGGCCGGCACAGAAGAACACTCTGTGCCGGCCTTTGTTTATTCGGTTATGCGCAACGAATTTTGCGGGTATGCCAAGTGCAATTCCGGTGCAAAGACACGGCGCACACGATAAATCAGATAGTCATCGTCCAAGCGCTCCATGGCCGATCCCACCACCGGTTGCTCTTCCAGCTTGTGCCGCAATTCGCTTTTCAGCAACGCCACCAGCGGCTCACCCGGCCGTTCTTCCTGGCGCAAGCGCACTTGCTCTTCTTCAAAATACAACCGAATGGTGCGCGTGCAAGGCGTTTCCAAAAACGCCACTGTTAATACCAGCGTTTCCACGCCGTCTTCGTTGGCGGCAACCCGGCCGGTGGTGCGAATTCGGTAGGGTTCGCCCGAAAAGTACACTTCACCGTCACACGCCGTGCCAAATCCGACAGGAAAGCGGTGAACTTCGCCTTGTTCGGTATAGGTTACCCACAAATTGTCTTTTTCAACGGAAAAGCCCAGGCTTTGAAAGCCGGTGGCATAATTATTCTGCACAGCCTGCAACAGCATCGGCAACAGTCCCACCGATGCCGCTTCTGCTTCTCGGCTTGCCAAAGTGGTGCCGTTTATGCGGTAGCACAGCGGCGGCAGCAAGGGCGATTTGCGTGTGAAACAGGACAACCATTTTCGCCACCGTGAGGGCGGCTCTACCGCCCCTTTGAGCGAAAGAAGCGTTGCATTCAGCCGCGCTTCCGCTTCCTGATTTTCCGGCAACTTTTCGGAAAAGTCGCCGCCGAAATACTGTTCTGCCAACTGAAAATAGCGGCTTTGCTGAAACATCTCATCGTTGCCGGCATTGCTGACAAGCAAAATCCCGCTTTGGGGAAATCCCAACACATTTTGGCCCAACATACCGTTGAACAAAAACCGCTGCTTTTCCCGGCCACACCAGATTTGGTAGCCGTAGTTAAACTCACCAAAGGATTCCGGTGCCGCCGCGTGGCATGCCGTGGCCTGTTGCAACCATTCCTCGCTAATCAGGCGGCGCCCGTTCCACACACCGCCGTTAAGCACCAGTTGACCGATTTTGGCCATGTCCTCACTACCGATGTACAGCCCCCACCCGCCTTTTTCGATTCCTTCGGGGCAGGTTTCCCAAAAATACCGGGTGATGCCCAGCGGCTCAAACAGGCGCGGTTTCAGGTATTCCGCCAACCCCTGCCCTGCAACACGATGCACAACGGCCGAAAGCATATAGGTGTTTAGACTGTTGTACTGAAATTTCCGCCCCGCTTTGGCAGCGGGAGCACCGGCAAAGAAAGCACTCACCCAATCGGTTTCGGTCATGGCGGCGGCTTCGTTAAACGAAACGCCGCTGGTCATGGTGAGCAAATGTTCCACTGTGAGTTCCTTGTATTTTAAGCGGGATACCGGTGTGGTCTTGTCGGGAAACAGGTCCGCAACGCGGTCGGTAACAGACAGTTTTCCTTCGTCTACCAACAGGCCAATCGCCAACGATGTGATGCTTTTGCAGGCAGAAAAAGTCATTTTCCACAACCCGTCGTCCTGTTCTCCGAAAACCGCCTTGGCCAACAACCGGCCATGGCGCAACACCAACACACTGTGCATATTCAGAGAACGGTCACGCCGAAGGGCTTGCAAAAACGCTGCCACTGTGTCCGAAGAAATGCCCTGTGTTTCCGGTGCAACACATGCAAAAGGCTGCTCGGTGACAATACGATGGCACGGCGGCTTTTGCGGCACGGTTGGCACAGCGGGCACGGTGCTCTTTTTTGTGTCCAACACCCGAAGCAGCAACGTCAAAGTTCGGTTGACAGTTCGAATACTCATGATAACACCTCCGCTTTTTCCTATTGTACCACTGTTATCGGGTGAGCGTCAACCGGAAATTCCGCTGCCGTTTCACACTCTGTTTGCCGTCGCATACAATGCTATTAAGACTTTTGTAAAGGAAGATCACGCATGACCGTGGGACTGCATGAACTACAACCCAAACAGCGCGGCATTGTTTCGGAACTACATACCGCCGGCAGTATGCGGCGCCGTTTTCTGGATATGGGACTGATTGAAGGCACCGTGGTGGAATGTCTTGGCCGCAGCCTTAACGGCAGCCTGTCGGCATTTTTAATTCGCGGTGCGGTTATTGCCATTCGCGCACGGGACAGTTGTGAAATCCGCGTGCAACTGTGCAGGGAGGACTGTTTATGGGGCTGACAAAACAATCCGCCGGACAAGGAGCCATCGACCGCAAGCTTTGTATTCGGCGAAACTCTCCGCGCGATCGCGTGATTGCTTTGGCGGGCAATCCCAATGTGGGAAAAAGCACGGTTTTTAACGGACTCACCGGCATGAAGCAGCACACCGGCAACTGGCCGGGAAAAACCGTGGCAACCGCGTTGGGACGCTGCTACTCCGAAAAATACGATTACCACATGGTAGACCTTCCCGGCACTTATTCCCTCATGGCCCATTCCGCCGAAGAAGAAATTGCCCGCGACTTTCTGTGCAACGGCTGCCCCGATGCCGTGATTGTGGTGTGCGATGCTACCTGCTTGGAACGCAATCTCAATTTGGTGTTGCAAGTGTTGGAACTAACGCCCCGCGTTGTTGTCTGCCTGAATTTGATGGACGAAGCTCGCCGCAAAGGAATTCATGTGGATATTCAAGGCCTGTCTTTGCAGTTGGGCGTACCGGTGGTTGCCACGGTGGCCCGTCAAAAGCAAAGCCTGAAAGAGCTGCTGCACACCTTGGAAACCGTATTGGCAAAGGCGCCGTCTGCTCCGTTTCGTGTTACATATCCCACAGCGGTGGAAAGCGAATTGGCGCGGGTGGAGCCGACTGTTAGGCACTGTGCCCCCACCGCCGCATGCAGCCGGTGGCTGGCATTGCAATGGTTGGCACAAAACGAAGACGTGCCGAAATCGGCCGACTTACAACAAGCTGTTGCTGTCTCACAAGATCATTTGCGGGAAGCCGGTTTTTCGGCCTCTTTGTTAAAAGACACCTTGGCTGCCACCCTCATTCACCAGGCCGAACGAATCTCCTCCGCAACCGTTGCCCACACCAAGACACCGTATTCCGCACGCGACCGACACATCGATCACCTACTGACAAGCAAATGGTTGGGGGTGCCGCTGATGTTGGCACTGCTTTTTGGCGTTTTCTGGCTCACCATTGTCGGTTCAAACTATCCGTCGGCGTGGTTAAGCAGCCTGCTTTTTCGCCTGCAAGACGGCCTGACTTTCTTGTTCACAACCGCGCAGGCACCGGACTGGCTGCACGGCGCGGTGGTGCTGGGAGCCTATCGCGTGCTTGCGTGGGTGATTTCGGTTATGCTACCGCCCATGGCTATCTTTTTTCCACTATTCACATTGCTGGAAGATGTCGGATACCTGCCCCGCGTTGCCTACAATTTAGACCCGCCGTTGCAACGCTGCCACGCTTGCGGCAAGCAAGCTCTCACCATGTGCATGGGCTTTGGCTGCAACGCCGCCGGTGTTGTCGGATGCCGTATTATCGATTCCCCGCGTGAGCGCCTGATTGCCGTTCTCACCAATGTCTTTGTCCCCTGCAACGGGCGTTTTCCCGCTCTGATCACTTTGCTGACCCTGTTTTTTATCGGTTCCGGCGGCAGCATAGGCACTTCTTGCCTATCGGCTGTGTTGCTCACCGCCATCATTTTGTTGAGCATTCTCATCACCTTTGCCATAACGCACTTGCTGTCGGTTACGCTGTTGAAAGGCCTTCCGTCTTCGTTCACGCTGGAATTGCCTCCCTACCGACGGCCGCAAATCGGCCAAGTGGTTGTGCGTTCACTGCTGGATCGCACACTGTTCGTGCTGGGACGCGCCGCTGCTGTGGCCGCGCCTGCCGGCTTGCTGTTGTGGGTGCTTGCCAACACCACCTGGCATGACAGCAGTTTGTTGCAACACGGTGCCGCTTTTTTGGACCCGTTTGCTCAACTCATGGGATTGGACGGTGCCATCATGATTGCCTTTATTTTGGGATTTCCCGCCAACGAAATTGTGATGCCGATTATCCTCATGATCTATTTGGCACAGGGTACCCTCACCGGCACTGTCGGCCTGGCCGAAATGAAAGAAATTCTGGTGGCCAATCACTGGACATGGGAAACCGCGGCATGTACTATCCTGTTTTCATTGATGCACTGGCCCTGTTCAACCACGCTTCTCACCATACGCAAAGAAACCGGCAGCTGGAAATGGACCGCGGTTGCCGGTTTGCTTCCCACTGCGCTCGGTATCATTGCCTGTATGTTGTTCCACGCTATTGTATCGGGAATTCGGTAAAACAGCAGCGGCGTTTTCACGCCGCTGCTGTTCAGTTTCCGTATCGGTCATACAACCACAAAACCGTGTATCGATCTTTCAAATCTTTGGCGTAGCGGACGGCATCGTTGATTTTTTCAGTGCCGTACAGGTCTTCGAACGACGAATAGGAAAGGCCGATACGCTTCACCAGCTGTTGCATCTGTGCCGCATCCGGCGCCTCGCGTAAAATGTCACACAAGGTGCCCCACTGCGGAAGAACAAGGTTTTCATCGTTCCTTTCGTACCAGCCGAGTGAGTTCTGCAAAGCAATCACGCCATCGGCGGACGAGGTATATACGCGCCGTATCTCCTGTTCCCATGCCGCGCGCGCAAACGGACGACGCCGTGGCTTTGTTTGCAACAATTTTTCACGCAACCGGGCCGTGATCACCGCCGAATACAGCACATCGATACCGTGCGGAAAATACGGCTTGTTTTCCAAAATTCCCGTAATTTCAAAAAAGTGCGACAGGTGATGCTCGCTGCCGGAAGCCGGACGCGAATTGCCCACATAGCTCATGGCAATTCCCACCGCTACCAACGCTTCCATCAGTTGACCAACCGCTGCTTCGTCACGCGCTAAAATGCGCTCTGCCAACGGTTCCACCGCATGAACGCTGGCCATGGTTACATCGTATACTTGCTTGCAAAAGTATTCCCCGTAGATGGCCGTACTCAGTTGCCAGTCGTTCAAACAAGAATATTTTCCCATAATATCGCCGTATCCCGCTTGCAACATGGGAAGCGGCGCCGTGCACAACACCGCCGTATCTGCCACAATCGCCATCGGCGGCCGCGCGTTTCGTGTGATTTTCATGCCACCGAGAATCAGCGCTGCTCCCACAGACGCATACCCATCCATGGACGGGGCTGTTGCCACAATCGCATAGGGCAACCCGTGGCGATAGCTGACATCTTTGCAAATATCATTAATCACGCCGGAACCGATGCCGACAATCAAATCGGCTGTTTCTCCCAATTCCTGTTCCACACGTGCCAAGCACGCTTCGTTGGGAACGACCACACTGTCGCTTTCCAAAATCAAAGTGGCATCCAGTTTGTCTTCCAGCAAGTGCGACACATCGGCCCCGCACACCGCATAGGTGTTTGTATCGGCCACCAGCAAAATGTGCCGATAGGGCAAACACACCTCCGGCAACTGTTTTAATGCCCCGCTGCCAATGTGTACAAACCGAATCGGGCAAGTGTGAGTTCGCCCGCATGAGCAACCGGCGATGCCGGCTGTTAGTTCTTGCATTGTCATAGCGATTCTCCTTTCAACGCACGCAAAATATCGGCACCGCTTTGCAAAACCATGGTTGGTTTGTCGGCAGACGCATTTAAAATCTCGGTGGTGGTTTCGCCGCTCATCACCAACACGCTAACCGTGCCGGCATTTAGGCCGCTTTTAATGTCGGTATAAATTCGGTCTCCGACAACGGCTGTTTTCTGCGGCGTTGTCCCGGCCATTTTCATTCCCAAAATCGGCATTAACGGTTCCGGTTTGCCAATGAAAATCGGGCGACGCCCCGTGCAGTTGTAAATCATGTCGCACACGCTGCCGCAATCCGGAACGCTGCCGAATTCCGTGGGGCAAACATAGTCGGGATTGGTGGCAATATAGTCCACCTTGTGCAACAACAACAGCTTGCACACATCTTCCAACTTGCGAAATGTTAATTCGCTGTCGTTGCCCATCACAATGCAATCCACCGCTTCCAAATCCTGCGTAACAACAAATCCCGCTTGTTCAAATTCCCGTATCAGTGACTGTGTTCCGCACACATACAGCGTGGCCTGCGGATGATGCTTTTTCAGATACCACACCGTTGCCTGCGATGAGGTGATGAAATCCCGCTTGGTGGCCTCGATGCCCAGCCGTGCCAATTTTTGAATGTAGGCTTCCACGCTTTTGGAGGAATTGTTTGTCATGAACAAATACTGCGCGCCCTGTTCGCGAATACACGCCAACAGTTCCTTGGTGAAATCAAACAAGCGGTCGCCCAGATACAGGGTGCCGTCCATATCAAACAAAAAGAGCTGTATTGTTCGGATTTGCTCTGCTGCTGTCATACCTGTCCCCTGCCGTTTCCGTTACTTTTGGTTGGCGTCGGTTAGCAAAATGCGGCGAACCGCCTCGATTTCTTCCTGGGTTACCCCACATTCTGTTTTCAGAAAAGCGGCAATCGCCTCGGACAGTTTTCCGTTTTCTGTGCCGTAGGTGCTCATAACCGTGTGATACAGCGGCCCCCACGCCACATAGTTTCCGCCGTCTCTTTGCATGATACCGTTGGGCTTGAACATCAGCGTTTCGGTATCGATAGCCGAACGCAGGCGCTTGCCCCGTTCGGCAAATCCTGTCAGTTCAAAATCGCGGGTTAAATCTTCGTGCGACACACCCAACAATCCGTTTATCAGGAATGCCAATGTTCCGGTGCGGTCGGCACCGGCGTTGCAGTGAAAGTAGACCGGATAGGTTGACTCACGACTCAACAATTTGAAAATAGTTCCGATGGACTCTTTGCTTTGCTCGTCGTCGAATATGTAATCGTATTGTGTGATGGTGGCTTTAACATAGGTGCCACCAAACGGGCTGGACTTGGAGGCACTGTCACTGCCGCGAAGATCAATTTCCGTGCGAATCCCCAGTTGACAGCTGAAAATATCCTTGCCGTCGGATGTCAACGCCGGCCCGCCGTTGTAACCGTCGATGGCAGCACCACGGTACAGCAGTTCGTAGCGCACCTGTTTTCCGCTTTCGGTTTTCCAACCACCCAAATCGCGAATATTGTCGCCGCCGTCTGCGTCTATCCATCGCACCAATGTGGGTTCGGCTGTTACGCGGCGCACTTCGGATTCTTCGCCGGCCGCAGTGACCACTTTCCAATAATAGGTAGTTCCCGGCAACAGGTTGGCCACCGTTACGCTGGTTTTCATGGTTATGATTTCTTCGGCTTGGTCAAAGTTCGGATTGGTGGACACATACACATGCCACAACCGCCCTTGGGAACGCCATTTTGCAGTGAACGACGCCGAATGGGCCATTCCGTAGTAGCTGGCATTCCAAAACAGCGCCGCATCGTTATCGTTATCCAATGCCAAATAGTATTCAATCAAAGGCGCTTGAGATTCCAGAACCGCACCGTCTTCCGGTTGAAGGAGCGTGACGGCACTTTGGCTTGCTTTATCGGCTGTTGTTTTGGCTGTTGTTTTCACTGTTGTTTTCACCGCGCTTGTTGTCTTGGCTTTGGTGGCTTTTACCGTTGTGACAGACGATGCCGGTTTTTCCGATTCGGCCGTTTTCTGTGTGGCGGTCGCGGTGGTACCGGTAACAATTTCGCCGGTTTTCGAAACGGAACTTGGCCGGCTTTCTTCGGGTTCCTTGGTGGACGATGCCGTTGTTTCCGCCTTGGTGGTTTCGGCCGGCACATCGGCTTGAGTGCCTTGCGCCGTGCTTTCTGTTGCGGCCGTTTCGGCAACCGTGGTGGCAACCTCCGCCTCATTCGGCTTTTGCGCGGTGCACCCTGCTGCCAAGAAAAACAACACTGCCAAAATCCCTGCCAATTCCCGCTTCACTCTTATCCCCCGTTTCCCATTTTACACCACTAGCATAGCAAAAAAGAGGTGCCTTGTCAAGGCACCTCTCTGTCACTTAAACGGACATATTACGAACGAATCTCCGCGGTTTTGCTCTTGCCGACCATGCGCTCTTCGGTTTCGGATACCGATTGTTTGGCCGCCGACAGCATCAGTTTAATTCGGTTGAGCTGATTCACCTCACTGGCACCCGGATCATAGTCCACAGCTGCAATGTTGGCTTGCGGATAGGCCTTTTTCAGCACTTTGATAACCCCTTTGCCAACCACATGATTGGGCAAGCAGGCAAACGGTTGAATACACACAATGTTAGGCGTTCCCGTGGTGAGCAACTCTGCCATTTCACCGGTTAAAAACCAGCCTTCGCCGTATTGGTTCCCCAAAGAAAGAAACGGTTTGGCAAGTTCTGCCACGCGGTAAATCGACAGGGGAGCTTCAAACCGCCGGCTACGACGCAACGCATCCAATGCCGGTTTGCGAAAACTTGCAATCAGGCGAATGGCCATTTGCGAAAGAACCGCGCCCGATCGTTTTGTGCCGAGAAATTCCGCTTTGTACTGGGCGTTGTACACACTGTAATTCAAAAAGTCCATCAAATCCGGCACCACCGCTTCGGCACCTTCCCGTTCCAGCAATTCCACCAGGTGATTGTTGGCCAGCGGCATATACTTCACCAGAATCTCGCCCACAACGCCAACACGCGGCTTTTTCACGGTTTCATCAATAGGAAAGGTATCAAACGCTTCCACAATGCCTTTGCACACATCTTTGTAGCGATAGCGGCTGTGAGGATTCACCAATGAATCGTTGCAAATGGCTTTCCATTCTTCGTGCAATTTGTTTGCCGAGCCGGGCGTTTTTTCATATGGCCGCACCCGATACAAACACCGCATAAACAAATCGCCGTATACCACCGCGTGGGCCGCATCGATAATCAGGCCAGGAGACAGTTTGAACCCGCTGTTTTTCTCCATGCCGTTGGCGTTGAGAGAAATCACCGGAATGTGCGACAATCCCGCTTTGTTAAGTGCCCGACGGATAAACGCCACATAGTTGCTGGCACGACAGCAACCGCCCGTTTGCGTCATCATCACCGCCAACCGGTTGGTATCGTATTTTCCGGACAGCACCGCATCCATGATCTGTCCCACCACCGTGATGGACGGATAACAGGCATCGTTGTTCACATATTTCAAGCCGGTGTCAATGGCACGGCGATTGTCGTTACCCAAAATCACCACATGATACCCATGCTTTCGAAACACCGGTTCCAACAAATCAAAATGAATCGGGCTCATTTGCGGTGCCAAAATCGTGTATCCCGCCTGCTGCATCGAGGCGGTGTATTCCACCCGCTGATAGGCCGCCGGAGCCGGTTGTGCCGTGATATGCTGTTCGCGACGCATGGCCATGGCCGACAGCAAACTGCGAATACGGATTCGCACCGCTCCCAAGTTATTCACTTCATCGATTTTGAGAAGCGTGTACAACTTGTTGCTGCCCTCCAAAATTTCGTTCACCTGATCGGTGGTCACCGCGTCCACGCCGCAACCGAAAGAGTTGAGCTGAATCAACTCCAAGTCATTGCGTTGCCGCACAAACTCAGCCGCCGTGTACAAACGGGAATGGTAAACCCACTGGTCAACCACACGCAACGGGCGCTCCGGCTTGAAGTCCACCGGCAGGCTGTCCTCGCTGAACACCGCCAAGCCATAGGAGGCAATCAGTTCCGGTATGCCGTGGTTGATTTCCGGGTCGATGTGATAGGGCCGGCCTGCCAAAACAATCCCGCACCCGTGTTCCCGCTCCATGGCTTCCAACACCCGCTTGCCCTCGGAACGGATGTCTTGCTTGGCCTGTTGCTGTTCTGCCCAAGCGGCATGCACCGCCGCACGCACCTCGGATTCGGAAAGTTGCCATTCTTCACGGCAAACGCGAACCAAGCGATCGGCCGCTGTTTTTTCGTCGGTGAATGCCATAAAGGGGCGAATGTAGCGAACCGTTCCGTCGGCCACCACTTCCACATTGTTCTTTAAATTTTCCGGATAGGAAACCACAATGGGACAATTAAAGTGATTTTGCGCACCCGGCGTTTCCTGATGTTCGTAGAATACGCACGGATGAAAAACGGTTTGAATTCCGTGGTTCACCAGCCACTGCACATGCCCATGCGCCAATTTGGCCGGATAACATTCCGACTCCGACGGAATGGAGTCCATTCCCAACTCGTAAATCTTCCGTTTGGAAAACGGTGACAACACCACCCGAAATTTCAACGCTTTGAAAAAGGTGGCCCAAAACGGATAGTTTTCATACATGTTCAGCACGCGCGGAATTCCCACCGTGCCGCGCACCGCCTGCTCCTCCGACAAAGGCTCGTACCCAAACAGCCGTTGCCGTTTATACTCATACAGATTGGCGGCCTTCTTCCCGCTGGCAGTGCCCCCCAATCCTTTTTCGCAACGGTTGCCGGTGATATGCCGACGGCCGCCGGAAAAGGTGTTCACAGTTAACATGCAGTGATTGGCGCACCCCCGGCAGCGTGTGCTGGTGGTTTGGTAGGTCAACCGGCAAATTTCTTTCGGCGACAGCATGGTTGTCGGTTGACCGACATAATGCTTTTTGGCAATCAGTGCGGCACCGAAGGCCCCCATCAACCCCGCAATGTCCGGGCAAGTAGCTTCCACGCCGGCAATCCGTTCAAAAGCGCGCAGCACCGCTTCGTTATAAAAGGTGCCGCCCTGAACCACAATGTGACGCCCCAAATCCTCGGCATTGGCCAGTTTGATCACTTTGAACAAGGCGTTTTTGATAACCGAATAGGCCAGCCCCGCCGAAATATCCGAAACGCCGGCACCTTCCTTTTGTGCTTGCTTCACATTGGAATTCATAAACACGGTGCAGCGTGTGCCAAGGTCCACCGGATGCACGGCGAAAAGCGCTTTTTGGGCAAACTTCTCGGCCGAATATCCCAGCGAATTGGCAAAGTTTTCAATAAAGGAACCGCACCCGGAAGAGCACGCTTCATTCAGCAAAATGGTATCGACCGCGCCGTTTTTCAGCTTGATACATTTCATGTCCTGCCCGCCGATGTCCAGCACGCAATCCACCTGTGGGTCGAAAAACGACGCTGCCGTGCAGTGCGCAATCGTTTCCACTTCGCCTTCGTCCAGTGCAAACGCCGATTTGAGCAAAGCCTCTCCGTAGCCGGTGGAACAAGAGCGCACAATGCGTGCCCCGGCCGGCAGTTGCTTTTTTAATTCCCCCATGGCGTGCATGGCTGTTTGTATGGGATTCCCCCGGTTGTTGGCATAAAACGAAAACAACAGCTGCCCTTCGTTGCCAATCAGCGCCAGCTTGGTGGT
>CAYMDU010000055.1:0-11720 GCA_964389495.1 uncultured Eubacteriales bacterium
GGTATCAATCATGCGGATTTCCGTGATGGTGGGATCCCGTTGTTCCGCCTGAAAATAGGCTTGGCAAAACGCAATATCATCGGCATCCATTGCCAGCCCATAGTCACGCACAAACTGCTCCAACTGTTCGCGGGTGAGCGCAATAAACCCGTTCAGCGTTTTCACCTCGGTCGGCACCGTATACTCCGCCACCAAGGTTTGCGGCTTGTTCAGTTGTGCTTCGCGCGCTTCCACCGGGTTAATCACATACTTTTTAATCTCGGCCAACTCCGCCGAGGACAACTCGCCGTACAAAACATAGAGTTTCGCGGTGCGCACCGTGGGACGGTCGCCCTGCGACAAAATCTGAATACACTGTGCTGCAGAATCCGCACGCTGGTCAAACTGACCGGGAAGATATTCCACAGCAAACACCGTGGCGCCTGTCAACACCGGTTCTTCGCAAACCACATCCAGCTGTGGTTCGGAAAACACCGTTGTTTTCGCGCGTTCAAAAAGCTCGGCTGTGATATTTTCGGCATCGTAGCGGTTGATAACGCGCACATCGGTCAACGCCGTAATTCCCAGCAACCCGTTCACATCGGCCAGCAACGCCCGCGCTTCATTGGCCAACTCCCGCTTTTTTTCGACAAATACCCGATATACCATTACTTGTCCTCCGCTCTTCTCATCGCTTTTGCGCCGATATCTCGGCGGTAATATTTGTTATCAAAAGTCACCGTATCCGCCAAGCGGTAGGCCTCTTTCACGGCCTCTTTCAGCGTATCCGCCACAGCCGTTACGCCCAACACCCGGCCGCCGTTGGTAACCAGTTTCCCGTCTTTTTGCATAGCACCCGCCACATAGGTGTATGGCGCCGTGGCGGCGGGAATGGTCAGCGGCAATCCTTTTTTGTAGGCCGCCGGATACCCTTGCGATGCCAAAATCACACAACAGGCACTTTTGTTTTCAAACTCCACCGGAATTGTGGCCAATCGGCCGTCGGTAACCGCTTGCATCACCGTGAGCAAATCACTTTTCAGCAGCGGCAACACCACCTGTGTTTCGGGATCGCCGAAACGGCAGTTATATTCGATCACACGGGGGCCGTTCGGTGTGAGCATCAAGCCAAAATACAAACAACCTTTAAAAGTACGGCCTTCGGCATTCATGGCTCGCACGGTCGGCATAAAAATGGTTTCCATGCACACGGCGGCCACGTCGGGCGTATAGTACGGATTGGGTGCCACCGTGCCCATGCCGCCGGTGTTCAACCCGGTATCGTTGTCCCCCGCACGCTTGTGATCCATGGATGATACCATCGGCACCAGGGCATGGCCGTCGGTAAACGCCAAAACCGACACTTCGGGGCCGGTTAAAAATTCTTCGATTACCACACGGTCGCCGCTGGCACCAAACACTTTTTCCTGCATCATGGAACGCACCGCCTCTTGCGCTTCGGCGCGCGTTTGGGCGATAATCACCCCTTTGCCCAGTGCCAAACCGTCTGCCTTAATAACGGTGGGCATGGGCGCGGTTTCCAAATACGCCAATGCCGCCGACAAATTATCAAACACTTCGTAGGCCGCCGTCGGAATACCGTATTTTTTCATCAATTCTTTGGAAAACACTTTGCTGCCTTCAATAATGGCGGCATTGGCACGCGGGCCAAAGCAAGGAATCCCCTGAGCTTCCAAGGCATCCACCGCCCCTAACACCAACGGGTCATCCGGTGCCACCACCGCATAGTCCACCCGGTGTTCCACGGCAAAGCGTACCATGGCGTCAATCTCTTTGGCACCGATTGCCACGCAAGTAGCTTCGGCTGCCATGCCACCGTTACCTGGCAAGGCGTAAATTTCCGTCACAGCCGGATTTTCCCGTAGCTTACGGATAATGGCATGTTCTCGGCCACCGCCACCAACCACCATCAGTTTCATGATAGGCTCCTCTCTGTATTGCGCACCGTTTGTCCCTAACACAAGACACTACTCAATGATGGAACAGACGCATGCCGGTAAACGCACACACCATTCCGTGCTTGTTGCAACAGTCAATCACGGCGTCATCGCGAATGGAACCGCCCGGTTCCGCCACATAGCGCACACCGCTGCGATGGGCGCGTTCGATGTTATCGCTAAACGGGAAAAACGCATCGGAACCCAGCGACACTCCGTCAACCGTGTCCAAATACGCACGGATTTCCTCGTCTGTCAACGGATCGGGACGGCTGGAAAAATACCGTTGCCATACACCGTCGGCACACACATCTTCTTCGTTTCGGTTGATATACCCGTCAATCACATTGTCGCGGTCGGGGCGACTCAGCCCTTCGCGGAACGGCAAATTCAACACCTTGTCGTGTTGACGCAAAAACCAAGTATCGGCTTTGGTACCCGCCAAGCGCGTGCAGTGAATACGCGATTGCTGGCCGGCCCCCACGCCAATGGCCTGCCCATCCACCGCATAGCACACCGAGTTGGACTGCGTGTATTTCAGCGTGATGAGCGCAATGATCAAATCCCGCACAGCCTCATCGGGCAGTTCGCGGTTTTCGGTTACCCGATTATCCAAAAGTTCCGCATTGATCTCAAAATTGTTGCGACCCTGCTCAAAGGTGATACCATACACCTGCTTGCGTTCGATGGTAGCGGGCACATACGCCGCGTCCATCTTCACCACATTGTAGCCGCCCTTGCGCTTTTTCTTCAAAATTTCCAGTGCTTCCGGCTCATAACCCGGAGCAATCACGCCGTCGGACACTTCCCGTGCAATCAGGCGAGCCGTGGTTACATCACACACATCGGACAACGCCACCCAATCACCAAAGGAACACATGCGGTCGGTACCGCGAGCACGGGCATAGGCGCAAGCCAAGGGGGAGACATCCAATTCCGGCACATCATCCACAAAGCATGCCTTTTTCAGTTTATCCGACAACGGCAAGCCCACCGCCGCCGAAGTGGGGCTGACATGCTTGAACGAAGCCGCCGCCGGCAAACCCAACACGGCTTTCAGCTCACGCACCAACTGCCAGCTGTTAAAGGCATCCAAAAAATTGATATACCCCGGCCGCCCGTTCAAAATTTCAATAGGAAGTTCGCTTCCGTCGTGCATAAAAATGCGAGACGGCTTTTGGTTGGGATTGCAACCGTATTTCAGCTCAAACTCTTTCATGGCCTACCCTCACTTGTTTTTGTTGATAATCACTTCGGTCGGTTGACTTCCGTCTAACGGCACACACCGCACAAACAGAGAAACTTTGTTTTCTTCGTTCAAATTCCGCCAAATCATTTCCGCCAATTCCTCGGCGGTGTTCGGCAACGCCACTTCTTCCGGTTCACCGCTGAATGACGGAATCGGATTGCCGTCGCACTGATAGGTGTGAACAAACTGTCCGATTCCCGATTCCGGCTGATGATATTCGTAAAAATACCGCCGACACGAATCGGCGCGCCCGTTAGCGCTTTTTACAATCGACAAATCGTATGCCCACACCTTCCGCGGAAAAGCATAGTAAGCAATGCCTGAAATACGCGGTGTCCAGTTCGGGCCGTCCGGTTCAAATTCCCGCACACGCAAGGCATCGGCAAAGGTTTTGCCGTCGTTCAGGCTGTCGTAAATCGTGTTGGTTTGATCGCCGTTGGTGATAATATCCACATTGCCGCCTTTGGCACACAAATAGGGATTGTAGATAATCAAGCTGGGATCCGAAAGCAACGATTCGTCGTGTGCGCATGTGCGCATACCGCCATCGAACCGCTCAAACACCCGATTGCGGCTATTCACACTGCGCCCCATAATAAAATAGGCAATCATCGCCTGTTTTCCGTCGGCCGATTGGCCCATCACAATTCCGCGGCCCGGATAGCTGTTTTGCGACAGCAAGGTTTCCAAATCGTACAACGCCATGCAGCTTACACCCTTTCTTCCGTCAGTTCCCGGCACACCTGTTCCACGGCCGCCGGCAAAATTTTCCACTCTGCCTGCTCCATCACACGCCTTTGCAGACTTTCCGGGGTATCCCCCGGCAACACTTCCACAGCTTTTTGCAAAATGATTTCGCCACCGTCGGGGATTTCGTTCACAAAGTGAACGGTGGCCCCCGTCACCTTCACGCCGTAATTCAGCGCGGCTTCGTGTACCTTTAATCCGTAAAATCCTTGGCCGCAAAACGACGGAATCAGTGAGGGATGAACATTGAGAATGCGCCGCGGATAGGCAGCGGTGAACGATTCACTCAAAATCGAAAGAAATCCCGCCAGCACAATCACATCCACGCGATATTCCCGTAACAGTTCGTGCAACCGGTTTTCAAACGCTTCGGCAGAACCGAGTTCGCGGCGAAGCACCACCGCCGTATCAATACCGGCCTGCCGCGCACGCTCCAACGCATAGGCATCGGCGCGGTTGGCAATCACCAAACAAATCGTGCCGCTGTGCAGCGCTCCGCTTTTTTCGGCATCCAGCAACGCTTGCAAATTGGTGCCGCCGCCGGATACCAACACCGCAATCCGGGCGTTCATAGTGTCACCTTGTCATCCGAACGGACAACTTCGCCAATCACATAGGCATCCTCGCCGTTTTCACGCAAAACGGCCAATGCTTTGTCCGCTTCATCGGCCGGAACCACAACGCTCATCCCCACCCCCATGTTAAAGGTGTTGAACATATCCCGCTCGCTGATGTTGCCTGCTTTGGCAATCAAATCGAAAATCGGCAACACACGCACAGCGGATTTGTTGATTTTCGCACCCAAGCCGTCGGGAATACTGCGCGGGATATTTTCGTAGAACCCGCCACCGGTAATGTGCGAAATGCCGCGCACCGCCACCTGCTCCAACAACGCCAAAATCGGTTTCACATAAATACGAGTCGGCGTCAGCAGGGTTTCACCAACCGATTGCCCTCCCAACGCTTCCAACGGCGTTGTCAAATCGGCGTTTTCCACATCCAGCACCTTGCGCACCAACGAAAACCCGTTGGAATGAACGCCGCTGGACGGTAATGCAATCACCACATCGCCGGGGCGCATGGTTTTGTTATCGATAATACGCGAACGGTCCACCACGCCAGTGCAATACCCCGCCAAATCGTATTCGTCAACCGGATAAAAGCCGGGCATTTCCGCCGTTTCGCCACCAATCAGCGCCGCGCCGGCTTGCACACAGCCGTCGCACACGCCTTTAACAATCGCTTCAATGCGTTCGGGAATGTTTTTGCCGCACGCAATATAATCCAAAAAGAACAGCGGTTTGGCGCCGGAGCAAATAATGTCGTTCACACACATGGCCACGCAGTCGATACCCACGGTGTCGTGCTTGTCCATCAAAAACGCAATTTTCAGTTTGGTACCCACGCCGTCGGTTCCGCTCACCAACACCGGACGGGTCATGCCGGTAACATCCAATTCAAACAAACCGCCAAAACCGCCCACATCGGAGCACACGCCGCCGGTCATCGTTTTGGCAATGTGCTGCTTCATCAATTCCACGGCACGGTAACCGGCGGTAATGTCCACGCCGGCCGCCGCATAGCTGTCACTGTGACTTTTCATGTTGCTCTCCTTTTTCGTTAATTCAGACCCAAGCGCTTCATCATTTCCTGATACGCTTCTTCCACGCCCCCGAGATCACGGCGGAAACGGTCTTTATCCAGCTTTTCGCCGGTGGTGCTGTCCCAAAAACGGCAAGTATCCGGCGAGATTTCATCCGCCAACACAATGGTGCCGTCGGCCAAACGGCCGAACTCCAACTTGAAATCCACCAGTGTCACATTCAGTGTGGCAAAATACGCTTTCATTTCACGGTTAACCGTGAACGCCATATCTTCGATTTGTGCAATTTCTTCTTTGGTGGCCAGCTTCATAGCCAACGCATGCCAGGTGTTAATCAGCGGATCACCCAATTCATCGTTCTTATAGGAAAATTCAATGGTGGGTTGGTCAAACACCGTGCCTTCTTCCACACCGAACCGCTTGGAAAACGAGCCGGCTGCAATGTTTCGCACAATCACTTCCAGCGGCACAATGCTCACGCGGCGCACCAGCGTTTCACGGTCGGACAGCTCTTCAACAAAATGCGTGCGAACACCGGCTGCTTCCAACTTTTTCATCATGAAGTTGGTCATGCGGTTGTTAATGGCGCCTTTGCCGGTGATGGTTCCCTTTTTCAGCCCGTTAAAAGCCGTGGCATCGTCTTTGTACGACACCAACAGCACCTGCGGGTCGTCGGTGGCAAACACTTTTTTGGCCTTGCCTTCGTACAACTGCTCTCTTTTTTCCATGATTGCTCCTCCTTATTTTTGCGCCGCAGCAACCAGTGCTGCGTCTTTTTCCAACACTTTTTGAGCTTCCGCCGCCCGCTTGGCATCCAGCTTGGCCGCCAATTCGGCATCATCAACCGCCAAAATCTGCGCACAAAGCAGCGCCGCATTGGCGCCGCCGCCGATCGCCACCGTGGCCACCGGAATGCCGGTGGGCATTTGCACTGTTGACAACAAGGCGTCCATGCCGTCCAGCACCGAGCCGGGGCACGGAATGCCGATAACCGGCAACGTGGTGTTGGCGGCAAGAGCCCCCGCCAGGTGTGCCGCCATTCCGGCTGCTGCAATAATAGCACCAAACCCGTTTGCACGGGCATTCACGGCAAAATCATGCGCTTCCACCGGCGTGCGGTGTGCCGAATACACATGCGCTTCGTAGGGAATACCCAGCGAAGACAGCATATCCATTGCCTTGCGAACCACGGGCAAATCGCTGTCGCTGCCCATCACAATACCCACTTTTTTCACGGTGTTCCTCCTTTTCTGTTCCAAGCCATTGCGTTGCAAATAAAAAAGGGCGCACTTACTCTTTGCAAGCAAATGCGCCCAGACGGTCGGCAAACAACCGAATTTCCCTGCTCCGCTGTGGTGCTCCACAAAACCGTCAGTCGCAGGAATCGGTATTCAATTTTCCATGCCTTAGTAACAGTCATATTGTACCATATTGCCGTCTCGGTGTCAAGGATAAAGCACGGATTTTCGCGCCTTTTTCCGTTTATTTCACCGCACGCGACTCACAATACACACAGCGGTAAATACCCGCTTCGGCATCCGTTAAACGGAACGCCGGTTCCAATTCTTGCTCCACCGCCGTGATACACCGCGGATTGCAACAACGCCACCCGCTGTCGGCACCCACACAATCGTCCGGCAATCCCGCGTTGGTTCGACCGGATTCGGCAAGCAATTTCAAAATCAGCGCCATGCGCATGTATTTGCCGTTACGAACCTGCTCAAAATAGCACGCACGCGGATCGTTATCCACCGCCACACTGATTTCGTTTACACGCGGCAGCGGGTGCAAAATGCACATATCTTCGCTCGCATATCGCAACTTATCCGCTGTTAAAATGTAGCGGTTTTTCAGTCGCTCATACTCCGCCGGGTCGTCAAACCGTTCCCGCTGCACGCGAGTCATATACAGCACATCCAGCTTCGGCATGGCATCTTCCAAAGAATCCATTTCCTCGTATTGCATACCGCAATGCTCAATAATGCCCCATTTCACACTACCCGGCAACCGCAGTTCCGGCGGAGAAATCAGCACCAGCCGCACCCCTTCATACCGTGACAGCGCGGCAATCAGCGAATGTACCGTGCGCCCGTATTTCAAGTCACCGCAAAAGCCGACGGTGAGGTGGTCAAAATGCCCTTTTTTGCGATACACGGTCAGCAAATCCGCCAAGGTTTGCGTGGGGTGGCAATGACCGCCGTCCCCCGCATTGATCACGGGAATACCGGCAAATCGCGAAGCCACCAGCGGGGCCCCTTCTTTCGGATGCCGCATGGCAATGATATCCGCATAGCATCCCACCGTGCGCGCCGTATCGGCCACACTTTCGCCCTTGGCCGCCGATGAGCTGTTGGCTTCCGAAAACCCCAACACACTGCCGCCCAATTCCAGCATGGCCGCCTCAAAACTGAGACGTGTACGCGTGGACGGCTCAAAGAAAAGCGTTGCCAGCTTTTTCCCGCGACAGCTATCTGCATACTTCGCCGGATGTTCAATCATATCGCATGCCGTGCCAATCAGTTCTTCCAACTCGGCGGTGGACAAATCGCAAATATCAATCAAGCTTCTCATTGGGCCGCCCCCGCAATCCAACTCTCATCCGAGGGGTTATTGCGGAACGCAATCAAACGCTTCACATCATCGGCGCGAATGTAGCCTTCGTCGGCAGCTACCTCGGCAATCACATCAAAATTTGTCAACGACACATTTTTCACTTGCGCCGCCGCCAACCGGTCAATTCCCTTTTGCATGCCGTAGGTGAAAATGCTCACAATGCCCAGCACTTCGGCACCGGCATCCCGCAACACCTGCACCACTTCCAGCACGCTTCCGCCGGTGGAAATCAAATCCTCCACAACAACCACTTTTTGTCCAGGCTCCAAACGCCCTTCAATCTGATTTTGACGGCCGTGGTCTTTGGCACCGGAACGCACATATCCCATCGGCAATCCCATCAAATGCGCCGTGATTGCCGCATGTGCAATGCCGGCGGTGGAAGTGCCCATCAGCACTTCGGCTTCCGGATAGTGTTCTTGAATGGTTTGCGCCAACCCTGTTTCCACATCGGTGCGCACCTGCGGGTCACTCAGCGTCAAACGATTGTCGCAATACACCGGGCTTTTAATACCGCTCGCCCAGGTGAACGGCTCCTCCGGCCGGAAAAACACCGCACGAATTTTCAACAAATCCTTGGCAATCTTCTTTTCCATGTTTAACATCCTTTCTCTTAACCCACAAATTCACGAACACACCGCTCATAAGCGGCCACCGGATCGTCCGCTGCAGTGATGGGACGCCCCACCACAATGTAATCCGAACCAATCACTTTGGCCTGCGCCGGTGTCATCACCCGTTTTTGGTCACCGATTTCGCCGTCGGCAAAACGCACACCGGGCGTTACCGTGACAAACGACGACCCGCAAACCGCGTGCACCTTTCCCGCTTCCAGCGGCGAACACACCACCCCGTCCAAGCCTGCACGCTTGGCATTTTCCGCATAGTGCATAACCACTTGATCGATCGGTTCGCGAATCAGCAAATCCCGTTCCATGCTTTCTTGGTCGGTGGAAGTGAGCTGTGTCACGGCAATCAACAGCGGACGTGTTCCGTCCGGCCGTGTTAATCCTTCCACGGCGGCTTCCATCATATTCACCGTCCCTGCCGCATGCAGGTTGGTCATGTCCACATCCAGTTCCGACAACACCCGCATGGATTTGCGAACCGTGTTGGGAATATCGTGCAACTTCAAATCCAAAAAAATCTTGTGGCCGCGACGCTTAATTTCCCGCACAATCTGCGGCCCCTCGGCATAAAACAATTCCATGCCGATTTTCACAAACGGCTTGGCATCGGTGAACCGATCCAAAAATTGAAACACCTGTTCCGCGCTGGAAAAATCGCACGCAACAATCACATCTTTTCCCATAACTTAACGCCTCCTATACAATCTGACAGCCGCTCTATTCCATAGGTTTTCATCACCTGCGGCAGTTCTTCCACCATGCGTTTGCACACAAACGGATCCACCAAATTAGCCGCTCCCACTTGCACTGCCGTGGCGCCTGCCAACATCATTTCCATCACATCTTCGGCCGTAGATACGCCGCCCATGCCCACCACGGGAATGTTCACTGCCTGCGCCACTTGGTACACCATGCGCACCGCCACCGGGAAAATGGCGCTACCGGAAAATCCACCCATGGTGTTGGCGATTATCGGACGGCGCGTGCGCAAATCAATCCGCATGCCCAGCAATGTGTTAATCAGGCTGATGCCGTCTGCTCCCGCCTCTTCGCACGCTTTGGCAATGGACACAATATCTGTTACATTCGGCGACAACTTGATAATCACCGGCTTGGTGGTGGCCCGCTTCACGGCCGCTGTCACTTCGGCAGCCGCCGCAGGTGAAGTACCGAAGCTCATACCGCCACCGTGTACATTCGGGCAGCTGACATTCACTTCCAGCCATCCCACCTGCTGGCACGCATCCAAACGGCGGCAGGTTTCCACATACTCGTCCACGGAAAACCCGCTCACATTCGCCATCACCGGCTTGTGAAAGCAAGCGGCCAACCGCGGCAATTCTTCGGAAATCACCTTGTCCACACCGGGGTTTTGCAACCCCACTGCATTGATCATACCCGCCGTACACTCCGCAATGCGCGGCGTCGGATTGCCAAAACGCGGTTCCCGCGTTGTTCCCTTAAACGAAAAGGTTCCCAGCAGGTTAATATCGTACAATTCCGCAAATTCATATCCGTAGCCAAAGGTGCCGCTGGCGGGAATAATCGGATTGTCCAGCGGTATGCCGCATAATACGGTGCGCAAATCTACCATATGATTTCCTCCTTTTGCAGCACCGGCCCCTCTTTGCAAATACGCTTGTTGCCGGTAATGGTTTTGCAAGAGCAACCCATGCAGGCTCCGAAACCGCAACCCATGCGCTCCTCAAAACTGAACTGTCCGCCGGTTACCGTGGCGGCATACACCGCTTTCAGCATCGGCTCCGGCCCGCAAGTGTAAAAATAGGAATAGTTCGACGGTAACGCATCCGTTACAAACCCGCGCGTTCCGTAGGAACCGTCGGCCGTGGCCACCGTCACTTCGGCACCCAGGGCGCGAAATTCCTGTTCGTAAAACACCTCGGACTGTGTGTTAAACCCCAATACCACCGACACCCGCCGGCCTTCGACAATCAACCGTTTGGCTAACATATACAGCGGGGGAACCCCCACACCGCCGCCAAGCAGCAATGGACAATCGCCGGCCGGCGTTGTGTTGTATCCGTTTCCCAAGCCGGTGAGCACATCCAACCGCCCGCTTGCCAGGCCGCTCATTTGGCGTGTGCCCTTACCAACAACTTTGTATACCAATGTGAGACTACCGTCTTCGCAATCGCACACCGAAATGGGACGGCGCAAATACAGCCCGTCCAGCCGCACATTGACAAACTGCCCCGGTGCCGTAATGGCCGAAGTGTCGCCACGCAACCGCATTTTCCAAACCGTATCGGTTAGCGGCACATTGTCAACAATTTCAAACCAGCCTTGTTTCATGTTGCTCTCCTTACGCATCAATGGTGGAAATGGTAAGAATGGTTTCTTCCAACACATCCAGCAGCACACGCACTGTATCCAGCGCGGTGAATATGGTCACATTGTTTTCGGTGGCATACCGACGAATCAACACGCCGTCGGTTGCCTGCCCAACCGAGCTGATATCGCGTGTGTTAATCACATACGCAATGTGGCCCTGCCGCAAGGCTTCGGGAATCTCATCGCTGTTTTCCCCGATTTTTTTCAAAACATGGGTGCGGATCCCGTTCTCTTTCAGGAACTTGGCCGTGCCGGCCGTTGCCTGAATATTAAAGCCCAAATTGTAAAACCGACGAATCAGCGGCAACGCTTCTTCTTTATCCTTATCGGCAATGGTGGCAAACACCGTACCGTAGTTTTGCACGCGCATACCCGATGCTTGCAATGCTTTGTACAGCGCCCGGTTCAGCTTGTCATCATAGCCGATTGCTTCGCCGGTGGATTTCATTTCGGGTGACAGATAGGCGTCCAACCCGCGGATTTTATTAAACGAGAACACCGGCACCTTCACATACCACCGTTTCTTTTCTTCGGGGTAAATGTCGAAAATTCCCAGCTCTTTCAAGCTCTTGCTTAATATCACTTCGGTA
>CAYMDU010000056.1:0-11485 GCA_964389495.1 uncultured Eubacteriales bacterium
AGCAGACTTTGACTCTGCCCGGGCAAGTTCGATTCTTGCCATCCCAGCCACAGAATTCCCGCACAAACCCGCACAGCCTGGGTTGTGCGGGTTTTCTGCTATATTCGGCCATACAAGGGAAATAAATTTTAAAGAAAACAGTCCGAAAATGCAAAAGTTTCAACCGCCGATGTAAATATTTCCGTGCAGGAACGCTATATAATAAAGATAGGAATAAACGGAAGGGAAGATGAAACACAATGAAAGTGATTCGTACCAAAACCTATGAGGAAATGAGCTACGAAGCAGCCAAACTGCTGGCGGCTCAGATTGTATTGCGCCCGGATTGTGTGCTGGGTTTGGCAACCGGTTCCACGCCCATCGGTACCTATGATCAACTTGTTACCTGGTATAACGAAGGAAAACTGGATTTTTCCGCTGTGCGTTCTGTCAATTTGGATGAGTACTGTGGCTTGGACGGCGAAAACGACCAAAGCTATCGCTATTTCATGGATCATCATCTGTTCAACCGTGTGAACATTTGCAAGAAAAACACCCATGTTCCCAACGGAAAAGCAGCAGACCCGGAAGCCGAGGGCACCCGATACGACGAATTGATTGCTTCGCTCGGCGGTGTGGATATCCAGGTTCTTGGTATCGGCTACGACGGCCACATCGGCTTTAATGAGCCGGGTTCTGCTTTCATCAAGCCCACTCACATGGTGGACTTGGATCCCAGCACCATCGAAGCCAACGCCCGCTTCTTTGCTTCGGCCGACGATGTGCCGCGTCAGGCCATCACCATGGGCATGGGAGGCATTATGCAGGCACGCAAGGTATTGTTGATTGCCAACGGTGCCGGCAAAAAAGAGATTCTCATGAAATCTCTGTACGGTCCTATCACGCCGGAGGTTCCCGCTTCGCTGCTTCAACTGCACCCGGATCTAACGGTTATTTGTTGCGTCGACGAATAAGAATGCCAAAGGGCACCCGCAAAGCGGGTGCCCTTTTCCAATTGTTGTCAGGTGCAATCGTCTGGTTGTTGTGCCAACACTTGGTCAATCAGTGCTTGCCGTTGCTGTTGGCCTAACGGTGGGTCGGCTGTGAAACGGCACAAATATTCCACATTGCCGTTAGTGCCGTGAATGGGGGATACCGTGAGATTTTGCACAAACAATCCGTTTTCGGCTGCCACATCAAACAGGCTGTTCAGCAACGGAACCAGGTCGCCTTGATTTTTCAAAATGCCGTTTTTCCCCAACTGCCGGGGTTGCGCTTCAAATTGCGGTTTGATAAGGCACAGGCAAACACCGTTTGGTTTGAGAATGTTCCGTATGGCCGGGTAGATTTTGCACAGCGAAATAAAAGAAACATCCACCGTAACCGCATCGCATTGGCAACCAAGCTGTTCGGCGGTGAGACGGCGTGCATTGGTGCGTTCCAACACGGTGACCCGTTCATCGTTGCGCAATTCCCATGCCAAAATTCCATAGGCAACATCCACCGAAAACACATGGGCAGCACCGTTTTGCAAAAGGCAGTCGGTAAAGCCGCCGTTGCTGGCGCCGATGTCACACACCGTCAATCCTTCCACCGATTGTTCAAACACACGCAGTGCTTTTGCCAGTTTGTACCCGGAGCGGCTGGCATATTTTTTTGCTTTTTCGGTCATGGTCAGCACGGTGTCAGCCGGAACGGCACTGCCGGGTTTGTCAGCAGGAACGTGGCCAATCCAAATGCGCCCCGCCATGATGAGCCCGGTTGCTTCTTCCGGGGTGAGATGAAACTGTTGCATTGCCAAGGTGTCTAATCGAATGTGCTCCACCGTGTGCTTCTCCTCCTAACCTGTGCGCCGGGGGTCTTCCCGGCAGGTGTGTCTTTTATTGTACGAAAAGAAATCGCCGATGTCAAGAAAAAGGACTGGACTTTTATATAAAAAGAATGTAAAATAAAATGAAAGGTTCTATATTGAGGAATGACTATGGAAAAATGGGATTTGTATGATCGCTACGGTCGGCCGCTGGGGCGGACGATCAATCGCGGCGCCCGCTTTCGAACGGGCGAACATCATCTGGTGGTTCATGTGTGGGTTGTTAATTCGGCCGGGCGCTTGCTCATTCAGCGCCGCTCTTCTTGCCGGCGCATGATGCCGAATGTGTGGGCTGTCACCAGCGGATCGGCCGTGGCCGGTGAAACCAGCGAAGTGGCCGCTCGCCGCGAGTTGGCAGAAGAATTGGGTATTCACCTGCCGTCGGAAGCGTTTGGCTTTTTGGGTCGGTTGGTGCGGCGCAATTCGCTGTGCGACATCTATTTGGTGCAGCGCGACATTGCCGTGCCAAACATGAAACTGCAAAGGAAAGAAGTTTCACAGGTTCGCTGGGTTACCGGCGATCAGTTGTACGGCATGGTGAAAGAACGCCGTTTTCACCACTACGGTGATCCCTACTTTCGTTTTGTAGCCGAAGGCATACGCCGTGAAACCGGTGTGCTTTTGTTGGGAGAGGAGGGCGCGTATGTTGACTAAATGGCTAATTCACCGTTTCGTAAACGACAGCGAAAATGTGCGTGATACACAGGTTCGCGGTGCCTATGGGAAACTGGCGGGAATTGCCGGTATTTCGGCCAATGTGGTGCTGTTTTTCGGCAAACTGTTGGCCGGCGCTTTGTCCGGTAGTGTGGCGATTATCGCCGATGCCTTCAACAACCTGTCCGATGCCGGTTCATCCATTGTCACCTTGGTGGGATTTCGTTTGTCTGCCGCACCGCCGGATAAAAAACATCCGTTTGGGCATGGGCGCATGGAGTATCTGTCAGCCCTTACGGTGGCGGCACTCATCATGTTGGCCGGTTTCGAATTGGCTTCGTCGGCGGTAGATAAAATTATTCATCCCACTCCCACGGAATTTTCTTGGATATCGGCCTTGATTTTGGTGGCCTCCATCGATATGAAAGCATGGTTGGCCAAGTTTAATCGCACCATTGGGCAGCGCATCGGGTCTGAAGCCTTGGCCGCTTCCGCGGCCGACAGCCGCAACGATGTGATCTGCACCGGTGTTGTTTTGCTTTCTTCTTGTCTGTCGCTGTTTGTCGATATTCCGGTGGACGGCTGGGTTGGCGTTGCTGTAGCCGTTTTTGTTATTTGGTCCGGCTTTTCGGTTATGCGGGAAACCGTTTCTCCGCTGTTGGGCGAAGCCCCCGACCCATTGCTGGTGCAAGATATTCGTGACCGTGTGTTGGCACAGGAGGGGATTGTCGGTGTGCACGATTTGATTGTGCATAACTACGGTCCCGGTCGGTGTATTGTTTCACTTCACGCCGAAGTGCCGAGCCACGAGGATATTTGGCACAGCCACGAACTGATTGACACCGTGGAGCGGCGCCTTTCGGAAGAACTAAACATCATTGCCTGCATTCATATGGATCCGGTGGACACGCAAGACGAACGCGTTTCCAATTTGAAAATTCTCACGGAAACCGTTTTGCAGGATATTGATTCTTCGCTGTCACTTCACGATTTCCGTGTGGTGTTCGGCGAGCAACGCAGCAATGTTATTTTCGATGTGGTGGTGCCGTATACTTACCAAGCCGTTGATGAATTGCAACCGGAAGTCGAACGCCGTCTGCAAGTGGTGGATCCGCATTTGTTTGTGGTGATGACGATTGACAGAGAGTGGTGCTAACCGATGGCGGGCTATGTGATTTATAACGGTTTTTGGAATACGGTTCCGCCCGACCCGGCCCACCAAATGGTGCAGGCGGCTGTCGAGCACGGGGTGCATCTAACGGTATTGCCGAACACCGCCTTGCTGTTGTCGGTGGCACCGCTGTCGGTTCTCCGGCCAGATGGCACCGCCTTTTCCCAGGCCGACTATGTGCTGTTTTGGGATAAAGATACCCGTTTGGCCCATGCCCTGGAAAGTGTGGGTACGCGTGTGTATAACACGGCGCGCGCTATTGAACAGTGCGACGATAAAAGCGAAACACACCGGTTGCTGGCAGCCGCACATATTCCGCAGCCGGAAACATTGTTGGCACCGATGACCTACACCACTGTCACCGCGTCGGTGGAATCGTTTTTAAAGGCCGCTTCGGAGAGGCTGGGTTTTCCGCTGGTTGTGAAAGAATGTTACGGTTCGTTTGGCGACCAAGTTGCTTTGGTACACAACGAAACCGAACTGCGAAACCGCGCCTATGCCATGGGGTCGCGCCCGTTTATTTTGCAGCGGTTTGTTGCCGAAACAGCGGGGGAGGACGTTCGTTTGTATGTGGTTGGCGACCGTGTGGTGGCGGCCATGTGCCGCCGGTCGCAAGGCGATTTCCGCGCCAATCTTCGGCAAGGCGGAACCGCCGTTCCGTATTCTCCCACACCGCAGGAAGAAGCGTTGGCATTGCGTTGTTGCCGCATGTTGGGGCTGCATTTTGGCGGCGTGGACTTGTTGCACACCGCCGATGGCAGCGCCTTGGTGTGCGAAGTGAATTCCAACGCCCATTTGGCAGGCATCACAGAGTGCACCGGCGTGAATGTTGCCGATAAGATTATAACCTGGGTATTGGCACAAGAAAGGAGCAGCTGATATGGAAGAAATGAAAGCGGTATTTGCCGCCAACCTGATTCACTTGCGAACTCAAAAAGGGTTGACGCAAGCAGAACTGGCCGATAAAATTCATTATTCGGACAAATCGGTTTCCAAATGGGAACGCGCCGAATCGTTGCCCGATTTGCAAGTGGCGCAGGAGTTGGCGCAAGTGTTCGGTGTAACGGTAGATTTTCTCATCACACCGCATGATGCATGGGAAGGAAAACCGGTGCGGATTCCGTATCGTACCGAAGTGATCACCCTTATTTCGTGCTTGGGCGTTTGGACTTTGGCATTGCTGGTCTTTTTGATTTTGTTCTGGATTTTCAACAAACTGTTGTGGGTTGTTTTTTTGGTAGCGGTTCCGGTGTCGCTGATCACCTTGTTGGTGCTAAACAGCGTGTGGGGGCGGAGCAAGTACCATCCCTATGTGGTGTCGTTGCTGTTGCTGGGTGTGTTTGTACTGCTGTACTACATTTTGCACACCTATGTGGGAATGCACCATCCGTGGTATCTCGCTTTTTTGTGGATACCGGCACAGTTGATTGTGCTTCTCAGTTTTCACATTCGCAAACGCACCCGCGAAGGAAAGTAACAGAGGGGGAATCAAAATGAAAGTGTGTACCATTCAACCGCCGTATTCGTTTGATTACGCCGATTCCGAAAAAAATTTCCGGTGGGAACTTGCCGAACTGGACCGTTGCGACGAAAGCATGGATTTGATTGTGCTTCCGGAATATGCCAATGTTCCGGCCTTGGCGGGCACGCGCGAACAAATGGAGGCCAGCCGCTTGGCATACAGTGAACAACTGTTTTCACGCGCCGCGCAAACGGCAAAACGCTGCCACGCCGTGGTGTTTGTGTGCGGCATTGTGCAAACCGAAACGGGATTGCGTAATGCCATTGTTGCCTATAACACGCAAGGCGATCGGGTGGGTGCCTATTACAAGCAACATTTGGTCAACAGCGAAATGTACACCTATCAGTTGGACAAAGACTACACCTTTGATTTTGAAGAACCGACAATTCTGGAAATCGACGGTGTGCGATACGGCTTTTTGATTTGCTATGATTTTTATTTTTATGAGGCATTTGCCAACTTGGCACGTCACGATCCCGATGTGATTATCGGCTGTTCTCATCAGCGCAGCGATCCGCACCCCGCATTGGAAACCATGTGCCGCTTCTTGGCCTACAATACCAATGCCTATGTGGTGCGTTCGTCGGTCAGTCTCGGTGCCCAGTCTTCACTTGGCGGAAGCAGCATGATCGTAAAGCCCGACGGTACGGTTCTGTGCAATATGAAAAGCACGGTGGGCCATGTGTGCGCGGAAATCAACCCGCACGAGCGCTATCTAAAACCGGCCGGTTTCGGCAATCCGCCGGCTCCTCATCATCACTATGTGGAAGCGGGCCGTCGCCCGTGGAAATACCGTCCCGGTGGCAGCGCGATTGTACGCTATGACGATTGGATGCCCTACCCGCGTGTGTGCGCACACCGCGGTTTTAATTCGGTGGCTCCCGAAAACAGCCTGCCGGCTTTCGGCGCTGCTGTGGCTATGGGTGCCGAAGAAATCGAATTTGATTTATGGGCAACCACCGATGGTGTCATCGTGTCGGCTCACGATCGCAATTTGGAGCGCGTATCCAACGGAACCGGCTATATTGACGAGCACACCTTTGCCGAGCTTCGCTGTTTGGATTTCGGCGGCAAAGGAACGGCTTTTGCCGGCATGCGTATTCCCACCTTTGAAGAAATTTTGCAAAAGCTGGCCTGCCACACGGTGATGAATATTCATATCAAAGCCCCCGACGATGTGGCACCGCTTCCGGAATCCACCCTGCGCGAAATCATCCGTTTGATTGACAAATACGATTGCCGCCGCCATTGCTATTTCATGAGCGGGAACCGTGCCATTTTGTTGCAGTTGCGCGAATTGGCACCCGACATCACCCGTTGCGCCGGCGCAACCGACGACCCATATGAAGACCTGGTGCAAAAAGCACTGGATACCGATTCCAAAAAAATTCAGCTGTTCCAGCCGCATTTTGCCGCCAACGGCGAAAACTATGTGCGCGATACCATTGCACGCGCACATGAAAACGGTTTGATGTGTAATGTGTTTTTTGCCGACGAAACCGATGAAGCCATCGACTACATCCGTTGCGGTGCCGACTGTATTTTAACCAATGACTATCACCGCATTGCTTCGGCTGTCCACAACTTTTTGAGCTGCTGATTGCAAAATCAAAGGAGTACAAAATGAAACGGAAAACAAAGAAGAGATTGGCACGGTTGATTGTGTTTGGCTTTTTCCTGTTGATTGTGGTCGCGATTGTTTTGGTCGGCATGTTGCTGATTCGGTGGATCGGTGCCGCCAATCAGGGGGGCACGGCAACAACGACAACTGTCACCATCGCCTCCACGGAAACAACGGCCTCAACCACGACAACAACCACCGCTGCGCCAACCACAACAACCACAAAAACGGCAAAGGCAACAACCGCCACATCGGCAAAATCAACCACTGCTTCAACCAAAACCACAGCAACAACCGCATCGGGGGACACAACCGCTTGGAATTTGGTGCTGGTAAACCCATGGAATTACTTGCCGGAAAACTTCACGGTGAAGTTGAAAACGCTGAAAAACGGCCATGCCGTGGACGAGCGCGCCTATCCCGAATTGCAAGAGATGATGGATGCCATGCGGGACGAAGGGTTGTCGCCGCGGATTTGTTCTTCGTATCGCACACAGAAAAAGCAGGAATCGCTGTATAAGAAAAAAATTAACCGGTTAATGAAACAGGGCTATAACCGAGAAAATGCCGAAACCGAAGCCGGTCGCTGGGTGGCCATCCCCGGAACCAGCGAACATCAGTTGGGCTTGGCCGTGGATATTGTAGATGAATCCTATCAGGGGCTGGACGAAAAGCAGGAGAAAACTGCCACTCAGCAATGGTTGATGAAACACTCCTACGAATATGGTTTCATCTTGCGGTATCCCACCGATAAAAGTGCCATCACCGGCATCGGATACGAGCCGTGGCACTACCGTTATGTCGGAAAAACAGCGGCCAAAGAAATCTACAATGCCGGCATTTGTTTGGAAGAATATCTCAATCAACAATAAGATAGGCAAAGGGTGGGAACCGCTGTTCCCACCCTTTGATATTATCGGAATATTTGCCGGCGTTTTTGTATTTTTCACTTGACATTCACCAAATATTTGTATATAATATTGTACGCAATTGCAAATCCGGGTGTAGCGCAGATTGGTAGCGCGCTTGAATGGGGTTCAAGAGGCCGCAGGTTCGACTCCTGTCACTCGGACCAAACAACGGGAACCGGCTAAAAAGCCGGTTCCCGTTTTTGCATTGTTAGGTAGCTACAACAATTGCATTTTCCTTCACCTGATTGATAGCCGCCATAAGCGCTGTCTGCGTTTTTTTGTCAAACAGTTTCGTGAAACTCAGCGGCTTATCAAACGGGGGCTTGGTGAGCATGGTGACGCTTTCCATATAGCCGTTTTTCTCAATATGGTTGATGATTTTATGCACGAAAGCAATCTGCTTCTGGTTCAGCGATTGGCCATTGATAAACTTGGAGAATGCTGCCATTGCCGCATCATGATCCAGTTTGGCAATTTTTCGAATCAGCAGACCGAAGGGGGTATCTCCAAATTCACGCTCATAGTCTTCCTTGCTGCCCAGTTCGCTGGTCAGCACACGCTCCAGCTCTTGGTAATCGCCGGGGGCGAGAGGTATGTTATGCGTCAGCTTGTAAATGGCCAGCGTATTGCCATGTTCGTTTACATAGCGGTTAACCTTGGCACGGTAGTCCTCAAAGTCGTATGCTGCATCCAGTTGAACGCCTTCCTGCTGATCGATTACGGGATCCGTCAGATGCGTAATGATTGGCTTTTTGCCGGGTGTCTGCTCCACGATGAACTTAATCAGTTCTCGCAGTTCTTTTCGCACCTTTTCAAATAGGAGAATATCATTTGCTTCCCAGAACGCATCCGTGTTGACTTCTTTGATAATCGGCAGCTTTGTCTTGATCTGCGGAATGCTGACCTTGCGCTCCAGCAGCGTTTCCATATCACGCAGCTGCTTTTGTGCGTGTCTGAATGATGGCATCTGCTCCATGGAGGCGATCATAAGACCGTACATGAAATTATCAAAGCGTTTGGCGTATTCGTCGTTATCATCCATCTGGACGATGGGCGCAATCTGCTGCAGCAGTTCGCCCTTGTCGCCTTCACTGATATAGTTGAACGCACCGGGTTTCTTATATTTTTCAACGCTCTGCATGCGTAAGCGTACCGCAATTAAGTCGGTATTCAGCTCCTGCACCTGTGTGAAGCATTCACCAACCAGTTCGGAACGCCATGCTTGGAAGTCATCGCCTGCATATGCACTCTCTTGCAGCATAACCGCCAGCCTTATCCGCTTGCCAAAGATATTCTCGGTCAGAGATTTAGTCTCTCTGGATTCAAAACCTTCTTTGTGTGTACGGAAGTATTCAAAGTTGCCGCAGTAATCGAAAATGAGAAACCGCTTTTTATCTGTGTATTCGCCATCCATCTGATCGGTGCAGGTAAGACCTTTGCACAAGCGGGTACCACGGCCGATCATCTGCCAGAACTTTGCTTTGGAGCGTACTTTTTTGAAAAATACGAGGTTAACGCACTGGGGAACATCGATACCTGTATCCATCATGTCAACGGATACAGCGATGATCGGTTCCTTATCGGGTACCTTAAAGTCATCGATGATCGTCTGTGCATATGTATCGTCGCAGATTACGCGCTGTGCGAATGTGCCGTGATACTTGGGGTATAGCTTATTGAAGCGTTCCAGAATGAATTCTGCATGGCGTTTGTTCTGGGCGAAAATTATGGTCTTGCCCAGTCTATCACCACCTGCCACACGGATGCCGCGCTCCATTAAATCCTGCAGCACAGTATCCACAGTCGTTTCATTGAATACGAACTTGTTCAGCTGAGCGGATGGTATGAAGTCGGGCATAAGTCCGTCTTCGATAAAGTCATCCTCGAAGCGCTCCTTATCCTCATCGGACAGATCATCGTAGGTGATGCCTTCCTCCAAGAATTTGGTTTTCACTTCGTAGTTATAATACGGAACAAGCACATGGTCTTGATATACTGCCGTCTCATAGTCGTATGCATATGTGGGAACACCATGCTCCATTTCGAAGAAATCATAGGTGTTGCGATCCACATCCGTTTTGGGCGTTGCGGTCAGACCTACCATGATTGCATCGAAGTATTCGAAGATGGCACGGTATTTCTTGAAAATGCTGCGGTGGCTTTCGTCGATGATAATGAGGTCAAAGTGGGCAGGCGTAAACATACGCTGTCCGTCTTTTGTTTTCATATCATCAATGGCGTTCAGCATCGTGGGGTATGTGGAGAACACGATTCTGGCGCTGCGATCGTCTTTGTTGGAGCAGAGGTTACACAGCGACATATCGGGCAGATAATTCTTGAAGTCATCCTTTGCCTGCTTTACCAATGCAGTTCTGTCTGCCAAGAACAGAATGTTGGTAACATGCTTTCCGCGACTCAGCACATCTGTCAAACTGGATGCGGTTCTGGTTTTTCCGGTGCCTGTTGCCATAACCAGCAAGTGTTTTCTAAATCCCAGACCGATCTGCTCACATACCGAACGGATTGCTTCCTTCTGGTAGTAACGGTCAGTGATGCGATCATCAATCGGAATGGTCATCAGATCCATGCGTTCTGTTCGGCGGTTCATGAGTTTCTGCAAATCATCTTTGCTGAATATGCCACTGACTCTGCGCTGGGGGCTGCTTTGATCGTCCCAGAAGTAGGTTTCAAAGCCGTTGGTGGTGAACATCATAGGACGGCGACCAAACTTGCGCTCCAAGCAGTCTGCGTACAACACTGCCTGCTTGCGTCCGATGTTGGGGTCTTTACTGGAACGTTTGGCTTCTACAACTGCCAGTGGCAGGCCATCCTTGCCGAATAGAACATAGTCCACATAGCCCATCTGTCCAACGACATCAGCCATACCCTCAACGGGGTATTCCTCCTGCACATCTGCATCTGCACCGGTAAATTTCCAGCCCATCTGCTTCATGTCCACATCGATATAGATTTTGCGTGTTTTGAACTCGGAAAGGTCTGCCGCCACAAAGGTACGATCCTGCTGATGCTGTTCCTTTGCAGCAGTGATTTGTTCGGACATCTGCTCAATCTTCTGCCGCAGGGCTTCGATTTCTGCATCCTTTTCACCGAGCAGACTTTCCTGTTCCTTGATTTTTTTGATGTCTACGACCACGCGCTCTGTCGGGATTTCAGATTCCTCAAACTGGCGTTCTTCGTAATCGGTGCCATAGCAATAGTTCACCCACTGGATGAACTCAAAAAGTCCCTGCAGAGAAACGAGGGCATCGCTGGCCTGTACGCTGCGCTCCGTGTGGACGGCCAAGTTGCCCAGTTTGATGATAAACGGCAACTTGCCCCAAGTATTATAATCCACCGCAAAACGGAAAGTCGGTTCATGAATCAACGCTTGCAAGTTGTCTTTATAGGGCATCTGCATGGTGTTGTCTGCCGAATACACCCATTTCACCGCCAGTTCCAACGCTTTCCGGCAACCAACGGCGCACATGGCAGGCGCGGAAACATACACCTTTTCGGCTTCGATCGCTGCCGAAGCAAACAAGGCAAACTCAGTTTTTTCTTTTAGAAAAGCAAAGTTTGACACAGTATCCACTCCTGTCTGTGATTGGCTGCCTAGCAATGACACCAGCAAATTAGCCAAAGTATTGTTGCATGAGAGATTTTTTCAAAATTTCCAGTTCCTGCAGTCCCTTCTGAACTGCCAATTTCGATTTGTCGGTTTGTTCAATGAACTCTATAAATCTATCTTGAAGCTCTA
>CAYMDU010000057.1:0-11333 GCA_964389495.1 uncultured Eubacteriales bacterium
TCAAGCCTCCCCTGTGTAAGGGGAGGTGGCACGGCACATCGTGCCGTGACGGAGGGGTTGTTACAATCCAGAATGTTGCATCAATGTCTTGTTTTCAAGCCAAAGCAAGGGGCAATCCCCAAGATTGCACGCGGCAACAAGACCAAGCCGCCAATCCCCCCTGCGAGGGCAGCCGCCCCCGCTTCCCCCCTTTACACAAGGGGGCTTTTACTGCCTCCACTGTGTTGTAAGACCGCGGGGTGGAGATTTTTGCAATCTTTTCAAACCTCCCCTGTGTGCGGTCGCAAGCAGTCCTCTCCTTTGCCGCCAAACACAAAAGCACGCCCTGTGCAGGGCGTGCTTTTGTTGGTGCCAAACGGCACGAATACTCACTTGTGAACTTAGCCTTTCATGGCCGCATCCAGACGAGTTTGCAGAACCTTTTCGTAGCTCTTCAACACGGCTGTGATGTTCTGGCCCTTGATGGCAACGGCTTCGGAAATACCGCAGTCGATACCGTTACCGGCCGAAGTCTTAAAGCCGGACATGGGCGCTCTTTGATGCTCGGTGTCATCCAAAATCTCGCACATCAGGCTCTTGATATTGGCGGGCATGCCGTCAACATAGGCGTCGTTGTGGTTGTTGGCTGCGTCGTGCTTGGCAAAGGCCAGCGCACACTTGATGCCTTCTTCGGTGGCACCGTTACCGGCACCGTAACCCATCCAGTCCCAAATAGTGTAGGTCTTTTCCGCGTTTTGCAGCGGCATCGGCACCACACCCAGGTTGCTCAGCTGATTGGCTTTGCCGCCAAAGGCCGAATAGGAGCTCTTGTTAAAGCTCTTGTAGATGGTACCGAACGCACCGCCGGTTTGGATAACCGAAGCCGTGGTACCGTTCAGGAACAGTTCAACACCGTTCACAAACGGATCGTTCGGGTTGGCCACACCGTGCTCGTTGTCGTGATATTTTGCCAACATCTCCAACGCATTGTACAGGCGAGAATCGTTCAGGTTGGAAACCAAACGGCCGTCGCTTGTCTTCTTGGCAAAGTCGGTGCCGAAGGAGGTGATGAACTGACGATGATAATACGGAGCGATGGTGTTGATACCATAGAGTTTCTTGGAAGGATCCTGAATCTCGCTCAGCATGTCATACAGCTTTTCCCAAGTCCATTTGCCGGATTTGTACAGAGCCAACGGATCGTTGCTGCCGGAGAAGCCGGCGTTCTTGAACATCAGCTTGTTGTACCAAATCACAGTGGGGGATTGCAAGTAGGCACCGCCCACGCAATAGATGTGGCCGTTCAGCGAGGTTTCTTCCATCAACGAATAGCTGAAACCTTCCGCCTTCTTGCTATCCCACACGTCGGCTGTGGTAACATAGTCATCCAGCGGAGCCATCACATTGGCAACAATCTGAGAAGGATAGTCGAAGTTGTACAGGAACACAATGTCGTACGGTTCTTTGGAAGCCATGGCCGAAGACAGCTGTGCCGTGTATTCGGTGGTGGCCAAGCACTTGATATCCAACTTCACATTGTATTGCTTTTCGAAGCTCTTGTGCCAGGCATCGTGGTCGGCATCAATGGACGAGCCGTAGAAAGCAAACCGGAATGTTTTACCGCCGAAATCCAAGCCCTTTTCCAACGGCGTGGTGCCCTTTTTGAGGGAGATGGAACCCATGGTGTTGGATTCGCCGTCTTTTTTCACCGTTTGCGTGGAAACAGCATACAGTGTTTTCTTGGTTTTGGTGGTGGTTGTTTTCTTGGTGGTGTCACCCTTCTTGGTGGTCGTGGTGGTCTTCTTGGTGGTGTCACCCTTCTTGGTGGTGGTCGTGGTGGTCTTCACCGTGTTGCCCTGATTGTCGGTGGCAACCGTGGTGGTTGTGGTGACCTCATTCCCATCTTCGTCGGTGGCAACCGTGGTGGTAACCTCGTTGCCGTCTTCGTCGGTGGCCACGGTGGTTTCGGTGTCGATAACGGTGGTTTCGTCACCAATGTCGCCTTCATCGGGGGCAGTGGTGGTGACGGTGGTATCGTCGCCGGCCGTGGTCGTTGTCGTGGTACCGCCGTTGCCCTTGCAGGCTGCCAAAGGCAACATCATGCAAAGTGCAAGCAGGATAGCCAGACTGCGTTTCAGCTTCATACAGTTTACTCCTTTTCTAAAAATTCTGACAGGAAACCCTGCCGCAGTGGGTGAGCCTCTTGCCCACCGTTTTGCATTACAATTATAACAAAGTGTTTTCCATTTTGCAATACATTTTCGAGAATTTTTAACAATGTATTTTTTTGCCAAAAACACCGGCCTTTTCTGCCGCAACATCTGGGGAACACACCCGCCAAAACCACAATATAGGCGACTTTTGCCCGCAAGTGCCCCTTTTCAACTGCTCTTTTTATAGCCGAAACCGCCCTTCTCAAAGCGAGAAGAGCGGCTTGCCGAACCGTTACCCAAACAAAATGTTGTAGTAGTCTTTTTTGAGTATCAAATCGGAATAGGTGAACTTGCGGCTGACAATGGACGACACGGTTTTCACATAGTCTTCGCTCACGGTCACCCCTTCGTTGGGCGTGAACGTTTTGGTGGAAGAATCGTAACGGCCTTTGTCGGTGATCCAGCTGCGGTTGGAGAAGCACACCAGCGAAGACGAATCCGACAGGAAATCACGGCCCATCAGCAAGCGGGAATCGTAATCCAGCCCAAACAGATTGCACAAGGTGGGCAACACATCAATGCTGTATGTGGGTTCGTCCACCACAATGCTCTCCAATCCTTCGTGCCACATAATCAGGGTGTTCCGATACTTTTCAAAGGTGGACGATGTGTCATGCCCCGCCAGCTCACTGTAATAGTCTTTTTCATTGGCCTGCTGCAAACCGTAGGGATAGTGGTCGGCCGTGAGAACAATCACGGTGTCGTCGGCAATGCCTTTCTGCGTCAGGGTAGAAAGCAACTCGCGCAGCATCAGTTCCAGCTCATACTGGCATGCCAAATAGGCTTTCACCTGCTCCGATTCGTATTGCAGGTTTTGCACCTTGTCTTTGTGATAGGCCGCCATGCTGTTCCCCGTGAAGGTATACAGCATATGCCCGCTCACCGTGAGATAATAGGTGTGGAACGGTTGCTCGTCCATATAGGTATTTTCCGTGGCCAGCGCCATCAGGTAGTCCGAATTGGGCCAACGGGTGGTGTAGTTTTTGTTGGGATAGTACAGCGAATAGTCCAGCGTGAGCCCGTTTCCGATACCCTGGAAGGTGTAGCCCAAATTCGGGTGCGACTTGCTGCGGCCGTAGTAGGTGTAGGTGTGGTTGTGGAAGGCATAGGTTTTATACCCCACTTTTTTCAGCTGATTGCCCAGCGAAAAATACATGTTCTTATCGGCCGAATACTCCATGCTGTGCACGCCGGTGGCGGGAATCAAACTGAGCAGGCTGGTGTATTCGCCATCCGAAGTAGACACACCCCAGCCGGGCGTGTAGTAATTGGTGCACTGTATGCCCTCGTGCGAAAGTTTATACAGGGTGGGTGTTAAATCCTGGCTCACGGCATAGGGCGAAAACCCTTCGGCCACAATGAAAATCAGGTTTTTGCCTTTGAACTTGCCGGTATATTCGTTTTTCTTGGTGGGAGTCAACGAACCGAAATACTCGTGCATTTTTTTGATATTTTTATCGCCGGTGCTGTTGGCCAGCGCTTCAAAATCCAACGACGAAATCACATTGTCGCCGTACACGGTGGGCGTGGCCGGTGTGTCGCTGCCGGTGTTGTCTTTGTTGTCGTCGTCGGTGGGAAGCGACGACGGCAAATCGGAATCGTCGTCAATGCTGGTGCCAAACAACAGGTATTTCAAATCCAGGCGCATGGTGGTGATCAAGCCGAACTGCTCCACCGAAGCGTCCACCGCAAACTGCTTGGTATACAAGTGAGCCGGGCTGGTGTCGCCTTCGCGGAAGCACAGCGCCGTGAGCATGGCCACCAAATGGCACGCCGTGAGCACCACAACGGCCGCGGCTTTGAGCAAGCCGGGCGCGCGGCGGGCAGGAAACAGTTTGCGGCCAAACAGCGCATACACCGCCAGCGGCAACCACAGGCAGGCAATCGAAAAAAGATTGCGCCACAGCGACAGAAAAATATCTTTCCAAAACTGGGCCACTTGGCCGGCATTTTTCACGGAGTACAAAATGTAATAGGTGTCGAACACGCCGAAATAAACAATTTGCGACGAAAACACCGCACCCAACAAAATCAGCAGTCCCAGCACCACACGCCGGTTGATTTTGGTATCAAACAAGGTGCACACCACATACAGCAGAGCGGCGGCAGCCAGCGTGAAAAACAGTACAAAAAACAAACCGCCACCGAAAAAATGCTCCACCGTGGCCAGGCGAAACACCACTTCCATCCACAACAGCGAGGCGGCCAAAAACGCCATAAACCGCCATGTGGGCGCCTTGTGAGTGCGGCGGGATGTGCCTTCTCTGCCATGCTTCATTGTTATCCAATCCTTTCTTTTTGCTACGCGTGCGTTCCGGCCGGGCGGTCAGTCGCTTTCGTGCTGTAAAAATCGGTACAGGCGGCCGGCAGGCAAGCCCATAACCGTGTAAAAATCACCGCAAATACCGCGGATGTGCCGGGCACCGTATCCTTGCACCGCATAGGCGCCGGCTTTATCCATCGGTTCACCCGTTGCCACATAGGCGGCAATCTCCTTTTCGGAAAGTGGGAAAAAGGTCACTTCGGCGCTGTCGGCAAACCCGGTGTTAAACGATTCACCGCACACCCACACCGCCGTGATCACGCGGTGCGTTCGACCGGACAGCAACCGCAGCATGCGCGCCGCATCGGCGGCATCGTGCGGTTTTCCCAAAATAGCGCCGTCTGCCACCACTGCGGTATCGGCACCCAGCACGGTGCTGTGCGGATGGGCGGCCGCCACTGCTTCGGCTTTGCCGCGTGCCACACGCAAAATGGCCTGTTCCGGCGGCAAATCGGCCGCCACCGACAGCTCTCCCGCAGCCGGGCACACGGTGTAGGGCACACCCAGCAAATCCAAAATTTCCCGTCGTCGCGGTGACGCCGACGCCAACACTATCGGTTTGTTCATGTGGTTTTCTCTCCTTGCATATGTGCCAACAAGTCGCGGTATTCCGCTTCGTTCAGCACAACATTCAGCACTTCCAACAAGCGGTTGGCCGACAGATGCTGCGGCAAGCCAAGCGCACAAAGCACCGCCCGGCGCCGTGCGGCACTGTCGGGGGTGCCGGATAATCCGTCGGCATACAGCCGCGCTTTGGTGAGATACGGCGGCGAAGCAGGCTGCGCTTCGCCGTCCACGGTGGCGCCGGCACGGCGCAACGCCTGCAACAGCAGCTCACCGTCGATGCCTTCCACGCCCAGCAACCCCTCTTTGGAAGGGACCCGCTTGCGGCGTTCTTTTCCCACCGTTGCGGGCGCATACGCATGGTGCACCTGTTGCGGCGGCAACGCGCTGCTGATGCGGTCACGAATAACAAACCCGGCGGCATCGCTGTCGGTCAGCACAATCAGGCCGCAGGTGGCGGCCAGACGGCGCAACAGTTCCCATTTTTCCGGCTGGCGGAAAATACGAAACCCATCGGTCACCACCACGGTGGCATCCACCACCGAACGCAACCGCATGGCATCGTACTTGCCTTCCACCACAATGGCTTCACGAACACGGGGAATCATTCCGAACGCCCCAGTTTGGCCGTGACAATCAGCTTGGCGGCGGTTTCTTCCAGCACGGTGCGTTTGTCGCTGGCATACGATTTCAAGCGCCGATCGGCCTGCGCCAAAATGTCCAAACTTTCCCGCAACGAATCCAGCGACAAGCGGCTGCAATCGCGCGCGGCATAGCGCAAGCGAAAGGCTTTTCCCTTGTAGTCAAATTCTTCAATCAGTGTTTCCGCCCGCTGACCGCTGAGTGCTGCCAGCTTGGCGCGGTACAAATCGGTGTAGGCACCGGACAACGCTGCCAAAATCATCAACGGTTCCAATCGGGTGGCAAACAGGCGGTGCAAAATGGTGTAGGCCGCCTCGTAATTGTGCTTTAATATGGCATTGGACAATTCAAACACTTGGGCGTTCAGATTTTTCGTGGCCACTTCGCCCACAATGGCCGATGTGATTTCACCGGTTCCCGCCACCGCACACAGTTTGTCCAACTCGTTCAGCAGCAGGTTCATATCGTTGCCGCTTTGTTCAATCAGTTCCCGCGCCACTTCCGGCGTGAGCAAACAATGGCGGCGATTGGCACCGGCACACAAAATGCGCGCCAATTCCTCGGTGCTGCGGCGTGGAAAATTCACACACACGCCCACCTTGTCCACCGTTTCTGTAAACTGCCGCCATTTGGCGTTCAGCTTGCCGTCGGCCAGCAGGGTGGTCATTTTCATCACCAGCACGGTGCTTTCCGGCGGGTCGGACACCAACGCCATGGCGCGGTCGAACACCGCGGCCGGTGTGATGTCCCAGTTGCTCACCATCACGCATTTGCGCTCCGCCATCAGCGGCAACGCTTCCACCGCTTCTTCCACCGCATCAAAAGAACACTCTTGCCCGTCAAAACGCTGCAAATTAAACTCGGCCAAACTGTCGCCGGAGCGAACCCCGGCCATGTGCAGCACTTGCTCGGCATAATGCTCGGTAAGATAGCTTTCTTCGCCGTACAGCAGGTACACCCGTGCGGGCATCCCCGTTTTCAGGTGCAATTTTAAATCCTGTTCCGTTTTCGGCATGGAAAACCTCTCCTTTATTGTAGTTGTATTGTGCGACCTGTGATATACACCCACGGCCGCTCATCGGCAAATGCCTCCACAGACTGGGCACCCACCGTTACTCGTTCGGCACCGATAACACAATCGGCCTGTGCCGGCACAGTTCCGCTGCCGGTGTCAAACGCCAGCCGGCAATCGCTCAGTTGCACAACCAATGCTTCGTCTTGCCAAACCGCGCAGGCGTTTGGCCACAACGAAACGGGCAACGAAAAATCACCGTACACCCGGCCGGGCGAAACATAGGCTTCCAGCACCGCCGGCAAGCGTGAGGCCGTGGCGCGGTCGCCGCCGATGGTGAACACCGCCTGCACCGACCGGATTCCCTCTTGGCGCAATGCCTCTGCCAGTTCCGACAACATGCCGGATTCTTCGGGTGCCAACACCAGCACCGTTTCCGAACGATAACGCAGGCACACGGCCAGCCCGCCGGAAACATCCAAAACACCCACACGCACGGTGTTGCCAAACGCGTATTGGTAAGGCAGTGTCCCCACACACAGGGCTATCGCCGCCACCACAGCTGCCAGCTGCACACCGCGGCGGCGCAACAACCCATAGCCCGCACCAACCAGTAGCACACTGCCGACAATCCACACCGTCATGTGCGGAGTGCGCACCGAAACTGCCGAAACGGGCCATGCTGCCAACCGGTGTGCCAGCCACAGCAACAGGCGTGACAAACAGCCGGCAACCAGCAACAGCGGACGATACAAAACAACCAAACCGACCGCCAAAAGCACAATGGCCAACCACCCGATAATCAACAGCAGGGAGGCCACCGTGGTCATCAACAAATTGGCCAACACGCCCACCAGCGAAACCGTGCCGAAATACAGCACCGTTACCGGCAGCGTGGCCAGTGTGGCCGACAAAGTGACGGCCATCACACTTGCCGCTTTGTTCCACACCGTGGCGGCGCCCCCGCGAAGCGGCAAGCGGCACAAGGCCTGTTTCAAAAGCGGCGATACAAACAGCACCCCAAAGGTGGCCAAAAACGAAAGAAGCAACCCGGCGTCATACACCGCCATCGGCTCCGGAACCAACAACAGCAACAGGGCCAACCCCATGGAGTTGCGCGCATCGGCTTGCCGGCGCAAGCAAGTTCCCGCTGTTACCAGCAGGCACATCACACCGGCGCGGACAATCGAGGGAGTCCACCCCACCAGTGCCGCAAACAACACGGTTGCCGCCATGCATACCACGCCGCCGATACGGCGCGGCACCCGCCACAGGCGCATCAGCCACAGCAAGGCTTGTGTTATCAACGACAAATGCAACCCGGACACGGCAAACAAATGCGAAACACCGCAGGTGCGAAACGCGCCGACAGCGGCATCGGACAGTGCCTCATCCGCACCCAAGCAAATGCCGGTAACCACCGCCCCGCTGTCGTCGGCCAGCAGACCTTGAATACGGGCGGCTATGTTCTCGCGCCAGTCGGTTAGAATTTGCATCACGGTGGGCGAGACTTTGCCAACCACCGCACGGTTCAAAGAACCGGCCGGCAGCACGGCACCCCACACGCCGCTCGCCTTTTGCTGTTGCAACGAAAGGCCGGTTGCCGTTATCGGTTGCACCGTGAAATCGGCTTCCAGCACATCCCCGGTTGCCAATGCCGCCGAAGAGGCTTCGCCCCACAATCGCAGCCGCGTTCCCGCCGGCAAATCGCCGGACAGCACCTGCAATTCGATGATTTCACCGGTGCCTTGCACTTTGGCACGCAACGCCACCGTTTGGCCGGCCGCTTCCGCAACCGGTTGGTACCGCACAGTAACGCAAACCGCCAGCGACACCGCTGCCAACGCCACGGCCGCCAATGTGAGAATCCACACCGGCCGCACAGGCGGTATCCACAGCAGCACCAACAATCCCAGCACCGCCAAGCCGGCCGCCGCCCACATCCACTGCACCGGAAGCCACGCGCCGATCAGGCAGGTGACCAGCCACGCCACTCCCAAATTCCACAGCGGACGAAGCAGCGGGCGAGTCATCCCTTTTTCTTGGCCGCCTCTTTCATGCGCTGCTCACGCGACAAAATGCGTTTCCGCAAACGAATGCTCAGAGGTGTCACTTCCACCAATTCGTCGTCGTTGATGAATTCCAACGACTGTTCCAGCGACAACACCGTGGGCGGCGTTAATCGCAAGGCTTCATCGGAACCGGCGGCACGCATGTTGGTGACATGCTTTTTCTTGCAAACATTCACCACAATATCTTCGTTTTTAGGAGATTGGCCCACAATCATGCCCTCATACACCGGCACGGCAGGCCCCACAAACAAAGCACCGCGGTCTTGCGCATTAAACAAACCATAGCTGCTGGTTTCACCGGTTTCAAACACCACCAGCGACCCTTGCACACGCTGCGGAATCTCCCCTTTAAAGGGCTCATAGCCGTCGAACACACTGTTCATAATGCCGTTGCCGTTGGTGTCGGTGAGAAATTGTTGCCGATACCCCATCAACCCACGCGACGGAATACGGAATTCCAAATGGCTGGCACCCGTTTCACGCGTGCCCATGTTGACAATTTCGGCGCGGCGGGAACCGAGTTTTTCCATCACGGCGCCCACATAATTTTCCGGCACTTCAATCATGAGCAGCTCCATCGGCTCCAACAGCTCGCCGTTTTCACCCTGTTTATAAATCACCTGCGGGCAGCTCACGGCAAATTCATACCCTTGCCGCCGCATGGTTTCAATCAAAATGGAAAGATGCAATTCGCCGCGGCCGGACACCTCAAACGCATCGGTGGTATCGGTTTCCCGCACACGCATGCTCACATTGGTTTCCACTTCTTTGAACAACCGGTCGCGCAGATTGCGCGATGTTACATACTTGCCTTCTTTGCCGGCAAACGGACTGTTGTTCACCATGAACACCATGGAAATGGTGGGTTCGTCAATGTGAACAAACGGCAACGGCTCCACGCACAGCGGGTCACACACCGTTTCACCGATATTCAAATCGGTGATGCCGGTCACGGCAATCAAATCGCCCACCGCGGCCGTATCGTGCTCCACCCGGTGCAGTCCTTCAAACTGGAACAGCTTGCCGATGCGACAGTTTTGCGTGCTGCCGTCGGCGCGGCACAACGTTACCGCTTGCCCATTGTGCACCGTGCCTCGTTCCACACGGCCAACACCGACACGGCCAACATATTCATCATAATCAATGTTGGAAAACAAAATTTGCAACGGCGCTTCCGTATCGCCTTCCGGCGCGGGAACATACTTCAAAATCGCTTCAAACAGCGGTTCCATGGTGCCTTCCCGTGCTTCGGGGTCCAGCGATGCGTACCCATCGCGCCCGGACGCATACACCACCGGGAAATCCAGCTGGTCTTCATCGGCACCCAGCTCGATAAACAAATCCAGCAATTCGTCGATCACTTCGGCGGGCCGCGCACCGTCACGGTCAATTTTATTGATCACCACCACCGGGCGCTTGCCCAACCCCAACGCTTTTTTCAGCACAAAGCGGGTTTGCGGCATGCAACCTTCAAACGCATCCACCAACAGCAGCACGCCGTCTACCATCATCAGGATGCGTTCCACCTCGCCGCCGAAATCCGCGTGGCCGGGAGTGTCAACAATGTTGATCTTCGTATCGCGATACATCACGGCGGTGTTCTTTGACAAAATGGTGATGCCGCGTTCTTTTTCCAGGTCGTTGGAATCCATCACACGTTCCGACACCTGTTCGTTCACGCGGAAAATGCCGCTTTGCCGCAACAGCTGGTCCACCAAGGTGGTTTTCCCGTGGTCCACATGCGCGATAATGGCAATATTGCGTAGTTGTTCTCGTTTTCCCATTGTTCTGCTTCTTCCTCTTTTAAAATCCTATTTTTCAGTATACCACGAACCGGCGATGACAGCAAGTATCATTTGTCGATTTTTTCAAAACGCTGTCGGCAAACGCCGTCGCGCGTTACGCAATCCAAAAATTCCGCACGCGGGCGCGCCCACACAGCCCCGTCACCGTAAAGCGCACGGTAAATCACCAGGTCTTCACCGGTTTCGCTGTGCCGTGCCGTCATCAGCACTTCGTATTCTCCGCCTTTGAAATGGCGATACCGTCCGCCAAGACACAATTTCCGCTCCATAGCCCCGTTCCTCCTAGTCCGTAAGCAACGGCTTTATATACTGCCCTGTATACGATTCCGGCACCCGCGCCACGTCTTCCGGCGTTCCGGCCGCCACCAAAGTGCCGCCGCGATTGCCGCCTTCCGGCCCCAGGTCCAAAATATAGTCGGCGTTTTTAATTACATCCAGATTGTGCTCAATCACCACCACGGTGTTGCCGCTATCCACCAGCTTTTGCAGCACCGCAATCAGCTGTGCCACATCCGCCGTGTGCAAACCGGTGGTCGGTTCGTCCAAAATATAAATGGTGCGCCCCGTCGGCCGTTTGGACAATTCCGTTGCCAATTTCACACGCTGCGCTTCGCCGCCCGACAACGTGGTGGCCGGTTGTCCCAATTTGATATAACCAAGTCCCACATCCACCAGGGTTTGCAACCGCCGCGTGATTTTCGGAAGACTGGCAAAAAAGGTCAG
>CAYMDU010000058.1:0-11312 GCA_964389495.1 uncultured Eubacteriales bacterium
CGGCGCCACCTTTGATGCCTGCTTGCGCTTTTTGAACGAAGATCCGTGGGAACGCTTGCGGGTTTTGCGTCAGCACATGCCCAAAACCAAATTGCAAATGCTGTTCCGCGGCCAAAACATGTTGGGCTATCGCCATTATGCCGACGATGTTGTGGAATACTTTGTGCAAAAATCGGTGGCCAACGGCATTGATATCATTCGCATTTTCGATGCGCTGAACGATATTCGCAATTTGGAAACCTCCATCAAAGCGGCCAAAAAGGAAAAGGGCGCGCATGTGCAGGTTGCCATTTCCTACACAACCGGCCCCGTGTACAACACGGAGTACTATGTGAACTATGCCAAAAAGTTGGAAGAAGCCGGCGCCGATTCCATTTGTTTGAAAGACATGGCGGGTTTGCTGGTTCCCTACACCACCTATGACCTGGTGAAAGAAATCAAAAAAGCGGTGTCCATTCCGGTTCAAATGCACTCGCATTTCACAGCCGGCATTGCCGACATGGTTTTGATGAAGGGCATCGAAGCCGGTGCCGATGTGATCGACACGGCGCTGTCGCCGCTGGGCATGGGCACTTCGCACCCCGCCACTGAATCCATGGTGGCGGCACTGGCCGGCACAGAGTACGACACCGGATTGGATTTGGTTAAGCTCAACGAAGTGAGCAAGTATTTCCACACCTTGCGTGAAAAGTATCTGGCCAACGGCCTGCTCAATCCGAAGATGCTGGAAGTGGATACCAAAGCCCTGATTTACCAAGTGCCCGGCGGTATGCTGTCCAATTTGGTTAGCCAGTTAAAGCAGGCGGGCCGCGAAGATCAGCTGGAAGATGTGTTGCTGGAAGTGCCGCGTGTGCGTGCCGATGCCGGCTATCCGCCGTTGGTTACCCCTTCGTCGCAAATCGTGGGCACACAGGCTGTGTTTAACATCATCGGCGGCGAACGCTACAAAATGGTCACCAAAGAATTCAAGGGCTTGGTGCGCGGCGAATACGGAGCCACGCCGGTTGCTATCGATCCGGAGTTTGCCAAAAAAATTATCGGCGACGAGCAACCGATCACTTGCCGCCCTGCCGATTTGCTGAAACCGGAACTGGACACCATGCGGGAAGAAATGAAAGAATGGTACGAGCAAGAGGAAGATGTGCTCACCTATGCACAGTTTGGCCAAGTTGCCGTTAAGTTCTTTGAAAAGCGTCGCGATGAGAAATATCATATCGACGGAGCCCACCTGAACCAAGAGGAGCAGGTGCACCCCGTGTAAGGAAAGTCGCATCCGAAAGCCTCACACGAGGCTTTCGGTCGTCTTGATTTTAAGGAGTAACTTATGATACGGAGTATGACGGGATACGGCCGTTGTCAGCAAGAGCGAAACGGCTGGACTGTGACGGTGGAAATCAAATCCGTCAACCATCGCTTTTTCGAATACAGTTCGCGTTTGCCGCGCACTTGCGGTTTTTTGGACGACAAACTGAAATCGTTGTTGCAGCAAAAAGTGGCACGCGGCAAGGTGGAAGTGTTTGTGTCGCTGGATGCCGTGGAAGTGGCAGACAGTCGCGTGGAAGTTAATTTGCCTCTGGCCGAAGCCTATTGCCGTGCCTTGCAACAGTTGTCGGAATCGCTGTCGGTGCGCGACGATTGCACGGCCATGAATTTGGCACGCTTTCCGGATGTGCTGACGGTTCGCAAAAACGAAGCCGACGAAGACGCCATTTGGGATGCCGTGAAAGACACGGCGGAACAAGCACTGCAACAGTTCTTGCTCATGCGTGAGCGCGAAGGCGAAAAACTGCGTGCAGATGTTCTTTCGCGGCGCGAATTTCTGTTGGAGTGCGTGGCCACGGTGGAAAACCAATCGCCGCAAACGGTGCGGGAACACATGGAAAAAGTCACCGAGCGCATGCGCGAATTGTTGGGAACGGCTACGGTGGATGAACAACGCCTGCTAACCGAAGCGGCGCTGTTTGCCGACAAGATTGCCACGGCCGAAGAAACCGTGCGTTTGCGCAGCCATTTGGATCAGTTGGAACAGCTGATGAACAGCCGCGAATCGGTGGGGCGCAAGCTGGATTTTCTGATACAGGAAATCAACCGTGAAACCAACACCATCGGTTCCAAAGCGCAAGATTTGCAACTGGCGCAGGTGGTTGTGGACATGAAAGCGGAAATCGAAAAAATCCGAGAGCAAATTCAAAACATCGAGTGAGAATACGGAGGGATCATCGTGCGGCTTATCAACATCGGTTTTGGCAATATGGTTGCCGCGGGCCGTTTGGTGGCGATTGTCAGTCCGGAATCGGCACCGATAAAGCGAATTATCCAAGATGCCAAGGAGCGGGGTTCGTTGATAGACGCCACCTATGGGCGGCGCACGCGGGCCGTGCTGATCACCGACAGCGATCATGTGATTCTTTCGGCGGTGCAGCCGGAAACGGTGGCCAATCGCTTGGGCGAAGACGACGAGGAGGAAACTGGCAATGGCGAATGAGCAACCGCGTGGTTTGTTGATTGTTTTTTCCGGCCCGTCCGGGTGCGGAAAAGGCACGGTGGTGGAGCAGTTGCTTTCGGAGCGCGACGACACGGTGCTGTCGGTTTCGGTAACCACGCGTTCACCGCGTCCCGGCGATGTAGACGGTGTGCAATATTTCTTCCGCACACGCGAGCAGGTGGAGCAAATGATTGAAAGCGATGCGTTGCTGGAATATGCCCAATACAACGGCAATTACTACGGCACCCCGCGCGAAGCGGTGGAACAGCAACTGGCGGCCGGCCGCAATGTGCTTTTGGAAATCGAGGTGCAGGGCGCCGAAGCGGTGATGAGCCGTTGCAAAGAGTTTGTATCCATCTTTTTGGTGGTACCTTCGTTGGAAGAATTAGAGCGTCGTTTGCGCGGTCGCGGCACGGAAACCGAAGAAAGCGTGCAAGGCCGTTTGTGTGCGGCGCGTGAGGAAATTAAGCACATCGGCAGTTATCAGTATGTGGTGCTGAACGACAAAGTGGAGTTGGCCGTGAAGCGGTTGAACGCCATTATCGATGCGGAAAAAATGCGGTATTCCCGCAATAAACAACTATTGGAGGATTTGGAATTATGTTGAACCCCAGAGATATTGAAAACCTAAAAGGCAATAACAGCCGCTATGCCGTGGTGGTGGGCATCGCCAAGCGTGCCCGCGACATTGCGCAAGAGGCCGAAGACAACGGTGCCATTTTGCTGGAAAAGCCGGTGAGCATGGCCATTCGCGATTTCGAGGGCGGCGACTACAAAATGATTGTGTCGGACGAAGAGTAACGCTAACCGACGAGAAGACGCCCAGGCGTTGCACACTGTTGCGCCGCGGGCGTTTTTGGCTTTGAAAGGAGGTGCCGAGATGCCACGTATTCTTCGTGTGGCGGTGGAACAAACCACCTATCACTTTGACAAGTTGTACAGCTACACCCTGGCGGACTCGGCACCGATTGAGCGCGGCTGCCGTGTGATGGTGCCGTTCGGTCGCGGAAACCGCTGCCGGCAAGGCATTGTGATGGATGTGGCAAACGGCCCTCTTGAAGGAACGTGCAAAGACGTTGCCGAAGTGCTGGACGAAAAGCCGCTGTTGAGCGACGAACTTCTCGATTTGGCTCTGTGGCTGCGTGAACGCACATTTTGCACCGTGTTCGATGCCGTGCGTGCCATGCTTCCCACCGGCTTGTATTGGAATGTGAAACCGGTGTTCTTGCCCGTTAGGCAACTGCCGGAATCCGCCGAGCAGGCCATGTCGCCGGAAGAAAAAGCGGTGTATGCGTTGGCTTGTTCTCTGAGCCGGCGTCTTCCCGAAGGCGTCCCCGGCGACACCCTGTTGCGCTGTGCCGGTCTTGCCAGCCGGTCCAAACTGTTGGAAACCATGTTGCGCCGCGGGTGGCTAACACGCAGCGACGATGCGTTTCGCCGCTTGGGCGATGCCACGCGCCGCATGGTGCGGTTTGCACTGCCACCGGAAGACGAACAGGCGGCTGCGGCCCGGCAAAAGTGTACGCCCAAGCAAAAAGCTGTGCTGTCGCTGTTGGAATCGGCGGGCACCGCTTCGGTTAAGGAATTGTGCTATTTGGCCGGAGTAACGGAAGCGGTTGTTTCCGCGTTGGTAAAAAAAGGATTGGTGGAGCTGTACGACCAAGAATGGTTGCGCACACCCACCCGGCCGGCTGCGCCCTCGGCTCGACCCATGGCCTTGGAAACGGAACAGCAAGCGGCACTGGAACAGTTGCTGCAACGGTATCAAGAGCCGTCGGCAGCGTGTGCGCTGCTGTACGGCGTAACCGGCAGCGGCAAAACGCAAGTGTACATGAGCTTGATTGATCGTGTGATTCAAGACGGAAAGCAAGTGCTGGTGCTGGTCCCCGAAATTGCCTTAACGCCGCAGGTAACAGATCGTTTCCTTGAACGCTACGGCAGCAAGGTGGCGGTGTTGCACAGCGGATTATCCGTGGGGGAACGCGCTGACGAATGGAAGCGTATTCGCCGCGGAGAAGCCTCGATTGTTGTGGGCACACGCTCGGCGGTGTTTGCGCCGGTGGAACAGCTGGGCTTGATTGTCATAGATGAAGAACAGGAACATACCTATAAATCAGAGAGCACGCCGCGCTACCATGCACGCGAAGTGGCCAAATTTCGCTGCATGCGGCACAAAGCGCTGTTGCTGCTGGCATCGGCTACGCCCAGTTTGGAAAGCTACCAAGCCGCTTTGGCCGGGCGGTATTCGCTTCACACCTTAACCAAGCGATACGGCGATGCCGTGTTGCCGCAGGTGGAACTGGTGGATATGCGCCGGCAAGCTGACGGTTCTGTTTTGAGCGACCGTTTGAAACAAGAGCTGCATGACTGCCTGGAACAAAAACGGCAAGCTATTTTGTTGCTGAATCGGCGCGGATATCAAACCTTTGTATCGTGTCGTTCTTGCGGGCAGGTGATCACTTGTCCCTCGTGTAGCATTTCCATGACCTATCACCGTGCAAACGACAAATTGGTTTGTCACTATTGCGGGCATATGCAGCCGATGGCGGTGCGGTGCCCGGCTTGCGGTTCGGAGCATATTCGGTATTCCGGCATGGGCACGCAACGCGTGGAAGAAGAATTGCAGCAGCAATTTTCCCAAGCGCGGGTGTTGCGAATGGATACCGATACCACCATGTCGCGGTATGCCTATGAAGAAAAATTCCGTGAGTTTGCCGAAGGCAAGTACGACGTGATGATTGGCACGCAAATGGTGGCCAAAGGGCTGGATTTCCCCGGCGTGTCGCTGGTGGGGGTGCTGTCGGCCGACCAATCGCTGTATGCGGGCGATTATCGCGCGTATGAAACCACCTTTTCACTGCTGACACAGGTGATTGGGCGAGCGGGGCGGCGCGAATGGCCCGGCAAGGCTGTGATTCAAACCACGGTGCCGGATCATTATGTTATCGAACAGGCATCGCGGCAGGATTATCCCTCGTTTTACCAAGTGGAAATTGCGGCCAGGCGCCAAATGAAATACCCGCCGTTTACCGAACTGTATGTATTCGGTTTGGGCGGTGTGCGGGAGGGTGCCGTTCGGGAGGCGTCGCAACGCCTGTTGCAGTTGTTGCGTGAAACGGCGTCGTCCCACTATGCAGGCATGCCGCTGATTGCCTTGGATCCCACGCCGGCAGCCGTTGCACGCGTTTCCGGCAAATACCGATACAAACTGTTGGTAAAGTTGGGCGCCGGTACGCTGTCGCGCCGGTTTATCGGAGAGGTGTTGACACGCTTTGCCGCCGACCCGGTTAACCGCGACATTTCCGTGTATGCCGACCGAAATCCCGCAACCATTATGTAGAGGAGAAAAGCAAATGGCAATTCGCAATATTTTAAAAGACGAAGATCCCACGCTGCGCAAGGTGTGCCGTCCGGTAACGGAATTTAACGAACGCTTGTGGCAGCTGTTAGACGATATGGCCGACACCATGCACGAAGCCGCCGGTGTAGGCTTGGCCGGTCCCCAAGTGGGGATTTTGCGCCGTGTGGTGGTGATGGATGTCGGTGAGGGCGTTATCGAAGCCATCAATCCCGAAATTGTTGCCACCGAGGGCGAACAAACCGGCGAAGAAGGGTGTTTGTCGTTCCCCGGAAAATGGGGCATGGTGACACGCCCGTACAAGGTGAAAATGAAGGCGCAAAACCGTCACGGAAAATGGTTTTTCCTCACCGGCGAGGAGTTGCTGGCGCGGTGTATGTGCCATGAAATCGACCATTTGGACGGCGTGGTGTTTTTGGACCATGTATCACAGGTGATGATGGAGGAGGGAACCCGGCCTTGAATATTGTGTTCATGGGTACTCCGGATTTCAGCGTGCCGTGCCTGGAACAGCTCATCAAAGACGGGCACCGTGTGTCGCTGGTGGTAACACAGGCCGATAAACCGAAAGGCCGCGGTCATCGCATGACACCGCCGCCGGTGAAAGTGTGTGCCGCACAGCACGAAATTCCGGTGATTCAGCCCGGTACTTTGCGCAACGCCGAAGTGGTGGAAACATTGCGTGCGTGTCACCCGGATGTGATTGTGGTGGTGGCTTACGGAAAGTTGCTGCCGCGTGAGGTGCTGGAACTTCCGCCGAAAGGGTGCATCAATGTACATGCATCGCTGTTGCCGCGCTATCGTGGCGCGGCACCGATTCAGTGGGCGGTGTTAAACGGCGAAACGGAATCCGGTGTGACCACCATGTTTATGGATGTGGGGTTGGATACCGGCGATATGTTGCTGAAAGAAGCATGCCCGATTGCCGATAACATGACAGCGGGTGAGCTGCACGATCGGTTGTCGGTTTTGGGGGCGTCGTTGCTGTCGCGCACATTGCGCGATCTGGAAGCGGGCTGTCTGGCACGTATTCCGCAAAACGAGGAAAGCACCTGCTATGCGCCGATGCTGGACAAATCGCTTTGTGCGATGGATTTTTCCCGTTCGGCGCAACAATTGCACAACCAAGTTCGCGGATTGCATCCGTGGCCGGTGGCCACGGTGATGCACGGCGGCAAGTGCCTGAAAATTCATCGCACGCGAGTGGCAGAGCCTTGCCAAGCGGTTCCCGGCACGGTGGTGTCCGCCGAACCGCTGATTGTGGCATGCGGCGGGGAAACAGCACTGGAAATTTGCGAAGTGCAGGCCGAGGGAGGCAAGCGCATGGAAGCTGTTGCGTATTTTCGCGGGCATCCGCTTGCTTTGCAAAGCCGGTTTGATCAATGAGCAAAGGAGACATTCACATGCCGCAGGATGCACGGTCCCTTGTGGTGCAAGCGTTGGCGGACCTACATCGCCGTCAGGGATATTCCAACATTCTGTTGGACACCATGCTGCAAACAGCGCAACTGTCGCCTGCGGATTCCGCTTTGGCGTCGCGCCTGTTTTACGGCGTGATTGAACGGCAGTTGACATTGGATTACCTGCTGTCGCAGGCCTCTTCGATGCCCCTTCGCCGAATGCACCCGGTGGTGCTGGAAACATTGCGTGTGGCACTGTACCAAATGGTGTACATGGATAAGGTGCCGGTATCGGCGGCGGTAAACGAAGCGGTAAACGGTGTTCGCCGGTTAAAGCAAGGGCAAGCCGCCGGCTTTGTCAACGGCGTGTTGCGGGGAATAGCCCGCAACAACGGCAGCTGGTTCGCCCGGTTGCCTGCGGGCGATGAAGGGTTATCGGTTTGCTATTCCTGCCCGGTGGCACTGATTGCCTTTTGGCGGCAAGCCTATGGCGAACAGCGGATGCTGTCGCTGTTGGAGTCGCTCAACGATACGCCAACGGTTTCGTTGCGTGTGAACACCCTGCGCACCGACGATGCCGAATTTGCCAAACAGCTGGATGCTGTGGGGGCGGATTACCGAATTTCCGACGATTTGCCGCATTGTTTTGAACTCCACGCCGGATATTTACTAAATAAACTTGCAACAGCCGATAAAAAATGCTATTATAATCAAGATAAAGCTTCGCAATGGGCGTGTTTCGCCTTGGAGGCGCAACCGGGCGAAACGATTGTCGATGTGTGCGCCGCGCCCGGCGGAAAAAGCTTTACCGTGGCGCAGATGATGAACAACCGCGGCCGCTTGCTGGCGTGCGATGTGTATCCTGCCAAATGCGAAACCGTGGAACGGCGTGCTGCCGAATTGGGAATCACCATATTGCAAACGGCAGTGCGCGATGCGGCGGCACCGTGCCCGGAACCGTTGCGTGCGCGTTTCGACCGCGTGATGTGCGATGTGCCCTGTTCCGGGCTGGGCGTGATTCGTCGCAAGCCGGAAATCCGGTATAAAGACCTGGCAGTTTGCAAACAGCTTCCGGAATTGCAATATCGCATTTTGGACAGCAGCGCGGCCATGGTGAAACCGGGTGGGGTGCTTCAATATTCTACCTGCACCCTAAATCCGGCGGAAAACGAGCAGGTGGTTCAACACTTTTTGCAGGAACACCCGGAATTCGCCCCGCGTGTGTTGCCGCTGGGCCGTTGCTTTTCGGCGGCGGGGGAAAACCCATCGCACTGCCTCACGCTGTTCCCGCCGGTGCACGGAACCGATGGATTCTTTATTGCAGGATTTTACAAAAAATGAGGTGCCGATACGATGCCGGAGGATATCCGATCGCTCAGCGAAGAACAATTACATCAGCGCTTTGCCTCATGGGGATATCCTGCTTTCCGTTGCAAGCAGGTGCGGCAATGGTTGGATCGCGGTTGCACATCGTTTGAAGATATGTCCGATTTGCCGCTGGCATTGCGGCAACAGCTTGCACGCGAATTCACGGTGCCGCAGGTAACCGTGTTGCGCCGCTTGGATTCGCAGCTGGACGAAACGGTGAAATACCTGTTTGGCTTGCCCGACGGGGAAACGGTGGAATCGGTTCTCATGAGTTATCATCACGGGTGGTCGCAGTGCCTTTCCACACAGGTGGGGTGCCGCATGGGGTGCTCCTTTTGTGCCACCGGTATGGGTGGGTTGGTGCGCAATCTGTCCGCTTCCGAAATGCTGGCACAAATTGAAGCGGCCCAGCAGAACCGCGGAATTCGCGTTTCGTCGGTGGTGTTGATGGGCATGGGCGAACCGCTGGACAATTACGACCAAGTGCTTTGCTTTTTAAAAATGCTGTCGCGTCCGGGTGGCGTGAACATCGGAATGCGCCACGTGTCGCTGTCCACCTGCGGGCTGGTTGACGGTATTTATCGCTTGATGGAAGAAAAGCTGCAACTCACCCTGTCGGTGTCGTTGCATGCGCCGAACAACGATATTCGTTCGCGCCTGATGCCCGTTAACCGCCGGTATCCGGTGGAAGAATTGCTGAAAGCATGCCGTGCGTATAGCGAAGTCACCGGCCGCCGCGTTTCGTTTGAATATGCCATGATTCACGGCGTGAACGATAGCGATGCTTGTGCCAACGAACTGGTCTTTCGGCTGCGTGGCATGTTGTGCCATGTGAATTTAATTCCCGCCAACGAAGTGCCGGGAAAGGACCATCGGCGCAGTTCTCAGTCGCGGTTGCGACGATTTCAACAGTTACTGGAACAGCGTGGCCTAACCGTTACGGTTAGGCGAACGCTGGGTGCAGATATCAGTGCTTCCTGTGGGCAACTTCGCCGGCAGGAACGAGAGGAGGATTAGCCATGCAAACTTTGGGTGCGTCCCATCCGGGGCGTGTGCGTTCCAGCAACCAAGACGCGTTTCTGTGCGGTAAACTCACGGAAAGCACCGCGTTTGTGGTGGTGTGCGACGGCATGGGCGGTGCCAATGGCGGCAACATTGCCAGCTCGATTGCCATGCGTTGCCTTGCCGACCGTTTGGTGGAAGATTATCGGGAGAGCGATTCGCCGGAGGCCATTCGGGAATTGCTGGAATCGGCAGTAGCCGAAGCAAACGGTGCCGTGTTTCGTACCGCGCGTGAAGACGCGGAACTGTATGGCATGGGAACCACCGCCGTGGTGGCGATTGCTTCGCCGGATGCGGTTTATCTGGCGCATGTGGGCGACAGCCGTGCCTATATGATTACTCCGCGTGATATTACGCAAGTCACCAAAGACCACTCGGTGGTGCAAGACATGGTGGACAAGGGGCAAATCACAGCCGAAGAAGCCAAAACACATCCGCAAAAACATTTTCTCACCCGAGCTTTGGGTGTGGAACCGGAGCTGGAATGTTCGTTCACACGGATTGCCTTTCCGGACAACGGCACCTTGCTGATTTGTACCGACGGTTTGTCCAATTTGGTGGCAGAAGAAATGATTCAGTCCTTGGTGCGAACATTTAACTTTGCGGATATTCCGATGAAACTGATCACCACGGCCAACTTGGCCGGCGGCAGCGACAACATCACGGTTGTTGCCGTGACAAAAAGTTAACGATGCAGGAGGTCTATTATGGATAAGTATATCGGAAAGCGTTTGGATGGGCGCTATGAAATCAAAGAAATTATCGGTGCCGGCGGCATGGCTTATGTGTATAAAGCCTATGACAACATCGACGACCGTATTGTGGCCGTTAAGATTTTGAAAGAAGAATACTTAACAAACGACGAATTCACCCGCCGATTTAAAAACGAATCCAAGGCGATTGCTATCCTTTCGCATCCCAACATTGTTAAGGTGTATGATGTGAGTTTCGGCGACCGCTTGCAATACATTGTGATGGAATACATTGACGGCATCACACTGAAAGAGTATATTGACCAGCAAGACGAATTCAAATGGAAAGAGGCCGTGCATTTCACAGTGCAAATTTTGCGGGCATTGCAGCACGCGCACGACAAAGGCATTGTGCATCGGGACATTAAACCGCAAAACATCATGCTGTTGCCGGATGGCACCATCAAAGTGACCGATTTCGGAATTGCCCGTTTTTCGCGCCAGGATATTCGCACCACCCGTTCCACCGACAAAGCCATCGGTTCGGTGCACTATATCAGTCCGGAACAGGCACGCGGAGAAATCACCGACGAAAAAGCCGATATTTATTCGGTGGGTGTGATGCTGTATGAGATGCTGGCGGGCCGGTTGCCTTTTGAGGCAGACAGTGCGGTTTCGGTGGCCATTATGCAGTTGCAGTCCGAAGCCAAGCCGCCGCGTGAAATCAATCCGGCTATTCCCGAAGGGCTGGAAGAAATCACCCTGAAAGCCATGCAGAAAGATCCGTCAAAGCGGTATCAGTCGGCGGCGGAAATGCTGTATGATATTGACGAATTCAAGAAGAACCCCAGTATTCACTTTGAATACAAATACTTTGTGGACGAAAGCCCCACGCGGTATATGGAAACCATTTCGGAGCCGGTTTACGGAATCGGTCATTACGAGCC
>CAYMDU010000059.1:0-11253 GCA_964389495.1 uncultured Eubacteriales bacterium
AATGCCCGGCCCCGTGGTGGGCAAGCTGGTGCCCCGTCTGCGCGACACCGCCAAAATTCTCTACCTCATCTATCTGTTTCTCACCGCACTGGAACTGGTGTTCCTGTTGCTCGGCGGCATGCCCCTGTTCGACAGTGTGGTGTATTCCTTCGGCACCGCCGGCACCGGCGGGTTCAGCATCTCCACCGCCGGCATCGGCGCCTACTCGCCCTATTGCCAGTGGGTGATCACCGTGTTCATGCTGATTTTCGGCGTGAATTTCAATGTCTATCAGCTGCTGTACATGCGGCGCTTCCGCAGTGCCGCGCGCAGCACCGAAGTGCTGTGCTATTTCGGCATCGTGGCCGTGGCCTCCGCCGTCATCACCCTCAACATTCTGCCGCAATATCCCGCCCTGTCCGAAGCCGTGCGCCATGCCGTGTTCCAGGTGGCTTCGGTGGTCACCACCACCGGCTACGCCACCGTCGATTTCAATTTGTGGAACGGCATGGCCCGCACCGTGTTGTTCTTGCTGCTGTTTGTCGGCGGCTGTTCCGGTTCCACGGCGGGCGGCTTCAAAGTGTCCCGCGTGATGATGCTGGCCAAAAGCATTCGCCGCAACCTGCGCCGCATTTTCCATCCGCGTTCCGTCGGCGCCGTTCACATGGAAGGCAAACCGGTCGATGACCAACTGCTCAACAGCGTCAGCGCCTACTTTGTGCTCTACATCGTGGGCATCGCCTTCACCTTCCTGTGCCTGTCGTTCGAACCGTTCACTCTCGAAACCAACCTCACGGCCGCCGTCACCTGCTTCAACAACGTCGGCCCCGGCTTGGGAGCCATCGGTCCCACCGGCAGTTTCGCCGCCTATTCGCCGTTTTCCAAGTTGCTGCTGTCGGTGGTCATGCTGTTCGGCCGCTTGGAAATCTATCCCATGTTGGCCATTCTGTCCCCGTCGGGTTGGGCCAAACAACACGAAAACCGAGGTGCCGCTCATGTATAAAATCGTCAACAAACGCCCGCTCAACCCCGCGGTTTCTCTCATGGAAATCGAAGCCCCGCTCATCGCCGCCAAAGGCAAAGCCGGCCAGTTCCTCATTTTGCGCGTCAACGAAACCGGCGAGCGCATTCCGCTCACATTGGCCGACCAAGATCCCGAACGCGGCACCGTCACCATCATCTATCAAAAGGTGGGGAAGACCACCGAATTGCTGGACACCCTCACCGTGGGCGACAGCCTGCTGGATGTGGTGGGCCCGCTGGGTCGCGCCACCGAACTGGAAGGCCATCGCCGCGTGGCCGTCATCGGCGGCGGCGTCGGGTGCGCCATCGCCTATCCCGAAGCCAAAGCGTTGCACCGTCTCGGCGCCCATGTGGACATGATTGCCGGCTTCCGCAACCGGGAGTTTGTGTTGCTGGAACAGGAATTGGGCGCGGTGAGCAGCCGCCTGTTTGTCATGACCGACGACGGCTCCCACGGCCACCGCGGCTTTGTCACCGACCAATTGCGCCACTTGCTGGAAGCCGGCGAATGCTACGACCTGGTGCTGGCCATTGGCCCGTTGCCCATGATGCGCGCCGTGGCCGAAGTCACCCGCCCGCACGGCATCAAAACCATTGTGTCCATGAACCCCATCATGATCGACGGCACCGGCATGTGCGGCGGTTGCCGCCTCACCGTCGGCGGCGAAACCAAATTCGCCTGTGTTGACGGTCCGGAATTCGATGCCCACCAAATCGATTGGGACGAATCTATGAAACGCTTGCGTCAGTACCGCGAACAGGAACACGCCTGCCGCATGGCCTTTTGGGAGGAGCAACACCATGGCTGTGAATAATCAACAAACCAAAACCCCCATGCCGGAGCAAGACCCGCAGGTGCGCGCCGGCAATTTCGAAGAAGTCGCCCTGGGCTACACCGCGGAATTGGCCGTGCAAGAAGCCCAGCGGTGCCTCAACTGCAAAAACAGCCCCTGCGTGGCCGGTTGCCCCGTGAATGTGCAAATTCCGCGCTTCATCGAACAGGTGCGCAAGGGGCAGTTCGAAACCGCCTACCAACTCATTCACGAAACCAGCGCCCTGCCCGCTGTGTGCGGCCGCGTGTGCCCGCAGGAACGCCAGTGCGAAGCCCGTTGCGTGCGCGGTATCCAAGGCGAAGCCGTGGCCATCGGTCGGCTGGAACGCTTTGCCGCCGATTGGCACCGCACCCACAGCGAAGCGGCCGCCGAAGCCCCCGCCGTTCCCCGCAACGGCCACCGCGTGGCGGTGGTGGGGTCGGGCCCGTCCGGGCTCACCTGCGCCGGTGACCTCAACCGCCTGGGCTATGAAGTCACCGTGTTCGAAGCCTTCCACACCGCCGGCGGCGTGCTCATGTACGGCATTCCCGAATTCCGCCTGCCCAAAGCCATCGTGCAGCAGGAAATCGACGGCCTGCGCCGCGCCGGCGTGGCGGTGGAAACCAACATGGTCATCGGCAAAGTGCTGTCGGTAGACGACCTGTTCGAACGCGGCTACGAAGCGGTGTTCATCGGCAGCGGTGCCGGCCTGCCCAGCTTTTTGGGGATCCCCGGCGAAGGCCTGCTCGGTGTGCTGTCCGCCAACGAGTTTCTCACACGCATCAACCTCATGAAAGCCTACCGTCCCGAATACGACACCCCCGCACCGCGTGCCCGCCGTGTGGCCGTGGTGGGCGGCGGCAATGTGGCCATGGATGCCGCCCGCTGCGCCAAACGCCTGGGTGCCGAAGAAGTCACGGTGGTCTACCGCCGCGGCGAAGAAGAAATGCCCGCCCGCCTGGAAGAAATCCACCACGCCCGCGAAGAGGGCGTGCAGTTCCGCTTTCTCACCGCCCCCGTGGCTGTGTGCGGCAACGACGACGGTTTTGTCACCTCGCTGTCCTGCGTGTCCATGCAGCTGGGCGAACCGGATGCGTCCGGCCGCCGCCGTCCCGAACCCTTGCCCGGCAGCGAACACAGCCTGCCGGTCGATATGGTGATTGCCGCCGTCGGCAACACCCCCAACCCGCTCATTCGCACCACCACCCCCGGTCTCGAAACCAACCGCCGCGGCTGTCTGGTGGTCAACGAAGACACCCTGCGCACCACACGCGCCGGCATCTACGCCGGCGGCGATGCCGTCACCGGCGCCGCCACGGTGATTTTGGCCATGGGCGCGGGGAAGAAGGCCGCCGCCTCCATTCACGCCTATCTCAGCGCGCAATAAGGCGAAACCGGTCGAATTAGGAGCTTTCACAAATAGTTTTCCCGAAATACGCCCGCTTTTTCAACAGTGTGAACAATTTTTTCAAAAAAGTGTTGACAATTTGTGAATACGGGGGTATACTATATTATCATATGAATTTGCTTTTTCTTGCGCGAGGTGACATCATTGCAAACCAACGGCGCCGTTTTTTCATCGTCCTCCTGCCCGGAAGACGAACTGATTGCCGCGGCCCGTGCCGGCAATGAAGACGCTTTCGCGCACTTGGTGTCCCGCTACGCCGGCACCTTGCACCGCCTGTCCGCTCGGTTGGCCACCGCCGCCGAACGCGACGACATGGCCCAAGAAGGCCTGTTGGGGTTGCTGGCCGCCGTGCAAACCTACCGCGGAGGCACCGCCGCGTTTTCCACCTATGCCCATGCCTGCATGCGCAACCGCATGGTGTCGGCCGCGCGCCGCGCCCATGCGCTTTCGGCCACCGCCGATGCCCCGTCATCGGTCGCCACGGCCGACACCCCCGAACACCTGCTGGAACGCCGCGAAGACTTGCGCGCCCTTCGTGCGTCGTTGCGCCGGCAGCTGTCGGCACGGGAATATCAAGTGCTCACCCTGTATCTTCGTTCCTATTCCTACGAAGAAATCGCGGCCGCGCTGGGCGTCGGTCGCAAAGCCGTGGATAACGCCTTGCAGCGTGCGCGCCGCAAGTTGGCGGGGTCACGGTGTCCTGTTCGGTTGTAAACGGTTTCGGCCGTTCACACATAAATTGAATTGCCTTGTCAGTCGCCAAAGAGCGTTGCTTGTATCAGGTGTCGGTCTTGAAGTACGCCGCAGGGCAAACAAATCATCAAAGCGAGGTAAAAGGTATGTACGAAGACAAGACCCTGGTATGCAAAGAATGTGGAGCCGAATTTGTGTTCACCGCCGGTGAGCAGGAATTCTACGCTGAAAAAGGCTTTGTGAACGAGCCGCAGCGTTGCAAGGCTTGCCGCGATGCGCGCAAGAACGCCGCCCGTCCGGAGCGCGAAATGCACACCGCCATCTGCGCCAACTGCGGCAAAGAAGCCAAGGTTCCGTTCCAGCCGCGTGAAGACCGTCCGGTCTATTGCAGCGAGTGCTTTGCCAGCATGCGCGGCGAAAACTAAGGTTTTCAAAAACCGTCCCTCACGGGGCGGTTTTCTTTTTTGTCCGCTGCTGTGCGGCCCCACCGCAGGCCCTGTCGGGTGCCGCCGCTTCAACTGTCCGCACACTGTGGACACCTGTTCAAAAATATTGGACAAACGCGCGAAAAACAGTTGACACGGCGGGAAAAAGTTGCTATAATACCTGTATATTTTTTAAAAAGAAGGGGTACACATGAAAAAGTTTCTCAGTCTTTTGGTTGTGGTAGCCATGGTTTTGGTTTGCTTTGCCGGTTGCGGCGGCGACACCGGCTACACCGCCAACAACACCGAATTGGTCATCGGTATGTCCGGCCCGCTCACCGGCGGTGCCTCGGTATACGGCATGGCGGTTAAAAACTCCGCCCAAATGGCAATCGACGAAATCAACGCCGCCGGCGGTCTCAACGGCATCAGCTTCAAACTGATTGCCATGGACGATGTCAACGACCCCACCAAGATTGCCACCAACTACGCGTCGCTGTACGAATCCGGCATGCAGCTGTCGTTGGGCACCGTCACCACCAAGCCCGGCCTGGAATGGAAAAACCTCTCGCTGGAAGACAACGTGTTCTTCCTCACCCCGTCCGCTTCGGGCGACGATGTTCCCACCAACCCGAACGGCTATCAAATGTGCTTTGCCGATAGCAACCAGGGCGCCGCTGCCGCCGAGCAGGTCAACAAAGACTATCAAGGCCAAACCGTGGGCGTTCTCTACAAATCCGACGACCCGTACTCCACCGGCATTTTGGCTCAGTTCGAAGCCACACTCGACAGCTCCATCACGCTGCTGAAAACATCGTTCACCGATTCCAATGCCACCGACTTCGGTTCGCAGATCGACACCCTCAAAACCTGCAAATTCGTGTTCATGCCCATCTACTACACACCGGCTTCTCTGTTCATGATTCAGGGCAAAGACATCATGCCGGCCGATGCCGTATACTACGGTTGCGACGGGCTCGACGGCATTGCTTCCGCCGACGGATTCGACATCAACAGCATTCCGCAGGAAGTGTCCATGCTCTCTCACTTTGACTCGTCGGCCACCGCCGGTGCTGCCAAAGACTACATCGACAAATACACCGAACAGTTCGGCAAAGACACCCTCAATCAGTTCGGCGCTTCGGCCTACGATTGCGTCTATGCCATGTACAACGCCATGAAACAGGCGGCCGACCAAATCACGGTCACCATCTCCGCGTCCGACCTGTGCGAAATTCTCAAAGCGCAGTTCAACAACGGCTTCACCTACACCGGTGTCACCGGCGACGGCGAACCGATTTCCTGGAACAGCGACGGTTTCGTTAAGAAAACGGCTGTCAAATACATCGTCAAGGCGGCTGCCGGCGCGTCCGAACCCGCCGTCACCGACGATGAAGGCTGAATCAACATAACGCTCTAAGGTCAAGATGCAACTGCATCCGCGGCAGAGCTGTCGGCAGGCATACTGTCGGCAGCTCTGTGCGTGTATATTTGGGTAAGGTGTTAAGATGGAACTAATCACCACAATCATCAATGGGTTGAGTCTGGGCGGCATCTATGCCATGATTGCTCTCGGCTACACCATGGTATACGGCATCGCCAAAATGCTGAACTTCGCCCACGGCGACATCATCATGGTCGGCGGCTACACCATTCTTGTTTTTCTGAATCTCACCGGGCAACCGCTGGTGGCCATCGCCGCCTCGGTGGTGTTTTGCCTGTTGCTCGGCGTCCTCGTCGAAAAACTGGCCTACAAACCGTTGCGCGGCGCTTCGCCGTTGGCCGTGCTCATCACCGCCATCGGTGTCAGCTATTTCCTGCAAAGCATCGCGCAAATCATTTTCGGCTCGGCGCCCAAAATGGTCATCATCGCCGAACTGGGCAAAATCACCGTCGGCTCGCTCACCGTGCAGGTATACACCCTGGTCACACTGGCCTGCTCCGTGGTGGTCATGGTGGCACTCAGCCTGTTCATCAAATACACCAAAACCGGCCGCGCCATGCTGGCCACATCCGAAGACCGTGCCGCCACCCAGCTCATGGGTATCAATGTCAACAAGGTCATCACCATCACCTTTGCCATCGGCTCCTCGCTGGCGGCGCTGGCCAGCCTGTTCTATCTGCTCAAAGCGCCCAGCCTGTCCAGCACCTTCGGCGCCATGCCCGGCATCAAAGCCTTCACCGCCGCGGTAATCGGCGGCATCGGCTCCATTCCCGGCGCCATGCTCGGCGGCATTCTGCTGGGTGTGGTGGAAACCTTCTGCCTCAAAGTCACGGCCCTGGCACCCTACACCGATGCCATTGAGTTTGCCATTCTCATTGTCATTCTGCTGGTCAAACCCACCGGTATCCTCGGCAAAAGAAGGAGGGAGAAGGTCTGATGAAATCCTTACAAACCGTAAAATGGAAGCATTTTATCAACTACATCGTCGTGGGCTTGGCCGGGCTGGTGTTCACCGTTTTGTCGCAAACGGCCGGCCTGCCGTCCTCCACGTTGTACCTGCTGGAAAAAATCTGCATCAGCATCATTTTGGCCGTGTCCCTCAGCCTGGTTGTCGGCTTCTTGGGCGAACTCAGTTTGGGTCACGCCGGCTTCATGTGTGTCGGTGCCTATCTCGGCGGTAAAGCGGCCCTGTTGCTGGTGCCGCTGCTGGGCAAAGGCCCGCTCACCCTGTTGGCGGCTCTGCTGGTCGGCGGCGCCGTGGCGGCGCTGTGCGGCGTTATCATCGGCTTGCCGGCTCTCCGCCTCAAAGGCGACTATTTGGCCATTGTCACATTGGCTTTCGGCGAAATTGTCAAAACCCTGTTCCAAAACACCAGCCGCGCCACCTTCGGCGGCGCCATGGGCATGAGCACGGCCACCGTTCGTTTCAACAAAAACAGCCTGTTCATCTACATGTTCGTGCTGGTGCTGTTCACGCTGGCCGTGGTGCAAAACCTCATGCGCAGCAAACACGGCCGCGCCATCACCGCCATTCGCGACAACGAAATCGCCGCCCGCGCCACCGGCATCAATGTCACCAAATACAAACTCATCGGCTTCACCGTGTCGGCCTTCTTTGCGGGCATCGCCGGTGTGCTGTACAGTTTCAGCAACTACAATGTCGATAGCGCCAAATTCGGCTACAACTATTCCATCGAAATTCTCATCATGGTGGTTCTCGGCGGCATGGGCAACATCAACGGATCCATCATTGCCGCGGTGCTCATCACCTTCCTCAATACCAAACTTGCCACCATTCTCACCGGCAATCTGGCTGTGTTGCAAAACCTGGTCTATGCGCTCATTCTCATTGCCATTGTGATTTACAAAAACGCACCGGCACTCAAAGGCTTCCGCGAAAAGTACAATTTCCGCAACCTGTGGGAGCGCGTGCGCAAACCCAAACACGACCCGGCGCGCGACCGCGGCGATGCCGCCGAATGGGACCGCGTGCCCACCAAAATCCAAATGGACGAATTGCTGTCGGTGGATGTCACCCCCGGCAACTACACACCGGACAAACCAACCAACGGGGGTGAGGCATAATGGCAACAACCGTGTTAAAAACCGAAAACCTCGGCATTTCCTTCGGCGGCCTCAAAGCGGTGCAAGATGTCAACCTCACCGTCAACAAAAACCAAATCTACGGTTTGGTCGGCCCCAACGGCGCCGGCAAAACCACCATCTTCAACATGCTCACCGGCGTGTACCGCCCCACCACCGGCACCTTTTATCTGGAGGGGGAAGAGCTAACCGGCCGCACTCAGGAAGTCATCAACCACAAAGGCATTGCCCGCACCTTCCAAAACATCCGTCTGTTCAATAACATGACCGTGATTCGCAATGTCATGGTGGGCCTGCACGACCGCCCCGAATTTCAATGCGGCTTTTTCACATCGGTGTTGCGCCTGCCGCGCCATTTCCGCGTGGAAAAAGCCATGCGCAACAAAGCCAAAGAATTGCTTCGCATTTTCGGCTTGGAAGAAGAACGCAACAACCTGGCCTGCAACCTGCCCTACGGCAAGCAACGCAAGCTGGAAATCGCCCGTGCCCTGGCCACCGACCCCAAACTCCTGCTGCTGGACGAACCGGCCGCCGGCATGAACCCCAATGAAACCGCCGAATTGATGGACACCATTCGCCTCATTCGCGACCGCTTCGACATGACCGTGTTGCTCATCGAACACGACATGAAATTCGTGTCCGGCCTGTGCGACGAAGTCACCGTTCTCAATTTCGGCACCGTGTTGGCGCAGGGCAAACCGGCCGATGCGCTCAACGACCCCGAAGTTATCAAAGCATATATCGGAGGATAAGGCTATGGCATTGCTGGAAGTAAACGAGCTGTCTGTGTTCTACGGCGTCATTCAGGCGCTCAAAGGCATCAGTTTCGAAGTGAACAAAGGGGAGATTGTCACCCTCATCGGCGCCAACGGCGCCGGCAAAACCACCACGATGCAAAGCATCATGGGCTTAATCCCGTCGCGTCACGGCACCGTCACCTACAACGGCACCGACATCACCCGCATGCCCTGCCACAAAATTGTGCACCTGGGCATGACCCAAGTGCCGGAAGGCCGCCATGTGTTTCAGGAACTCACCGTCTACGATAACCTTGTTATGGGTGCCTATGCCCAAAACGATAAAAAGGTGATCAAAGCCGACATCGAAGAAATCTACACCCGCTTTCCGCGCTTGGGCGAACGCCGCAATCAGGTGGCGGGCACCCTGTCCGGCGGCGAGCAGCAAATGCTGGCCATGGGCCGCGCCATGATGAGCCACCCCGACCTGCTCATGCTTGACGAACCCTCCATGGGCCTGTCGCCGCTGTTGGTTGACCAGGTGTTCGACATCATCAAAGACTATCACAAATCCGGCACCACCATTTTGCTGGTGGAGCAAAACGCCGGCAAATCCCTGGCCATTTCCGACCGTGCCTATGTGCTGGAAAACGGCAACATCGTGTTGTCCGGCAAAGGCAGCGACCTGCTGCAAAGCGACATGGTCAAAAAAGCCTACCTCGGCGGCTAACCGCCGTCATCACACCAACCCAAGCACCGCACCCCATCGGGGTGCGGTGCTTTTCCGTCTTTCGCACAAGCCGGAGGAGAATCAAGCCCCCGTGAAAGAGCCGCAAAGACAGAAGAAAGCCCCCAACGGTGTTGGGGGCTTCGCGTCGTTTTCGTCGCTGCCGTTATTGGTTTTGTTGTCCGTCTTTTTCCAAAAACCGCTGATACGCGGCCCGCAACTCTTTGGAAGTTTCTTCGGGGCAGGTGGGGTTGCAATGCGCCCATGCACCCGTTTCGCTGGATGCGTTGTACTTCACCTTGTCGGCGCTCCGCATCGGCGGATAGAACGCAATGTGGAAATGATAGGTGTCCGAAGCGTCCTCCCCGTTCACCGGCGCGTTGTACAGGCACATCATGTAGGGGAACTGATACCCAAACAGACTGTCCAGCATACCGGCCGTGTTGCGCACCGTCACGGCCAGCGCGGCACGCTCCTCGGCGGTGAATTGTGTCATATCCGACACATGGCGGTTGCTTTCAATATACACGCCATAGGGATATTCCGAAAAGAAAGGCAAAAACACCGTGAAGTGTTCGTTCTTAAAGATAATGCGCTGCTCAAACGCGGTTTCCGCCGCCAGCATATCGCAAAACAGGCAGTGGCCGGTTTTCTCTTTGTGCGCGCGGGCGTTGTCCATTTCCAATTCCAGCTTTTTCGGCAGGAACGAATAGCCGTAAATCTGCCCGTGCGGGTGCGGCATGGTCACCCCGATAATTTCCCCGCGGTTTTCAAAAATAAACACATACTTGATTTTCGGGTCGGCCGCCAACGCCGCATACCGCTCCGTCCACAAGTCCACCAGCTTTTCCACATGCGGCACCGGCAATTCCGGCAGCGTGGCCGTGTGGTTGGGCGAATACAAAATCACTTCGCACTTGCCATACATCGGCGCGGTTTCAAAAAAGTCGGTGGCCACCGGGTCGGGTGCCGGCGGATTTTGCGACAGTGCCGGAAAATCGTTGTCGTATTTGTACACCTCAAACTCGTCCGGCACCTTGCCGGAACCGGGGCAGAAGGGACAAAAATCTTTGGGCATTTGCGGGCGGTTTTGCCGGTGAGAGGCAATCATCACCCAGTCGTTCGTTAAAGGATTGCGTCGTAATTCAGCCATGGTTACTCATTCCTCCGTTGTGATTTCCACGCCGCCGCAGGGGCGGATGGTCAAAATGTGGCAACTGCCTTTGCCAAACACCCGTTCCATCGTTTCGGTAAAGGCCGCCACCTTGTGCTGGGGCACAAAGTTTTGTGTGGTACCGCCGAATCCGCCGCCGTGCACGCGGCAGGCGCCTTCGCCGTCCAGCACGCGTTGCGCCAACGCCAGCGCCAGCGACAACCCCTGGAAGGTGACATCGCTGTTGGAATAAATGTTTTGCAAAAACTCAAACGACGAGTGGCCCGATTCGGTCACCAAGCGGCAAAAGGCGGCAAAATCGCCTTGTTCCAGTGCCGCCACTTCGCGGCCGACGCGCGCGTTATCGCCAAAGAAATGCAATGCCCGCAGCACCGCCCGGTCGCCGCAGCGCGCCCGCAGTGCCGGCAGTTTTTCCAGCAATGCCTCATACGAGGTTTCGCGCAAATAGTCCACACCCAGCTCGCGGGAAACGGCCTTCATTTCGTCGGTCACCGCCGCATATTCGTGTGTCAGCGAAGCGTGGTTGCCGCCCGTGTCCACAATGCACAGCTTGTGCCCGCTCTTGGCAAAATCGTAGTCCACCGTGCGAATCACCGGTTGTGCCACATCGGCAAAATCAATGGTGATAATGCCGCCCACCGACGACGCCATCTGGTCCATCAGACCGCTGGGCTTGCCGAAATAGACGTTTTCCGCCCACTGGCCGATCTGGGCGATCTCCACGGCGG
>CAYMDU010000060.1:0-10980 GCA_964389495.1 uncultured Eubacteriales bacterium
AGGTGAGCCGAGCGTGACTTTTTGCGAAAAGGAGGAGCAAGGAAGCGGGCGGATGGCTTATTTTCTGTCGCAGACAAAAAATAAGTCGGAGCAAAGCGAACTTTGCTCCGACGTGGTGGAGGCGAGGGGAATCGAACCCCTGTCCGAAAATCGATTATCAAGGCTTTCTCCGAGTGCAGCCCGTCTTTTGGGATTCCCCTCGCTCAGCGCCGGTGGGCAGGCTCTGAGCTACGGTAGTCGCTGCGTCGTGACGGGCGAAGCGACATTCGCCCGTTCATGTTCACCGCTGCATGACGCCCCGCACCCGACCGCGGTACTTCGGGGAAGGACGGCAGCCTAATTAGGCTGCAAGAGCAACTTGATTGTTGTCGTTTCTTTTAAAAAGTGCAGGGTTTATAGCGGACCTACACCGCTACTCGCTTGCCAAGACTCCCAATCCCCGTCGAAACCTTTGCGCCCCCTTGTGTGAACTGCCGTTGCCAAAACGGCAACCAGCCTATTGCTAGTATAGACAAAACGCGCCGGATTGTCAACCCGACGCGCTTATTTTTCTTGCCAAGTTTCTTCGTCGAACACCGTGATGCCGTGTTCCTCCAACAACGCGGCGGTGATGCCGCGACCGGCCACCAGCCGGCCGGAAAAGGTGCCGTCGTACACGCAGCGGCACCCGCAAGAGGGACTGTTTTGTTTTAAAATGGCTTTGCGGATACCGTGCTGACGGCACAGTGCCAAGGCGTGTTTTGCTCCACGGTGATAGGCGGCGGTTACATCGGTGCCGGCGGCGTTTATCACGCGATCACCGCAAATTTCAGCCGGCGGCCGCGGTGTGGGCAATCCACCGTCGCATTCCGGGCACACCGGCAACGCGGCGCCGCTGTTTAGCAAAGCCTGAATGCCTGCTGAAAGCGGTTTTGCGCGCCCGTCGTACCGGGTGGCTTGCCCGCACAAGCAGGCACTGATGATGTATTCCGGCTGCTTCATCCGAAATTGCGCACCAGCGAAATCACCTTGCCCAGCACGACGGCTTCTTTAACCAAAATCGGTTCGAAAGCGTCGTTTTCCGGCTGGAGGCGAATGTGGTCGGATTCAAAATAAATGCGCTTCACCGTGGCTTCGTCGCCAATGAGTGCCACCACAATATCGCCGTTTTCGGCCGCCGGTGTTTTGCGGACAATGATGATGTCGCGATCCAAAATGCCGGCGTTAATCATGCTGGTGCCGGACACGCGCAACGCGAACAATTCGCCGGGGGCGTAGCCGCCGCCGGAATAGGGAACATAGTCTTCGATTTGTTCCACCGCCAAAATGGGCACACCGGCCGTTACTTTGCCAAGCAACGGTACGCGCGCCACCGATTCCCCCGCCATGCGAATGCTGCGGTTGAGCCGCCCGTTGCGTTCGATGTAGCCGTGTTCTTCCAGTACTTTTAAATAGGTGTGGGCCGTGGATGTGGATTTAAGGCCGGCCGCTGCGCAAATTTCGCGCACCGTTGGAGGAACGCCGGTTTGGGCGCGCTCCTGCAAAAATGCCAGCACCTTTTGCTGCTTTGCTGTTAAGGGCTTCATACAATCACCTCACACAGTTATCATATCACAGCTTTTTCAAAAAAGCAAACATTTGTTTGTTTTTTTTGAAAAATTTCTCACAGTTTATTTACAAGGCGTTCACAAACTGCCTGTGCGGATTTGCTATACTGTAACCGTACTCAGGAGAGCTCACCGGACCGCACCGGTACCTCTCAAAGAATGAGTATAATACCCCTCCTCAAAACACCCCTCTAACAAAGCAAAAAGGCCGCTCACACGAGCGGCTTTTTTGCGTTTTCACGCGGCGAGAACATCCGGCAGATCCGAGTGTTCTCGCCGCGTGTCATATTTTTCGGTGGCAGTGCATACACATGGGACAAGACAGGGAGGGACAGGCCGATGATACAAAGCGGAGAAAACTGGCGTTCGTTATTGCCCGATGCCGTTTACCGGGCGTGGCAATGCTTGTCGCCAACCACGCGTGATGCGGTGCAGGAAATTCGCTTGCGGGCGGGACAGGCTGTGACAGTGGGTGTGCGCGGGGAAGAATGGGCACTAACTGCCGACGGTATGCTCACAGAACAAGCGGGTGGGGCTTTACATTGCTCGGCTGCGTGGTTGCGGGAACTGGTTGACCGTGCCTGCGAGTATTCGGTATATGCGCATGCCGAAGAGCTGCGGCAAGGATTTTTGCCGGCACCGGCCGGTTGCCGATTGGGTGTGGCGGGCACAGCGGTGCAGGAAGCAGGACGGGTGACAGGGTATCGCCATGTCACTTCGGTGTGCTTGCGCGTGGCGCGGGAACATCGCGGCTGTGCCGCATTGTTGGCACAGCGATTGTGCGCACATGGCGTGACGGGTACCCTGCTTTGCGGGGAGCCTTCCAGTGGAAAAACCAGCTTGTTGCGCGATTTGGCACGCGAATTGGCGGCTCGCCGACTGTCGGTAACTGTGGTGGACGAGCGCGGTGAACTGTCGGGTCTGTCCCCGCTTCGCGGATGCGATGTGTTGTGCGGCACACCCAAAGCGGCAGGAATTGAACAGGCTGTGAGGTGTTTGTCGCCGCGCGTGGTGGTGGTGGACGAATTGGGAGGTGAAGCCGAAGTGGCGGCTGTGCTGGCGGCGCTCACCTGCGGTGTGCCGGTGATTGCCTCGGTGCACAGTGGTTGTCCCAACGATTTGTTGGGTCGCCCCGGCCTGAAACAGGCGCTGGTTAACGGTGCTTTCCCTTGGCTGGTGCAGTTGCGCGGTTGCAAAGCACCGGGAGAAATCGCACAGATGATAACAACAAAGGAGTGGTTGCGTGAAGCTGATGGGGTTGCTGCTGGTGGTGATAACGGGCGGGGGATGCGGTTTGTGTGCCGAACGCCGCCTGAAACGGCGGATGTACTCGGTGCGGGCACTGGCACGCTTGGCGGAACTGCTGGCGGAACGGATGCACAGCACGGCGGCACCGTTAACGGCGCTGCTTTCGGAGCTGACACTATGCGGGGAATTGGCCGACTTGCCGTTAATGCCCCGCTTGGCGGCGGCTACCGAGCGCCGTGCTTGGGTGGCGGCGGCGAATGAGTGTGCGGGCACCATGGGATTGAATGCCGAAGAACACCGTGCATTGCGGGATTTTGTGGAAGGATGGGGCGAAACGGATTTGGAAAGCGAACTGGCGCGCAATCGGCGCTACGCTGCCCGCTTTCGACAGCTGGCCGAAGTGGCACAAGCTCAGGTGCAACAGCGGGGACGTTTGTACATCACACTCGGAATTTGCGGCGGCAGCATGGCGGCATTGCTGCTTTGGTAGGAGGAAGACGGCATGGATGTGGATTTGATCTTTAAAATAGCTGCCATCGGCATTATTGTGGCGGTGCTCAACCAGGTGCTGATTCGTTCGGGACGGGAAGAGCAGGCCATGATGACTACCTTGGCGGGTTTGATTGTTGTTCTCACCATGGTGGTCACCGAAATCAGCGATTTGTTCCGCATGGTCAAATCGGTGTTTGGGTTGTAGTTATGACATTCACAGGATGGATGGCGGCGGCCGTGATCGTCGCTTTCTTAGCGGTGGTATTGCGTCGCTACGCGCCGGAACAGGGCATGGCTCTCAGCGTGGCTGCCGGCGTGTTGATTGTAACGGCGGTGCTGTCCGGTGCATTGCCGCTGTTGCAGGAATGGAAAGACCTATTGGCCGGCAGCGGGCTGTCAGATGCGTATGTGACGGTTCTGTTTAAAGCATTGGGTGTGTGTCTGCTCACGCAACTGGCATCCGATGCCTGTCGCGATGCCGGCGAACAAGGGCTGGCTTCCAAGGCCGAATTGGCCGGCAAGCTTTCGTTGCTCACGGTGGCATTGCCGCTGTTTCGCAAGTTGGGCGACATCGCAGTGTCGTTAATCGAGGGAGGAACCGTATGAAATGGGTGATAGCGGTACTGCTCACGGTGTGGTTGCTTGGCGGCGGGGTGTCGGCACAAACGGTGGAAGAATTGTACGAAGAACAGTTGGCTGCCAGTGGTTCGCGCGAGCTAATAGACACCTTGCCGGAGTCCACACAGGACTTGCTGTATCGGTTGGGAGTGGACAACTTGGACAGCCCCTCTCTAACTGCCCCCGATCTCGACCAATGGCAAGAGGCGCTTTCCGCCATGCTGTCTTCGGCTTTACAAACGCCGCTTCGTGTGGCGGGAACGGTACTGGCGGCGGTGTTGCTGTATGCGTGGGCCAACGGATTGCGCAGTGCCTTGCATGAAGAAGAAACGGTTACCGTGTTTGGCACGGTGTGCGCGTTGGCACTCAGCGGGTGCCTGTTGGTGCCGCTGACGCAATGTATCCGCAAGGTGAGCGAAGCCATGACTTCGGTGGCGGTGTTCATGGGCAGTTTCACGCCCGTGTATGCGGGTATTTTGCTCACCGATGGGCGCGCATCGGCGGCTTTGTCGTTTCAATCGTTGGTGCTGTATGCGGCACAAGTGCTCTCGTGGGTGGCCGGCACCGTGATTGTGCCGCTGATGACAGCGGGGTTGGCACTCGGTGTCACCGGTTCGGTTACACCGCGTATCCAACTGGGCAGCACCGGCAAACTGCTTAACAAAGCGGCGGTGTGGATGCTCAGCTTGGGGATGATGCTGTTCACCGGGTTGCTTTCCTTGCAAACATTGGTTGGTGGAGCCGCAGACACCGTGGGAGCACGGGCTGCCAAATTTTCCGTTGCCAGTTTGGTGCCGGTGGTGGGCGGTTCTCTCAGCGAAATGCTGGCCACGGTGCGGGGCTGTTTGCAACTGTTGCGTTCCACGGTGGGCGGGTTTGGCTTGCTGGCCACGGTGCTGATTGTGTTGCCGCCACTGTGCAGCTGTTGCGGGTGGAGCGTGCTGTTGGCGGTGTGTCGCGCTGCTGCCGATATGCTGGAATTGCCGGCGTTGCCGGCGGTGTTGGAAGCGGCGCGCAGTACCGTGCGCAGTTTGATTGGTGTGCTGTGCGCCTGTGCCTCGTTTCTTATTGTGGCGGTCACAGTGGTTACCAAAGCAGCGGGGGGATAGCAATGGAAAGTATTCGCACATGGAGTGTGGCCGTTTGTTTGACGGCGTTGGGATGTGCCGCCATGCAACTGTTGGCGCCGAAAGCGGGCACCGGCAAGATATTCCGACTGGTGATTGCCACTTTTTTTCTGTGTTCGTTATTGGCACCTCTGCTGGCATTGCCTTCGTGGGAAGAACTGGATTTCAGCGGCGTGCCGGAATTTGTCACAACGGAGTTGCTGGAAGACACGGTGCAACAGCAGGTGGAACGGCAAGTGCAGACGGCAACGCGCACCTACCTGGAAGAAGCACTGGCCGAACGGGGCGTGAGTGCTGAGAAAATCGAAGTAGACACGGATATTTCCGAAGACGGGGGCATATACATACAACGAATTGTCGTCACGGTGGACAAACAAACCGTGCCTGTAGCCAAACTGGTGGGGGAGGTGATAGGGAACCGCTTGGAAACAACGGTGACAGTAGAATCCGCATGAAAGGACGGAAAGACAATGGAACCGAAAGTGAGTGCTTGGTTTGCCAAGGGGTATTCACAGTTGCGCAACCTCGGCGGAAAACGGTGGTTGATGATAGCGGGTGTGGCGGGGATCGCTTTGCTGGCGTTCTCGGAATGGTTGCCGTCGTCGTCGGCCACCGCCACCGAAACGGTTCTCACAGCCGATGCGTATGTGCAGCAAACGGAGCGTCGGTTGACCGAACTGGTGGAGCACATCGACGGTGCCGGCGCGTGTCGGGTGTTGGTAACGCTGGAAAACAGCGTGGAGTATGTGTATGCCACCGAACAAAAAACCAACACCGACCGCAGTGAAGACAGCAACAACGGGTCAACGCGCCTGACCCAGCGCGACGACAGTGAAAGCAGTGCCATTGTGGTGGACACGGGTAGTGGGCGAGAGGGCCTGCTGGTTACGGAAATTCAGCCGACCGTGCGCGGTGTGGTGGTGGCATGCGAAGGCGGGGGCAGCGAGGAGGTTTGCCGGCGTGTGGTGCAGGCGGTAACGGTGGCACTGAATGTATCTTCAAAGCGTGTATGCGTAACAAAACTATCGTGAGGAGAGAACAGCATGAAAAAATGGTTTGGCAAAAAGCAACTGTTGCTTGGTACTCTGGTGTTGGCATTGGGCATGGCGGTGTACTTGAATTATTATTTTGCTCAGCCGTCCACCGGATTGTTGGACACCGACTCAACAAAACAGGAAGACCGGGAGAAAAACCTGGGCGATGCGCTGAGCGTGAACGGGCAACCCACACTTTCCTATTTTGAACAGGCGCGTGCCAGCCGGGAATCGGCGCGTGAGGAAGCGGTGCAAACCGTTAAAGAACTGTTAAACAGCGTTAAGGCTACCGAAGAACAGCAGGCGGCTGCTACGGCCCAAGCGGTGGCCATCACCAAAGCCATTGAGCAGGAAAGCAAAATTGAAAGTCTTATCAAAGCTAAAGGATTTGCCGATTGCGTGGTGTACATTGAAAACGAAAATTGCAGTATTGTGGTTAGTGCCGAGTCGTTGACAGTGCAAGATACGGCCAAAATTTCGCAAGTGGTGACGGCTCAATCGGACATCCCGGCACAAAATATCAATATTGTCACAGTAAATTCATAAAAAACAGTTGCCCCGGAGATACTTTATGGTATATAATAGAACCATAAATCGAAGGGAGGCATCAGCATGGATGTCAAAGACTATCAAACTTCCGAAGGTTGCTGCATCATTTCGGAGGAGGTTATTGCCAAGATTGCCGAAACGGCGGCCAAAGAGGTGGCCGGTGTTGCCGGAATGGCCACGCGCCTAACGGACATCCGCGGTTTGGTTAGTTCGCAGGGGAGCAAGTCGGTTGGCGTTGTCAACAATGAAAACGAAACCATTGTGGATTTGTATATCCAGCTCAAAGCCGGTGTCCGAATTCCCGATGTGGCGGGTCAGGTGCAGCGCCAAGTGAAAAACGCGGTGCAATCCATGACCGGCAAGCCGGTCACCAAAGTGAATGTTCACATTGCCGGCATGGTGCTGGACACCGAAGAAGCCAAACCGGCCGAAGAATAAAACAGGCAGCGCTTCCCTCCGCGCTCGGTGCGCGGAGGGCGGCTTTGCACGGAATTTGAAAACAGAAAGGCATGGGAACCACATGACCAGACGGGAAGCAAGAGAGCAGGCGTTTATTTTGCTGTTTGAACGGAGTTTTTCCGGCGACAGCATTGAAACCATACTGGAAGGCGCCGGCGAAGCACGCGATGTCATCGGCGATGAGTTTGCCGTTTCGTTGGCCGAGGGTGCCGTTGAGCACACAGCGGATATCGACGAAGCGATTTCCGCCAATGCCCACAACTGGAACCGCGACCGTCTTTCGCGCGTGGCATTGGCCATTTTGCGTCTGGCCGTTTACGAAATGAAATGGGAAGATTCCGTTCCGGTTAGTGTTTCCATTAACGAAGCAGTGGAACTGGCCAAGCGCTACGGCGGCGAATCCGATGCCGCGTTCATCAATGGTGTTCTCGGCGGCATTGCACGCGGTGCCGAGGCGTAATATGGCACGATATTTGGGGCTGGATACCAGCAATTATACGACCTCCGTTGCGGTGATAGAAGCCGAAACGGGGGCGCTTTGGCAAGTGAAACAGCTTTTGCCTGTCAAAAGCGGCGAACTGGGGCTGCGCCAAAGCGATGCGGTGTTTCACCATGTGCGGCAGCTCCCGGAACTCATGGAAGAAGTCAAGCAACAAGCCGGGTCCCTGGAGATGTCGGCGGTGGGGGTGTCCGATCGTCCCTCACAAGCACCGCACTCCTACATGCCTTGCTTTTTAAGCGGTGTGGGCGCGGCGCGGCAAGCGGCTGCTTTGCTGAATGTGCCGCTGCATCGGTTTTCACATCAGCAGGGGCATGTCATGGCCGCGCTATACGGCGCCGGTGCTTTGCCGTTGCGGGAACGCCCGTTCTTGGCTTTTCATGTGTCGGGCGGCACCACCGATGCTCTGCTGGTTCGTCCCGATGCCACACAGGTAATCACTTGCGAGCGGGTAGCCGGTTCTCTGGATTTGAAAGCGGGTCAGCTCATCGATCGTGTTGGCGGAATGTTGGGGTTGCCGTTCCCGGCCGGCCCGGCATTGGAACAGTTGGCAGGCGATATCGAAGACGGGCCGGTACGTCCTTCCATGGAAGGGACAAGCTGCCATCTTTCCGGTGTGGAAAACCAGTGCCGTCGGCTGTGGGAGCAAGGAGCGTCACCGCAGGCGGTGGCGCAACTGTGTTTGCGCAGTATTCGTGCCGCCCTGGAAACCATGACCGAACGCCTGTTGCACGAACACGGCACCATGCCGGTGGTGTATGCCGGCGGTGTTATGTCCAACACCTATTTGCGCACCGTGCTGTCACAGCGGTTTGGCGGGCAATTTGCGCCGCCGGCCTATTCGGCCGACAATGCCGTCGGCGTGGCGGTGCTCACTTGCTTGCAAGCAGGAGGCGAGTTGCCATGAATGTCATCACCGTCAGTCAGCTCAACCGCTATGTGAAATCGGTGTTGGAGGGCGACACCAACCTGTCTTGCGTGATGCTTTGCGGTGAAATCAGCAATTTCACCAATCATTATAAATCAGGTCATTGGTATTTGTCCCTAAAAGACGATGCCGCTGTGGTGCGGGCCGTCATGTTCCGATCCTATGCCGCACGGGTCCCGTTTGTTCCCGAAAACGGAATGCGGGTGATTGTGCAGGCGCGGGTGTCGCTGTATGAAAAAGACGGCAACTACCAAGTGTATCTGGAAACCATGCAGCCCGACGGCGCCGGGGCTTTGCAAGTGGCCTATGAACAGCTCAAAAACCGTTTGTTTCAAGAAGGTCTGTTCGAGGAAGCCCGCAAGCGTCCGTTGCCGGCTTTTCCGAACACTGTGGGTGTTATCACATCTCCCACCGGTGCCGCTGTTCGCGATATTGTCACAGTGCTGGCGCGTCGCTATCCGTTGGCCGAAGTGGTACTGATTCCGGTGTTGGTGCAGGGCGAAGGGGCTCCCGCCCAACTGTGTGCGGCGCTGCATCGGTTCGACACGATGAAAGCGGCACACGCACCGCACACCCCGGATGTGATTTTGCTGGGACGCGGCGGCGGGTCGTTGGAAGAACTGTGGGCCTTTAACAACGAACAGTTGGCGCGTGCCGTGGCGGCATGTACCATTCCGGTGGTGTCTTGTGTGGGGCACGAAACCGATGTTACTATTTGTGATTATGTGGCCGACTTGCGCGCCCCCACGCCTTCGGCAGCGGCCGAAGTAGCCGTGCCGGACAGCGAGGAATTGCGCCGGCGCGTGGCACGGTTGGCCACGGCGGCAGAACGGGCGGTTGTTGCCAATGTGGAGCGGCAAAGCCGCCGGCTGGCGGAAATAACCGGTCGCCGCGCTTTGCAAACACCGCGCTATGCCGTTGAGGAGCGTGCCATGCAGCTCGACCATGTGTTGCACCGGTTTCGCAGCGCGGCCGAACGGCTGGTATCGTGCGGAACGGCCCGCGTGGCCACCGCGGCCGGCAAGCTGGATGCACTAAGCCCGTTGCGCGTGTTGGCACGCGGGTATGCGCTGGTTAGCAAAAGCGGAGAAACCGTGTGTTCGGTATCGCAAGTAGCGGCAGGCGATGCGTTGTGTTTGCACCTGCAAGACGGTGAAGTGTCCTGCCGTGTGGAGGAGTGAGAATTCATGGAACAAAAACAAACATTCGAAACAGCCATGGCGCGCTTGGAAGAAATTGTGGAATTGTTGGAAAGCGGCACTTGTTCGTTAGACGAGTCGCTCAAACTGTTTGAGGAAGGCACCCGCCATGCCGCGTTTTGCAACGACTCTTTGAAAGCCGCGGAGCAACGTATTGTGCAGCTCACTTTGGAAAGCAACGGAAAGGACGATACCGATGGTTCTGTACAGTGAACGGTTGGCAGGCCATCTGGCTGCCGTGGAAAACGCCTTGCACGAAGCCTTGCCGTCGCCCGACGAAGGAGCGGGCTTGGCCCCGTTGATGGCCTATGCCTGCGAAGGCGGTGGTAAGCGGCTGCGGCCGGTTCTTTTGCTGGAATTTTGCCGTTTGTGCGGCGGCGACACCGCCGAAGCCTTGCCTTTTGCCGCGGCCATTGAAATGGTACATTCCTATTCGCTGGTTCATGACGATTTGCCCTGCATGGACAACAGCCCACTGCGTCGCGGCAAGCCGTCGGTGCATGCTGCGTTCGGCGAAACCATGGCGTTGCTGGCAGGCGATGCGCTGCTCAACCGCGCGTTTGAAGTGATGCTGGCTTCGCCGGTGGCCGGTCGCAAGCCGGCGGCGGCGTTGCGCGCTGCACGCGAACTGGCCGATGCGGCCGGTATCGGCGGCATGATCGGCGGGCAGGTGCTGGATTTGGCCAGCGAAGGGAAAACCGTGGATTTGGCCACCTTGCAAGCTCTGCAACAGGGAAAAACCGCGGCGTTGCTCATAGCCGCGTGCCGCATGGGTGCCCTGCTGGGTGGTGCCGATGATGAACAGGTGGCGCAAGCGGGCCGTTTTGGACAGGCACTTGGCCTGTGTTTTCAAATTGTTGATGATATTTTGGATGCCACAGCCACCGCGCAGGAACTGGGCAAGCCGGTGGGCAGTGATGAAGAACATAAAAAAAGCACCTATGTAACCTTGCTCGGCAAAGAAGAAGCGCGCCGTCGCGCCGCTTCCTATACACAGCAGGCCAAAGAATCGCTTGCAGCATTTTCCGAAGATGCCGCCGATTTGTGCGCATTGGCCGATGCCCTGCTGGTGAGGTCACATTAACACGGCATACCGTGTAGCAGGAGGGACAAATGGAGTCTGATAAATCGATTTTGTCCGGCATCAATTCGCCGGACGATGTGAAGCAGTTATCGCGTGAGCAACTGGAACCGCTGTGCGAAGAACTGCGTCGCACCATTATCGAAACCGTGTCGGTAAA
>CAYMDU010000061.1:0-10527 GCA_964389495.1 uncultured Eubacteriales bacterium
AAAGCTGCCGTTTTCAAAGTGCGAAACAGCCCGCGAAGTGTTACTTGCTTTTTCATGACGGCACCCCCTGAAACCGGCGACGCCACGCGCGCACCAATGCCCAACAGGTTCGATCCAGCAGCGGTGAAAAGGAATTCATCAGCAACACGGCAAAAAACTCGCAACATTCAAAGCGGCCGTACCAACGCAAAATCATAACCAGCACGCCGGCACCCGCTCCGTATACAAGGCGTGCCAGCCAATAGCGCGGTGCTGTTACAGGGTCGCTGAGCAGGAACACGCCGGTGAACAGCAACAACCCGGTGCACAATTCCAGTTGCACACTGACACCGCCGCTCACGGACGCGCGCGGAAACATCGCGGCTCCCACCGCGCACACGGCCAAATAGGACAGCAAAATCCAAGGAGACGCCGAACGGCGACTGAACAAAAACAGGGCCGAAGCAATCAAAATGAGAACACCGGCCGACCCAATCGGGCCGGGAAAATCCCCACTGAGCAACGACAGCCAATCGGTGGAAGTGCTGCCGCCGCTGCTTAACTGCGCCGTGGGTGATGCGGCCGTGATCACTTCGGATACATCGCGCAACGGCAACAGCCCCTGATCGGGATCGGGATATACAAACAGCCGCGTGGGAAAGCAAATCGCGCAAAAAGCCATGCCGGCGGCTGCCGGATTGAAAATATTGCGCCCCACACCGCCAAACGGCAATTTGGCCACACCAATGGCAAACGCGGCGCCGACGGCCGGCACCCACAAGGCGGTCAACGGCGACATCATGGCGCCGAGCAAGGCACCGGTGACGGCGGCTGTGCCATCGGCCAAGGTGCAGCGCCGACGGGAAATGAGGCAACCGACCGCTTCGGTGACAGTGGCGCCGAGAATGCCGGACACCACCAAAAGCAACGGCCGAACGCCATAGTACAGGCAGGAAAACACCACCAGCGGAATCAGGCACAGCAACACGCCGCCGGCTTGGTAAAAGGGACGGTGTATTTGCCGCATATGCGGCGCAACAGAAGGCCTAAGCATCGGTTTCCTCCTCCCAATCCAACAAAATCGTACTGTCGTTACTGCGCGCATCGGCAATAATCGAAGTCAAATCAATGCCGCTGGGGCACACATAGGAACAGGCACCGCATCCGTCGCATGCCGCCGTGTCCAACGCGCCCAAGCGCTCGTAGTGCATGTTGCGAAACCGCCGTGCAATTTCAAAAGGCAACAAATCGGCATGGCACACCTGAACACAACGGCCGCAACCGATGCAGGTGTGCGGAGTTTTGTTTTGATGATGCTGCACGGTCGCCGCTGTAAATGCCAGCAAGCAAGTCATGCCGGGCAACACCGGTATATCTTGCGTGGCTGCGGCGGTGCCGGTCATGATTTCGCCCAAAATGAGGCACGCCGGTTCTTCGGTGACACCGCACCGCTGCAAAAGTTCCTGCACCGGGGTGCCGAACGGAACGCACACATTTTGCGGGTGCGCAATCGCATCGCCGGCCACCGTGACAACGCAACGGTCGTGCGGCTCGTGAAAATACAAAGCACGGTACAGTGCCAAACAGGCTTGCACACCTATGCGAAACAACCGCGCGGCACGGCCGGATGTGCGCCGCGCCACATTGCACACCGGATAATAGGAATCGGTTTGATACAAATGCCGCTTTCCGACGCGCAACGCCAACGAACGCCGCCGCTGGCCGGAAAGGCACACCGCAATGTGATAGCGGCGGCTGCCGGCGGCCTGGGCCGCCAGTTCCAATCCTTTCACCACCTGTTCGGCGTGATCACGCAACACCGCCCAAGCACTGGATTCAAACGGTTGAATTTGCACGGCATCGGCCACCGCTATGTCGCAACCGGTGCGGTTCCAATCGCGCAATTTTTGCGACAGCGGCACGCCGTCTATTTCGTCGATAATATGCGCGTCTTCGGCCGCTTTCACAATATCGTCTGCGGTGTAGGATTCGGTGAGAGGCACCGGCATTTCCGGCTCCGGTTCCACCGATAATCGGTCGATCACCGCGCACGGAAGCACCCCATACAGCGGATGAGAAACCTCGCGTTCGCCGCTCACGACACCGGTGACACTGGACAGCACGGGAATCACCGGATCTTCGGAAACGGCCAAAGGCGTGCCGCGCCGCACGGTATCGTACAGCGACACCGCCGGCGGCACTTCCGTATCGGAAAAATAGGTGTAGGGCAACAGCACCTGAGAAATGTCTGTCCAATCCGCTGTCGGCAAATCAATCGCCGGTGCTTTTTGAAACAGCAGTCGTATGCCTCGTTGCTTACGCACGGGCAGCACCGTCCTTCCTGTCGAAATTCTGGTATAATTTGTTCCTTGCCAAAAGCCTGTCCGCATAATATGATAATAACAGGCGTTACACCGCGCCTGTTGCCACCACAACGGGAGGGATGACGATGAAAATGGAGCCGCTGAAAAACGGCAGCCTGAAAATATGGATGAGCGATTGGGATATGCAGCGTTGGGGGCTGCAATTTGAACACATGGGCGCACACGACGAAGCTACCCGGCGCGCCATGTTGCGCCTTATTTCGGTTGCACGCGACCGGCACCTGTTGCACCCCAACGGCGACTTAACCTTGGAAGCCTTGCCCCTGGGCAACGGCTGCCTGCTGCTTGTGACACCGAACCGCCGCGAACCATTGCTTGCATTGCCGCAACCGCTGGTGTATCACCTTCGGAATGCCGACGACCTGCTGCAACTGACCGACGGCCTGCGCCGCTTACCGGCAAGGCACTTGCCGGCCGCCTCGTTGTTTGCCTGGCCCACCGGCTATCGCTTGATTGTGTACCCCCACGGAACCAAACACCACACCGTTTGCTGCCGGTTGCTTTGCGAATATGCACAGCCGATTACCGACCCGCTGGCCATTGCACACACCGAAGAACACGGAACAGCGCTTTGTATTGGTGACGCTTTTCAGCGATTGCAAATCACAGCGCCTGCAACCGGGCAACCAACGCCGCCGGATCGGCCGCATTAAACAGCGCACTGCCGGCCACCACAATATCGGCACCGGCTTCGGCCGCCAGCGGCGCCGTTTTTTCGGAAATGCCGCCGTCCACCTGAACGGTTACCGGCAAGCCGCGGCGATCGATTTCCCGACGCAAGGCACGCACTTTGGGCAGTTGATCTTCCATGAATTTCTGGCCGCCGAAACCGGGTTGCACTGTCATTACCAGTACCATGTCCAACTGTTCCAAAAACGGAAACACCGCTTCGGCGGGTGTGCCGGGGTTTAAGGTGAGGGCTGCCTTTTTTCCACAATCGTGAATGGCGGCCAATGTTTGCTGTGTGGGAGCGGCGCTTTCTATGTGAAAATTAATGCTGTCGGCGCCGGCATCGGCAAATGCGCGAATAAAGCGGTCGGGATATTGCATCATCAAGTGTACATCAAACAGCAAGGACGAACAGGGGCGCAACCGGGCAATCACCGGCGGGCCGAAACTCAAATTCGGAACAAAAACGCCGTCCATCACATCCAGGTGGACCATATCGGCCCCGGTGCTTTTAACAAAATCCAGTTCTTTTGCCAAATGGGCAAAATCACAAGTGAGAATTGACGGTGAAACCAGCATGCAAACCCCTTCTTTACGCTATAATTTTAGTCTATTGTACTATAAAACTCAGTAAAAGTCAATTCGCGGCACCACAACCGCCGAATTTCAAGACATTACAAAAAAAGAATTACCGAACGCTCCGGTAATTCTTTTTTGCGGTGTTATTTTGTTCCGAAAATTCGGTCGCCGGCATCGCCCAAGCCGGGAACAATGTAGCCTTTTTCGTTAAGGTGTTCGTCCAACGCCGCGCAATAGATTTGCACATCGGGGTGAGCTTCGGACAAAGCCTTCAAGCCTTCCGGTGCGGCAATGATGCACATGAATTTGATGTTTTTCGGGCCGCGCTGTTTGATTTGGCCAATCGCATCCACCGCCGAACCGCCGGTGGCCAACATCGGATCCAGCACAATCACTTCGCGCTCGTGAATATCGCCGGGCAATTTGCAATAGTATTCCACCGGCTTTAAGGTGGTTTCGTCGCGGTACAAGCCGATGTGGCCCACACGCGCCGAAGGCACCAGCTCAACCGCACCGTCTACCATGCCGAGACCTGCACGCAAAATCGGAACAAAGGCCAACTTGCGGCCGGCAATTTTTTTACCGGTCGTTACGGCCATGGGGGTTTCCACGACGGCATCGCAAAGCGGCAAATCGCGGGTGGATTCGTACACCAACAGCTGCGTGATTTCCCGAATCAGCTCGCGGAATTGCTTGGAGCTGGTGCTTTTATCGCGCAAGATGGAAACTTTGTGCTGGATCAACGGGTGATCCGCAATGAACGGTTTACAAGACATACTATCAACCTCCGGTATTTTTATACTCCGCCGCGCGGAATGATTTACAGTTTTTCGGCCTGACGGCGGCGAAGCTCACGCTCGGCCTGCGGCAAGCGCAAATACTGCGGCAACAAAGACTCGCCCGATACCGCTTGCCCGGCGGCCAACAGCGGGACGGCCGCGCGGGCCACGCCCACCGCGTGTTGTTCGCCCCAGCCAACCGGGGCCAACCGCAACTGCGGCACCGCCGAGGCCAGTTCCGCACAACAAAGCGGCGCACCGTCGCCCACCGCCAACAACGGCCGCCGGCGGGCGGCCAAGCGCGGGGCCAGTTCTTCCAGGGTGATGGCTTCGTCGGGCGTTTCGCGCACAACGGTTCCTTCGTTCAGCGAAAACAGCGCCGTGTACACCTGGCGACAACGCGCATCCATGGCGGCCACAATATCGCACGACAGCGGAACGCCCGCAAAGCGATGCGCCATGCCGCTCAAAGTGGAAACCGGCACGCAGGGCAAATCGCCCGGAAACGCCAGCCCTTTCACGGCGGCCACACCGATGCGCACACCGGTGAACGACCCCGGCCCTACGGCCACAGCCAGGGCGTGTATATCGCCAAAGGCCAAGCCGGCATTGCGCAACATGTCGTTGATCATGGGCAGAAGCGTTTGGCTGTGCGTGAGGCGCGTGTTTACCGACGCGGCACACAGCAATGTTTGGCGGCCGCCTTCCACATGCAACACCGCACAGGAAGCTGGGCCGGCAGACGATTCCACGGCCAGCAGGTTGTACTTTTCAGGCAAAGTTTTCACAGTTGCAAGCCCTCCACGGTGATGGCACGTTCTTGTTCGGAAAGCCGTTCAAAGGTGACGCGAACGGCATCGGGCGGCAAAGCCGCTTCCACATTTTCGCTCCACTCCACAGCCAGCACGGCACCGGACTCCAAATACTCGAAAAAACCGGTGGTGTCTAGATCGTCCCATCCGGTAATGCGATACATATCGAAATGAATCAACGGCGGCGTGCCGCCATATTCGTTCACCAAGGCAAAGGTGGGGCTGGACACTTCCGCTTGCGGTGCCAAGCACCGGGCCATGCCCCGCACAAACGCGGTTTTTCCCATGCCCAAGCCGCCGAAAAAGGCAACCACGGTGCCCGCCCGACAGCAAGAAGCCACCCGGCTCCCCAACGCTTCGGTTTCCGCGACGCTATGTGTGACAAAACGAAGCATGGTGCACCTCCTTGAATTTATCCTATTGTACCACAAACATTTGAAAATTTCAATACGAATACCAATTTCCCTGCACGATTACCCGTTGAGCGGGCCGATTTTTAAAACAGCCGAGGCATCTTTTCAGATACCTCGGCTGTTTTTGGGGTTATTTCAGCACGGACACCGCATCGCCGATGGTTTTTTCCAAAGCTTCGCGGCCGTATTCGTCCACCTGTGCTTTGTTCTTTTCGCCGTGGGTCAGGCAACCGGCACCGCCGATACACCCGCCGACGCACGCCATGCCTTCGATGAAATTGGCATCCAGCACATTTTTGCTTTTTTTCAGCAAGGCCATGCGGCAAGCCTCAATGCCGTCACACGGAAGCGCTTTCAAGTCGAATTCCAGATTTTGTTCTTTCAGGCCCTGCGCCACAGCATCCGACAAGCCGCCGGAACGCGCAAAAATTCTTCCGAAGTAGGAAGCATTGTCCAGATAGCCTTCTTTCAGGGTGGTGATGTCCACCTCTTTGCTGTCATACAAGGCTTGCAGTTCTTCAAAAGTCAATACCGCATCGACATAGGGTTTCACCGCGTCCAGTTGCGCTTCGGCTTTTTTGGCGGTACACGGCCCGATAAACACCACCCGCGCCGTTTCGTCGGTTGACTTAATGTACTTGGCCAAGGTGGCCATGGGCGACAGATTGTGCGACACAAACGGTAACAAATCGGGGAACGCCGTGCGAATGTATTGCACAAACGCCGGACAACAGGAACTGGTTAAAAAGCCCTTTTCTACCAACTCTTTCGATTCGGATTGAGCCACCATATCGGCACCGAGTGCCGCTTCAATCACGGTGTAGAAGCCCAATTCTTTGAGGCCGGTTACCACCTGCCCCAATTTGGCATAGGTGAATTGGCTGGAAATTGACGGCGCTACCAACGCATAGACTTTGTACTTTTGGTTGCCGTTGCTCTTTTTAATCAAGTCAATCACATTGAGAATGTAGGACTTGTCGCTGATGGCACCAAACGGACACTGATACACGCAGGCACCGCACTGAATACAGGCGCTGTTATCGATGGCAGCCGCGTTGTCTTCGTTGATGGAAATGGCTTTTACCTTGCATGCCACCTGGCAGGGGCGTTTGCGATTGATAATGGCGGAATACGGGCACACTTTGGCGCACTGGCCACATTCCACACATTTGGATTTGTCAATGTGGGCCACATGGTTGTGGTCGAACGAAATGGCACCGCGTTTGCACACATCTTCGCAGCGATGGGCCAAACAGCCGCGGCAGGAATCCGTTACTTCATAACCGGCTGCCGGACATTCGTCGCAGGCAATATCAATAACCTCAATCACATTGGGATTCTCTTTATCGCCACCCATGGCGATTTTGACCCGTTCGGCCAAAATGGCGCGTTCCTTGTACACGCAACAGCGCATGGTGGAGGTTTTTCCCGGCACAATCATTTGGGGAATATCCAACACATGTTGCAACAGCGTGTCGTTCCACGCCATTCGCGCCACTTCGCGCAGCACTTTGTATTTCAGGTGTTGAACCTTGGTATCAAACTTTCTCATCTCAATCTTCTCCTTAGAAATAGCTAACCTTAATCCGCTTTCCCATGTCTTTCAAGCAGTGAGAAAGCTCCTCCACCAAGTTCATTTTAATGTTGAAATTGATTGGCAAATCCGGGTTTTGATGTGCCGGATTGATTGCACGCCCCACATAGAAATTGATGTCGGTGGCTTCTTCGAACAGCAAGCGGCTGATCAGGGAAGCCCCGTCGTGCTTGAAGCTCCAATGTTCGTAATACTTGTTTTCACCCAAGTAATCGCGTGCGTATTCCAGCACCTTGTTGACCGTGATCACGCCTTCGGTGACCAAATCCACCCCTTCGATTTCCGCTGTCGGCGGCACATCACCGTCGAAATTCAGACTGGCTTTGAGAGGTTTGTTCAAATATTTGGCTGCAATCGACGAAGTGGTTCCGCCGCAGATGATGTGCTTTCCCTCTTTGGAGAAAAAGAGAGCCATCATGCGGTTGGCATCGTCGCGGTTGGAAGGCGGTCCAAACAGGATGTTCATCGGTTCACGCCGACGCACCCGCACAATGCAGGCGGTGGCATCATCGCCGGGCTTGCCGCCATAGAGCTTTTCACATTCGTCAATCAGCATGGTAGACAGCGTTTTGGCGGTGTAGCCGGCGGGGGCCACGGTTTCCAAAAAGGAAATGATGTCTTCGCGCTTCCACCCGAAATTGTACGCTGTGCCGATGCCGGCATGGGGACAGCCGTCGCTCATGGCCACAAACACATCGTTTTCCCGCAACGAAATTACCGATTTGTAAATGGTTTTACCGCCGATATTCATTTCGGTTTGCGGGTAGTCATAGCTTTTTTCATCGCGCAACAAAATCACCGGCGGATTGTCGTATTGAATGACCTCGGCGGTTTGATTGTTGATGAGATGGATAATGGTGAAGGTGGAATAGGCCACACCGCGCACCGAGCACACCGGCAAGGTGGCGGCGATGGTGGAAACACATTCTTCCAACGGCATTCCTTCGGCCAACATGGTGGAAATGATTTTGGAAGTCAGCGTGGACAAAATGCTGGCTTTCACGCCGCTGCCCAATCCGTCGGACAGCACAATCACCATGGAATTTTCGCTTGGCTCCACAATGTCAACATGGTCACCGCACAGCTGTTCGCCGACATGGTTAATGCTTTTGTAGCCGATATCCGCGCACAAATCATTCATCGGCAATCGACTCCTTCAACTTGCTGAGCGCGATTTTGGTTTCGGCCGCGGTTTCGCCGAGAAGCGAAGCAATTTCCTGCACAATGCGCATTTGCTTATCCACAACGCGGTCGGCCACTTCCACGGTTTGGCGGCTGATATCTTCTTTTTTGGCGCGCTGCTGCTCTTCGTCGGTGATATCGCGCATAATGCCAATCAGCAAATGGGATTCGCGGTCATACACCACGGTTTGCTCCACATACCGTTTGTATTCCGCCAAGTACACGCGCTGCTCACGCACATCGCGCCCGCTGTTCAGCACTTCCAAAAACACGCGGGGGTCCAAAATGCGAACCACTTGATCGCCCAGCACATCGGAAGCCGATCGAATGTTCATGATGCGGCGTGCCGCATCGTTAATCTGTTGCACTTCCAACTGTTCGTTGAGAACAATCAACCCATTGGGCGTGTTTTTCACCACCGTGTCGGAAAAGCTTTCGGCTTTGTCTTTCAAATAGGGCAAGCACATGGAAATTTCCGCCTTGCCCTGGGCAATGGCGATGGCCTTTTCGCGGCAGGTGTTGTACCCGCAAGAACCGCAGTTGAGTTCCTGCGACGGTTTGAATTTGCCCATTTGCCGCAAAATGGTGCTGATTTCCGTTTCCGACGGCTGGGCCAGCCGATGCTCGATGAATTCGAATTTCTTGCGCACTTCGTCCGGCCGGGGCTGCCTTACTTCGAAATCTTTGCTGCCCGCATAGGTGGACACCGCCACATAGTCTGTGACCGGCGACGAGTGATGGTATTTTTCCATGACCGGGCCGCCGATGCAGCTGCCGACGCATGCCGACATTTCAATGAAGCAGTGGTGCAATGTGCCGTTTTCGATGTTCTTTAACGCGGCAATGCAGTTTTCCACACCGTCCAACGCCAAATAGGTGTAGTCGGTGCGTTCCTGCGCCATGGTTTTCAGCACACCGCCGGTGGTGGGGAAAAAGCGGGCCCGGCTGTGTTCTTCGCTGTCTGTAACTTTTTCCGGCTCAATGCGTTCCGCTTTCAGCCAGTTGGTGAGTTCTTCAAATGTGAGAACCGCATCCACAATGCCTTCGTAGTGCTCCGCTTCGTCCTTTTTGGCCACGCACGGCCCGATGAAAACCGTTTTGGCATCGGGGTGGCGGCGCTTAATGTCTTGACAGTGCACCTGCATGGGCGACATGACATCCGCCAAAAACGGAAGAGCCGCCGGATAGTGCTTTTGAATCAGCAAATTGATGGCATGGCAACAGGAGGTGATCACAATGTCGCGGTCTTCCTCTCGCAACATCCGTTCGTATTCCGTTTTTACCATGGTGGCGCCCTGTGCGGTTTCTTCCACATCGTAAAAGCCCAGTTTTTGAATGGCGCGGCGCATGGATTCAATGCCCACGCCGGGATAGTTGGCAATGAAAGACGGTGCCAAACTCACAATCACCGGCGCGCCGCTTTGCAGCAAAACACGCACCTTTTCCGTTCCGTCCACAATTTCCTTGGCATTTTGGGGACACACCACAAAGCACTGGCCGCACAAAATACATTCGTTTCCGATGATGTGCGCCTGATTGCCGGAAAAGCGAATGGCTTTCACGGGGCAATGCCGGATACACTTGTAGCAATTTTTGCAGTTGGATTTTTTCAGCGTCAAGCAATTCGGCATGGCCCGTTACTCTCCTTTTCCGTGTAGTTTGCCAAGCACCTTATCGGTGAAAAATTCTTTGAAGTTTTCCTTGTTGATACCGGTGTGAATGTCGTCATCCACCTGTACCGTCACGCCGACGCGGTTGCATTTTCCGATGCAAAAACTCCCTGCCAGCGTGATTTCATCTTCCAAATGATAGTCCTGAACAGCCTTTTGAAACAACGCCACAATTTCAGGTGAGCCTTTCAAATGGCACGAGCTGCCGACACAAACCTGAATGATCATGCGTTTATACCCGTCCTTTTACATTGGCTGCGAAGAATTCATCGACGGTGTCGGGTGTGACCGAATGGAATTCGCCGTCCACCGTGACACACACGCCCTGCTGGCATTGACCCATGCAGAACGTGCCGCCCAAATCCACTTTGTCGCCCAAGCCGTTTTCGGCAATCAAATATTGCAACTGTTCCACCACCTGGCGTGAACCCTTAATATGGCAGGAGCTGCCGATACAAACCGTTAT
>CAYMDU010000062.1:0-10255 GCA_964389495.1 uncultured Eubacteriales bacterium
AAGGCGGTGCCGGCACCTTTTCCGACGGCAAGCTGAATACCGGTATTCACGACCCGCGTTGCCGGCTGGTTCTGGAAGAATTGGTTGCCGCCGGTGCCCCCGAAGAAATTTTGTGGCAAGCCAAACCGCATGTCGGCACCGACCGCTTGTGTGCAGCTGTGCGCGGATTGCGGCATGCGATTATCGATAGCGGCGGCGAAGTGCGCTTTGGAACGCAATTCACCGGCTTGTGCGTGGAAAACGAGGCGTTGGTTGGCATTGAACTAACCGATGCGCAAGGCACACATACACTTCCCTGCTCACACCTGATTTTGGCCATCGGTCACAGCGCACGCGATACACTCACCATGTTGCACGAATCCGCTTTGCCAATGGAGCAAAAGCCCTTTGCCGTGGGCGTTCGTATTGAACATCCGCGTGTTATGATTGATCGCAGTCAGTATGGCGATGCCGCCGGCCATCCGGCGCTGGGCGCCGCCGATTACAAACTGAATGTTCCCCTGCCAAACGGCAAAGGGGTGTATACTTTTTGCATGTGTCCCGGCGGCGAAGTGATTGCCGCCGCTTCTGAAGATGGCGGCGTTGCCGTGAACGGCATGAGCGTTTTTGCGCGCAACGCCCGCAACTCCAATGCGGCCTTGCTGGTGGGGGTGGCCCCCACCGACTTGCCAACCGCGCATCCTTTGGCCGGCATGGACTTACAGCGGCAATTAGAGCGCGCCGCTTTTCGTCTGGGGGGCGGCGAATACCGCGCGCCGGTGCAGTTGGTGGGTGACTTTTTGGCCGATCGCGCCAGCCGTCAGCTGGGCGAGGTGGAACCGTCCTACCGCCCCGGCGTAACCCTCACCGATTTGCGCGAATGCCTGCCACCTTTTGTGACACAATCGCTGAAGCTGGCCTTGCCGCAGTTGGGGCAGCGCTTGCGCGGCTTTGACCGTTACGATGCCGTGCTCACCGGCGTGGAATCGCGCAGTTCCTCTCCGGTGCGTATACCGCGCAATGAACAATGCCAATGCGCTGTGCGAGGCGTTTTCCCCTGCGGCGAAGGCGCCGGTTATGCCGGTGGTATCACTTCGGCAGCTGTGGACGGCATTCGCTGTGCTACTGCCTTATTAGATTCACTTTGAGATTCAATCGGTACATGTCCAACGATTGACGCTTGAAAAAAGGTAAGAGGAATTTCCCACACTTAAAACAAACCCTCGCTTACATTACTTCCATATCATCAATGGAGCTAAATCCTATGAAAAAGTGGATTTTCTGTGAATACCTTTGATAACTGCTGTGTGGGGCTGAAATTTACTGATGGCCAATATGATTGCGACCAACACTATTGCCGTGGAAAATAAAGTAGCAGACAATATGTACGAGCGTTCCGAGTGGGACTATACCATCAAATGGAAAAGCGGCCTTGCAACAGTTTTCCGTCAACAGGCCCCATGCAACGGCGGCTTTGAGAAACCCTCAAAGCCGCCGTTTTTTCATCTATACCGTTGTTCCTTTTTGCATTGGTTTGGGCTTACAGCGGAAGATCTTTCTTGATAAAGCGGGCAGCACCGGCCATGTACCCGACAAGACCCATCACGCCCAAAATCACGAATTTCCAAATAAACGCATCGGTTCCGTCGATAATGGAAATCACATCAAACAGAGAAATAATGGTTACGCGGTTGAAATTGTTTAACGAATCCAAGCGCACCACCGAAGGAATCACCGGGCTCCCGAACAGGCCCAGCATGGCGGCAACCAAAGCGAAAATCGAAAGGCCGCCGCCAATGGCCATCGACCGTTTGCTTCTGTCGAACAGGCACGAAGTGAAAAAACACAGTCCCGACAAAGCCAGCAGCACCAAAAAGGCACCAACATTGAACAGCACCAAATTTCCATAGGTGAGTTCCACTTCTTCGGTTAACAAGGAAAGACACACACATCCCGTGGCAGTTGTTAAACCGAACATGGCCAGCAACGAACCGATAAGATAGAGCGCTTGCGTGAAAGCGACTGTGCTCCGCTTGGTGGATGTGGACAGCACATACGCCATGGAACCGCTGTCTACCTGGCCGGCAATGAGGTTGTTCGATACCATAATCATATAGATGATGGGCAACAACAACCCGGCCAACTTGTAGAAAATGGAACCGACAATCAGCATGTACAAATCGGCCTGGCCGATTTCTTCCAATGCTTCCGACACCTGCTGAGGCAAGGTGGACAGAAAACTGGCGGAAATTGAGGATGCCAGTTTTTCCTTTGTTGCCGCTACGGCGGACACATAGGCGCTTTCATCGGCCAAATCGCCGTTTTCCAACTGCTTGTTCAATTCTTCCATTTCGTAGTCCAACCGGCCTTGGTAGGTCACCACGGCGGTGTTGGCCATGTGTTTCACCGAGTCATAACCGTAGCCGAAAGATTCGTACTTTTCTTTGGTAACACCGTAATCGGAAAGAGCTGTCATCATGGCATCCACCGCTTTGTCTTGGGTCATATTTCCCGCCAAAAATACAACCGCACACTGCTCCGCTCTTTCTTGGCGGTAGGTTGTACGTTCTTCCGAAACCAAATAGGCAGCCATGTCTTGCTTACCAAGGTGTGTAATCAGTGGTGTAATCTCATAGTCGGCAGGTGCTTTTTCGCCACACTTCTCATAAAACTCATTGAATGTACCATTGGGATTTAATGTGTACATCACGCTGCCAAGCAATTCTTGCGCCTCGTCAGAGTCGGCCTTGTAACCGGCAGCGGCGGCCTTTTGGTTAAGATAGGTTTGCAACGCATCGCAGGCTGCTGTATAGGCCACAGTCACGGCGTTTTCCTGTGTGGCGGGGGATTCCGATTGCCACGCTTTCACAGCCACCATGTAATCACTGCTTTGGGGGAAATCGGCTTGTGCGGAAGCGGCGTTTACCCATTCTTCCACTACTTCGGCAAACTGATTGCCCGCTTCGGTGGACAGCACCGGCTTGGCCTCCTGCCATTTTTTAACGGCCGCCGCATACGCTGCCGTTTCGCCGAGTTCAGATTGTGACGGCATTTTCGCAAACCAGGTGAGATAGGTTACGGTATCACTGACATTCTCTGCAAAAAGCGAATCGAACTGTTCCAACCCGTTTTCGGCCGTTGTATAGTATGACAACGCGCGTTGTTCCAGTTGCGCATCAATTTCTTTGGTGATGATGGTATCTTGTATGGAATTTTTCACTTCACCGATATTGCCGTTGCCGGATATCAGCATAACGCAGGCCAACATAAAGCAAACCGCAAAGGTAATAATCCCCCACATGGTACCGTTGGCTTTGCAGGATTGTTTGAATAGTGCTTTACTGAACATGACTATCACCGACTCCTTTTTGTTGTTCGGAAAACAAAATGTTATTAAAATGGATTTCCAGTGTATACGGAAGTTCCGAAATAAACTTTACCCGGTAGTTCTTTAAAACGCCTAGCAAAGCAGCTGTTTCGTCGGCACGAATGCGAATGGTTGCCTGATAATACTGCTCTTGCAAACGAATTTTCTCGTACCTCTCATTTAAAAAACGCTGATAATCTTCATAGGTGGTAAACTCAATTTTGAATTCCTTAACGGCACGGTGGCGTATGGTATTCATATCACAAATATCCACAATATGCCCGTTGTTGATGAGCGCTACCTTATCACAGGTTTTTTCCAATTCTTCAAAACTGTGACTGCTCATAAAAACGGTTTTCCCCTTTTGGTGTTCTTCTTCGATAATCTCCAAAAAAGTTTCCCGCATCAGAGGATCCAAGCCCGTGGTCGGTTCGTCCAACAAAATAATGGGGGCATCGCCCATCAGCGCCGCTACCAGTGCCGTTTTCTGCTTCATTCCTTTGCTCATTCGCTTCAAATTCGCACGCGGGTCCAGTTGAAGTTGCTCAATTAACCGATTGGCATAGGCCATATCGTGCAATCCCAAAAAATCCGCCTGACACTTCAAAAATTCAATGCCGGTTTTTAAATCGGGAAACGCAATTTCACCGGGCACATATCCGATTTGCCGCACCACTTCACTGGAATTTTTCCACGAGGACAACCCGTTCACGGTAACCGAACCGTCCGTTGGCTTTAAAAAGCCCATAATGTGGCGAATGGTTGTGGTTTTCCCGCTTCCGTTGGTGCCGACATATCCCATCATTTCGCCCGCTTGAATGGCCAAATTCAAATCAAACACGCCACGCCCGTTGCCATAATCCTTGGTTAATCGGCTCATTTCGATAACACTCATTTCAGCGCACCTCCGAATTCTTTATCCTCGCGATAAAACTTCATGAAGTAGTTTTCCAAGGTTTCCTTTCGGTTGCTGAACAACTGCACAGGCAACTGCGACAGTAACACAATCAACTCGTTTAAGTCGCTGTCTTCAATGGACATCTCCACCCGATTTCCGTTTTCACTCAACAAGGAAAACGACGAAATAGCCGCACTTGCCTTCAAGAACTCCCGTGTTCCCTGTTCCGTATCAAAATGAATGGTATAATATTTGCGCGAAGCGTGTTTTAAATCGTTTGCCACAAATTCCGACACAATTTTTCCGTCTTTGATAATGGCTATCCGATCGCAAGTGGAATCGATTTCCGAAAAAATGTGGCTGGACAGCAAAATTGTTTTGCCCCGCTCCTTTTCACGATGTATCAATTCGATAAATGCTTTTTGCATCACCGGGTCCAACCCGCTGGTAGGTTCATCCAAAATTAACACATCGGGGTCGGACATGAACGCGGTAACCACTGCCAACTTTCGCTTAACGCCAAGACTCATGCGCTTGGTTTCACCGTGCAAGACAGTATCATCCAATTCAAACAATTCCAGCATCTCGTTCAACCGCTGCCGATTGTGAATTTTCTGCATATCTTGCATCATGCCAATAAATTGCCATCCCGTTAATCCGGCAGGCAACGCGATTTCGCCGGGAATATATCCCACGCGGTCGAGTATTCGGTTGTAGTTTTCAAATGTTTCCATTCCGAAAATTTTTGTGCAACCCGAATCGGGCTTGGAAAATCCCATCAAGTGCCGGATGGTTGTGGATTTTCCCGCGCCGTTTGGCCCTAAGAACCCAAATACCTCTCCCCTGTTAACATGAAGGTTGACATCGAACACCCCTCTGCCGAAACCGTAATCTCTGGTCAAGCTCACGGTTTCGATTACCGATGCTTCGGTTTCCTTCACAGCCGTTTCGCATGCCACCATCACCATGTCTCCTTTCTTTTTTAACACTGTTGACATTTAAACTGTGTTGAATTATAATACATTGGGTGCCAATAGAAAAGAGCAATTCTGTTCCCCCTGTTAATATTTAAACAGGATTTCAAAAGTTGTGCAAATGAAAAGGAGGAAACAATCGGTGAAAGTGCGAAACCTGAACAGCTCTTCACGAAAAACCAGAAAACTAATTAAAACCGTGTTTGCCGAAATGCTGTCAGAGAAAAAAGAACTGGATAAAATTTCTGTGAGTGAACTGTGCATGCGCGCCGATATCAGCCGCGGAACCTTTTATTCGCATTACGACGACATCTACGGCGTAGCAGAAGATTACGAAAACGAACTGATTGATACTTTCTTTGATAATACACGCCTGATTGAATCGCAGGACATTATGCACTTCATCGATTCGATTTTTGAATTTATACAAAAAAACAATGAGAATTACCAACTGCTTTGCCGCTCCAACGATTTTCTGTTCACCGCCAAAAAGCTGGCGGCAATCGCGTCGGAAAAGTTGTCGGAGCTGTGCCGAAAAGACAGTCGTATTCAAAACAGAACCTATCTTGAGCTGGATTTAACCGTATTCCTTGAAGGCCTTTTTTGTGAATATGTTAAATACTGCCGCGGATACACCGACCAAACGCTGGATACCCTCTACGACTACACCAAATACTGGGTTGTGAATTTTCTTTCGTTGCGCGCCCGATAACCATCCCAACGCAGAAAAATCCCACCGCAGAAACATTCTGCGGTGGGATTTTCTGTACCGTATCAGTTGTCGTATTTGCGGACAATCGCTTTCAGCTCGTCCAGCTTGTCCATAATGTCGGCCGCCAGTTTAAATTGCGTATGGCAGCGATCCAGGTTTTGTTCCGGATAATGAATTTTAAAATAGGTGTCGCCATCCAGATAGTCGGTGAGGAAACGAATACCACATTCCAGTGTCATCAAATACCCACCAAACGGCAACAGTTCTTTTTCCAGTGCCGTGAGACTGTCGCCGCATGCTTCCAAATAGCCTTTGGTAAATTGCTCAAACAAATCCACGCGGCAATACACACGCGACAAATCTTTTTCGTCTTCGGCGGCAGGATTGGACCCAAAACGGATGCTGTCGCCGAAATCGTACAGTGCCGAACCGGGCATCACCGTGTCCAAATCGATCACAGCCATGGGTTTCCCCGTGGTCTCATCCAGCAGTACATTGTTCAGCTTTGTGTCGTTGTGAGTTACACGCAACGGCAACTGGCCCGAAGCCAACAGTGCCGTAACTTTTTCGGTATCGGCACGGCGTTCCCGCACAAACCGGATTTCTTCTGCCACTTCGGCAGCACGGCCTTTGGCATCACGGGCAACCGCTTCCTCAAAAGCAGCATAGCGAGAAGCCGTGTTGTGGAAATTGGGAATTACCTCGCACAAGGTATCGGCGGGAAAATCGGCCAGTTGCTTCTGAAAGCGGCCGAACGCCACAGCGGAATAGTAGAAATGAATCGGGTCTTCCACTGTTTGCAACGATAATGTGTGCTCTACAAACACATACATCCGGTAGTAGCTTCCTTCGTGTTCAAGGTACGGCTTACCGTCTTTCGTGGGAATAATTTGCAAACATTCACGGTCGGGATCGCCGCCCGCGGCCAACACCTGTTCACGCAACATAGCGGTCACGCGCTGAATATTATCCATCAAACCGGCCACATCGGGAAAAACATGGTTGTTGATGCGCTGCAAAATATAGCGCTTATCTGCGGCGGTAACACAATAGGTGTCGTTAATATGCCCGCAGCCATACGGCTCGGCAGACAGCGGTTCACGGTCAAGCGCAAACTGCTTAGCAATATCTACCATTGTCATGCAAACCCTCACATTTCCGCAGGGTAGATTCCCTGCTGTGTCATGCGGGCGATTGCCTGCGAAACTTCTTCTTTATCGGCAGCATAGGTCATGCCATACCAACGGTCGGCAGTGTGCAACACCGTTACTTCGGCTTCGCCGGCTTCCACCATGTCGTTAACCACAACCGGAATGTAGCACTCCGATTTGAGCGGGTTGGCCTTGGCGGTGGTGTCCAGGAACTGACGGAATTTGCCGTCTAAACAATTGAGCATACCGGCCGGAAATGCCCACGCATTCATGGAAACCGGGCACCCGGCAGACAACGGTTCATAGGTGGCACCTTCATCTTCGGTGAACATCGGCTTGCCGTTCACAAGTTCAATGTGGGTGCGTTCGGTTACACCCGTTAGCTTGCCTTCGTCACTGACTTCGCAAATGCCGCGAGACACATACCCGTTTTCCGTGAGGGTGTTTTCCAGCACATAGGCTGCCATGGCAAACTGCATCCGGTCGCCCTGCGGCGGATTGGACAGGAAGTTGGCCAACACGCGGAAACATTCGGCACCGTAAAAATCGTCGGCATTAATTACCATAAACGGTTCCTTCACCACATCGCGGCAGCACAAAATCGCGTGCGTGGTGCCCCAAGGCTTGCGGCGGCCTTCCGGCACCGCGTAGCCTTCCGGCAAGCGATCTAATTCCTGAAACACATATTCCACGGGGATTTTTTGTGCCACACGATCACCGATCAGCTTGCGGAAATCCGCTTCGATCTCGTGCTTGATAATGAACACGACTTTGCCAAAGCCGGCTTGCATCGCATCGTAAATAGAATAGTCGATAATCATTTGGCCGTTCGGGCCAACCGGTGTCAGCTGTTTTAAGCCACCAAAGCGGCTGCCCATACCGGCAGCCATGATAACCAATGTCGGTTTCATACAAAGACTCCCTCTTTCTTTGATTGTTTATTATAGCTATCATAGCGCAGTTCGTTTTGCACAGCAATCGCCTTTTTGGCCTATTTTTTGCAATTTCGGCCGGCCATTTGTATAAACCGATTTTTCCTGTTGCAAAATAGAAAAACTGTGGTAAAATGTAGCTATAAGTATAGTATACAAGGAGGAACCCATAATGTCAATCCTAATTACCGGCGGTTGCGGCTATATCGGCAGCCACACTTGCATCGAACTGCTCAAATCCGGCCACGATATTGTGGTGCTGGACAATTTTTATAATTCCGACGCCGAAGCACTGGCGCGAGTACACGAATTGTCCGGCAAAGATTTCCCGTTCTACGAGTGCGACATCCGCGATGCCGAAGGCTTGCGTCGTATTTTCCGTGAAAACGAAATCGACACCGTTATTCATTTTGCCGGCCTGAAAGCCGTGGGCGAATCGGTGCAAAAGCCGCTGGAATATTTCGACAACAATGTGAACGGCACACTGGTGCTGTGCTCGATTATGCGGGAATTCAACTGCAAACGCATGGTGTTCAGCTCCTCTGCCACCGTATACGGCATGAACAACCCCTCGCCTCTCGATGAAGCCATGCCGGTGGGCGCTGTCACCAATCCCTACGGCCGCACCAAGTTTATGATTGAGTGCATTTTGCAAGACCTGTGCGTATCCGATCCGGCGTGGTCGGTGGTACTGCTTCGCTATTTCAATCCCATCGGCGCCCACGAAAGCGGCCGCATCGGCGAAGACCCCAACGGCATTCCAAACAACCTGATGCCCTATGTATCGCAAGTGGCCATCGGCAAACGTGAAAAGCTGTCGGTATTCGGCAACGATTACGACACTCCAGACGGCACCGGCGTACGCGACTTTATCCATGTGGTCGACTTGGCACGCGGCCATGTTTGCGCGGTGAATTACGCACGCAAACACACCGGTGTGGAAGCCATCAACCTGGGCACCGGCACCGGATACAGCGTGCTGGATTTGGTGAACACCTTTGAGCGTGTAAACGGTGTAAAGGTTCCCTATGTGATTGCCCCCCGCCGCGCGGGCGACATCGGCACCTGCTATTCCAACCCGGCCAAAGCCAAACAGCTGCTCGGCTGGGAAGCACAATTCGGGTTGGACGATATGTGCCGCGATGCCTGGAAATGGCAATCAAACAATCCCAACGGATATAAAAAGTAACGGCGTCGCCGCATAACGAAACTCCCGCTTGGGGCACCTGCAACAGCGCAGGTGCCCCAAGTGTGTTTAACCGAGCCGACAAGTTGACAAATTAGCAAAACTGCGATATACCGTTTTCAATCATTCAGTATATCCGGCACCAGAAAGATGGCACCGGAGAAATGAAAAACGGTTATCCGGCACCCGATTAAAAAGCGCAAATCATACCCTGCTAAACGGTGCGATGAATGATATAGTTTGACAAATTCAGCCAAATATGATATTGTCTAAAAAGGATATTCCATACAGGCATATTGCTCATCATGAGGATTCGCCTACAACGGAAAGGATGTTAGAGGAATGAAACGAAACAAAAAGCTATCACGCTTTGTCGTGGCGCTGGTACTGTGTGTACTGGTGTTTGTGCTCACGGCAACCGGTCTTTCCGCTTCCGGAACGGCCGACACGGTCACCACTGCGCAACCGTTCACAGTGGGTGACACAAGTTACGACTTGTCGGATTACGATTCGGCACAGGCCTATGTGGACGCCTATGCCGACAACCTCGCGGACGATCCGCAGTTCGACGAACATTTGGAAACGGCACTGGGGGTTATTCAAACCGATATTCCGGCCTATGCCACCTTTTGGTCGTTGCTGCCGCCGGTGATTGCCATTGTGCTGGCACTCATCACCAAAGAGGTGTACTCTTCTCTGTTCATCGGCATTGTGGCCGGTGGATTGATGTATGCCAATTTCGGATTTGAAGGCACCGTCAGTCATGTGATTGTGGACGGCTTTGTGGGCAGCCTGTCCGACAGTTACAATGTCGGTATTTTGCTGTTTCTCGTTATGCTTGGTGCCATGGTTGCCATGATGAATGCCGCCGGCGGTTCCGCCGCGTTCGGCCGCTGGGCAACTTCCCACATTAAATCCCGTGTCGGTGCTCAACTGGCCACCATCTGTTTGGGCGTGCTGATTTTTGTGGACGACTATTTCAACTGCCTGACTGTTGGCTCTGTTATGCGTCCTGTCACCGACAAGGAGCACATTTCCCGTGCCAAACTGGCCTAT